>JAUPKJ010000269.1 GCA_030837505.1 Actinomycetota bacterium
CCCCGGCGACCAGGCGGGCCAGGCGCTCGCGGGCGGCCTGCCGGTTGCGCAGCTGGGCCCGGAACTGTGAGGCGGTCACCGTCAGGACGCCGTCGACCAGTTTGCCGGACAGGCGTTGCAGCAGCCGTTCGCGCTGATCGGGGTCCAGTCCCGGACACCCCGCCACGTCCCAGGACAGTTCGACACGGCTGTCGGTCGTGTTGACGCCCTGGCCGCCCGGCCCGCTCGACCGGGAGAAACGCCAGTGCAACTCCCTGTCCGGGATGGTGAACCCCGAGGTCACGGGCAGGTCCCCGTAGGGGCCGGGGCAGGACGGGGACAACACGAGGCTCATGATCCCATGCCGGGCCGGTCGGCGTCCCGGAGCGGTGGGTCACTTCAGGCCGGTGGTGGCGATGCCGCGGACGAGGTAGCGCTGCCCCACGGCGAAGGCCAGGAGCGAGACTGCCCGGCGGGTGTTCGATCAGGGGCTGCGGCAGAATCCTTCGTGCCGTACTCGCCAGGTGCCGTCGTCGGGCAGGCCGGGGCAGTCGGTCCCGCCGTCGCCGTCCCAGCCGCCGATCAGGAGGGCGAGGGCTGCCAGGAGGGCGCCGTTGCCCGGCAGGTAGGCCGGGAGGGTCTCGGACTGGCGGTTGTGGCCCGTGATGCCGTACCGGTTCTTGGGAGTGGGTTTCGTCAGCAGGTCCACAGCGAGGGAGCGTTGTCCCAGACGGGCGGCTGTCATGGCCAGGGCCGGGCAGTCCCATCCCCAGGTGCTCTCCCAGTCCCAGTCCTCCACGATGTCCCGCAGGGTGGCCAGGGCGAGGCCGGGGTCGAGGTAGCCGGTCGCGGGGACCAGGCCCAGTCCGTACACGGGGGAGGGGTGGTCCCGGCGCAGGTCCAGGTCGGGGGTGGCGACGGCCCGGTAGCGGCCTCGGCTCACGGGTGAGGGCGCCATCCCCCGGCGGATCTTCTCCCATTGCGGCTCGTCGGGCAGCCCCAGTGTTCGACGCCACTGTTGGGCCACTGCCAGCGCCCAGGCCCAGTAGGCCATTTCGAACGGTGGGTTCGAGGCTTCCTCTCGGAAGGGTGCGTAGGACTCCTGGGCGGGGACCAGGGGCGGGCCGAGGCCGTAGCCGTCCGGGGAGGGCTCGCACAGGTCGACCATGCAGCGGGCGGTCTGGTCCACGAGGTGGGCGTAGCGTCGCAGGACGGCGTTGTGCCGGTCCGGTCCGGCCGCGCGGCGCAGGAGTTCTGCGAGATAGATCGGGTGTGGTTGCTGCCACACGAGGAAGGGGCCGATGTGGCTGGGGCTCTCCGACCCGTCGGGGCCCACTTGTTTGGGCCAGCGGACCCCGTCGAGTCCTTGCACGGCTGCTGTTCTGCGGGCGGCGGGCAGGATTCTCTCGTACCAGCCCATGCTGCGTTCGAGGAGTTCTGCCCGGCCCCACAGCGGGAAGTGCGCAGCGTGCCACCAATGCATCTCCAGGTGGAACCGCCCGCGCCAGCTGTTGCACAGCAGCCCGGTCTCCTGGGGCGGCTGGGAACCGCTGCCCTGGATCGCGGTGAGGTACTGCGACAGGACGGCTCTGCGTTCGACTTCCGGGGCTCTGTGATCGGTGGAGTCGGAGAGGTCGCAGGCCGCCCCGCTGGTCCAGAAAGATTCCCAACTCGCGGCGCTCGCGTTCAGAACACCGTCGACGGTCAGGGGCGCAGGGGCCGCGGGCTCGTCGGGCTGTCCTTCCCCGGACGGGGGGAAGAGCTCCACGACGAGGTCCAGGACGGCCGAGGAGGTCCGCAGGAGCAGTTGGTGGGTGCCGAGGCGTTCCAGTCGTACGGAGGGGCCGAACCACAGACGGAGGTGGTACAGGGGGTCGGCGTCGTGATCGAAGAGGCGTCGGATCTCGACGCCGTCGGGGCAGGGGGCGAGCAGGGTGCGGTGCCGGTGGGGGCTGGTCCAGTCGGCTGCGTTGTTCCAGGAGCGGGAGCCATAGGGGAAGGCGAGACGGACGGCGAAGCCGTTCTCGGAGTCCGGGGCGTTCTGTTCGATCCGTACGGCGAAGGCGTCGCGGTCCGGGTGACAGGCGGTTCTCACCCGCACCGGTGTTCCGGTGATCATGTTGCGGCTTTCGACGATCCCGGTCCACAGGTCGAGTTCCTGGCGGGTCCGGGTCACTTCTGCGGCGTTCACGGGACGGCAGCCATCGGGGTGACCGTGGCGGTCGAGGTGGACCAGACCGATCCGGACCAGATCCAGGCGGTGAGGATCGGTCCGCAGGGTGCGGACCAGTGGGTCCAGGGCGGACTCGTCCTGGGTGCACAGGGCTGGGGCGTCCAGGTAGGGGACCATCCGCTGCCGGGTCCGGTACCAGTGCCACAGGACCGGGCCTTCCTCACCGTTTCGGGGAGCACCGTTGTCCGGCGGGGGGAAGGGGTCCACAGCGAGCAGGTCGGCCGGGGCCGGCCCGGGACAGCTGTGCCAGCCCCATTGGGCCTGAGTGCTCAGCAGGGTCCCGGGACGCCCGCCGTCGGGGTCCGGCAACGGGTAGCGGTCCGGCAGGCTCTGCAAGCCGGTTACGTCGACGGACATGCAGATCTGGCCGTTGCCCACTTGGACGGGGAAACGGGGATTCAGGCCGGTGAGAACGACGGCGTGCCGCCGCACGATGGCCTTGCGATCCACTCCTGTCACCTTTCGACGTCGTACAGGTCCGTTCCCGACGGTTTCACCTCCGGGCGATGGCCTTCTTCATCTCCTCGACGAACTGTCGTCCACCGTCCTGGGGCGAGGTCCTGGCGAACAGGACGGACTGGCCGACCCGTCGCAGTATCTCGGTCGAGGACGTGGATCCCTCCGGGCCCAGGACAATTTTCCGGTCGGTCACCTTGCCGATCCCGCGGACCTTGCCGGAGGTCTTCGTCGAGATCGCCGTGGCTACCTCGACGAAGTCGTCCCAGGTCCACATGTCGTCGTCGGGCATCGGCACCCCCGCGCCGGCGAACAGGGCCGGGTCCGCGATCAGACCGAAGGTGTTGACCCCGGTGGGGACGCCGTACTCGCGCGGGTAGGACCCTCCCATCGTGATGACGTCGGCCTCGAAGGCTTTCACCGCGGCCCGCGTGGTCCCGGCCCGTTCCTCGTTTCCCCACCAGGAGAACCGGATCGTGGTTCTCCTGTCCCCGCCAGCGCGCCGACGTCGCCGGAGCGGGGCTGCTTCCTCGTTCGGGTCCGGGTCGTCCGAAACAGTGCGGGTCGGGTCGGGCCGCATGGCTGTCCTCTCCCTCACCGCTGCGGACGGACGGACACGGAGAGCAGGGCAGCGGATATTCGAACGGAACGATCTACAACGGTGCAATTTGAGCATCACGCCCAGGAAGGGTCAAGGGAGTCAAAGTATCGAAACAGGATATTCTATGCCCGCAGAGGGCATCACACCGGGTGCCACTCGGGGGATGTCCAGGGCGGATCGGCCGACATGGTCAGCTCCAGGCGCGGGAGACGACATGTCGCACGAGGAACGGGCCCTGAAGGTCAGCGGTGACAGGACCATCGACGGGACCGGGGCCACCGTGCGCCTGCGGGGCCTGGGACTGGGCGGCTGGATGACGATGGAGAACTTCATCACCGGACACCCGGCCACCGAGACCCAGACCCGCGCAGCACTGCACCGTGTCGAACTCGAGAAACTGCTCACCGGGGACACCCGGCCCCCCGCCTGACCAGCCCCCCGCCTGACCTGTTCGGGAACTGCCGGCCCGGGAACCACGGAACCCGGGACCGATTCGCCGGTCAGTCGTCCCGGCCGACCTCGACCCTGGCACCCGATGGTGTCACTCTGGGGCCTATGCGCAAGGTTGTCCCCGCAGAAGGCGAACATCCGGACGGCCCCGCGAACAAAACCCCCGGCCGGGCCGGCCGGCACCGGGTCGAACGGGGCACGGCCCGCGGACTGCGTCGCCGAACACCCGTCCCGGCGCTCGCAGTGTTGGTGGTCCTGCTGCTGACAGGATGCAGCGGCTGGGGCGACGTCCTGGACTCCTCCACCCCGGGGCCCGGCGGGGGCGACGAGTGCTCGACCGCGGACCCGACCTCGACGGACGTCGGGCTGCGCCTGCCCCGGCCCTCGGGCCCGTACCCGGTGGGGGAGTCAACGTTCGAACTCACCGACCGGAAGCGGACCGATCCCCTCGCCCCCGACGGCCGACCGCGCGCCCTGCCGGTCCAGGTCTGGTACCCGGCCGATCCCCACGGGGAACCGAACGCACGGTACGCGCCGGCCGCGACGCTCGCTCTGGCTGAAAAACACCTGCACGTATGTTCCGGACACCTCAGGGTGGGCCTCACGGCCCGGCACGCTGCCGCCGTACGGACCCCGCCGACCGGTGGATGGCCGGTGCTCGTGTACTCCCCGGCGAGCGCCTCGATCCGGATGCTCGCCACGAGCCTGGTGCAGTCCCTGGCCAGCCTCGGTTACGTCGTTCTCGTCGTCGATCGTCCGTTCGATTCCCTGGTGGCCGAGTTCCCGGACGGCAGGGTCGTCCGGGGTCCGAGCGAACCGATCGGCACGGGGGAACGAGCCCGACGGGTGTTCGACACTCACGTGGCGGATCTGCGGTTCGTCCTCGATCGGCTCGGTTCGATCGGCAGGGGGAACCCGGCGACGCCGGTGCGGGGAGCCCTCGACACCGACCGTGTCGGCATGGTGGGACACGGGTCCGGCGGCGCGGCGACCGTGCACGTGATGCTCGCCGATTCCCGGGTCGCGGCCGGGGCCAACCTCGACGGCGACAATCCCGGGCCCGCGCCGGACGCCGACCTGGGCCGGCCCCTGCTGACCTTCGGAAGCGCCGACGGCGGTCCCCGGAACGACCCCGGCTGGAAGAGCCTGTGGCCCCGTCTGCGCGGCCGGCACCGGGAACTGACCGTGCGGGGCAGCGGGCACCTGAGTTTCACGGATGCCGGGATCCTGCTCGAACGCTGGGACGTGCGTCGGACCTGGTCGGCGGAACAACTCGGGAGGATCGCCGGGCGGCGGTCGGTCCAGATCGTCGTGACCTACCTGGGGGCGTTTTTCGATCAGGTTTTCAGCGGCCGTCCCAGTGGCCTGTTGGAACAGGAGGATCCCACGCATCCGGAGGTCGTGTTCGACCGGTGAAGGGTGGTCCTGTACCGGCCGCGTCCTTGTCGAGCCGACCCCTGCCCGGGGAAACACCTGCCTGTAGGAAACACCTGCCTGTAGGAAACACCTGCCTGTGGGAAACACCTGCGTGCAGGAAACATCTGTCCGTGGAACCGGGCGGGAGACCGTGGGGGCGGGACCGGCCGGGGGTGCTCAGGCCGACGCCGGGGTTTCGAGCAGGTCGTCGACGAGCTGTTCGATCTTGGCCCGGAGAGCGTCGCGGATGGGGCGCACTGCTTCCACACCGAGTCCGGCCGGATCGTCCAGGACCCAGTCCTCGTACCGTTTGCCGGGGTAGAAGGGACAGGTGTCCCCGCATCCCATGGTGATCACGACGTCGGAGGAGCGGACGGCCTCGGGGGTGAGGATCTTCGGGGTGGCCCGGGTGATGTCGATGCCGACCTCTGCCATGGCGGCGACGGCCGAGGGATTGATCGTCTCGGCGGGGGCCGAGCCGGCCGATCGGACCTCGATGGCGTCCCCGGCCAGGGCGGTCAGCCAACCGGCCGCCATCTGGGACCGGCCGGCATTGTGGACGCAGACGAACAGGACACTGGGTCGAGGGTTCTCGGCGGGGGCCTGTCGGCCCGGGGCGTTCGAATCGTTCACGAGGGCGCTCCTGGGGGAGTTGTTCCGGACTTTGCAGGGCCGGTGACCGTGGACGCAGCGGGGTCGGTACCGGTGGGCGGCGTTGCGAACAGCCGGTGCCGCAGGGCGAGGCTGACGTAGACCAGCCCTACCAGCACCGGGACCTCGATCAGGGGGCCGACGACGCCGGCCAGGGCCTGGCCGGAGGTGACGCCGAAGGTGGCGATCGCCACCGCGATGGCCAGTTCGAAATTGTTGCCCGCCGCGGTGAAGGCGAGGGTCGTGGTGCGGGCGTAGCCCAGTCCCAGGGCGCGTCCCAGGGCGTAGGACCCGGCCCACATGATCGTGAAGTAGGCCAGGAGTGGGACGGCGATCCGGGCGACGTCCCAGGGCCGGTTGGTGATCGCGTCGCCCTGCAGTGCGAACAGGATCACGATGGTGAACAGCAGCCCGTACAGGGCGACCGGTCCGATCCTTGGCAGGAACTTCTCCTCGTAGCGGGCACGTCCCACGGCCCTCTCGCCGTAGCGGCGCGTGGCGTACCCGGCGGCCAGCGGGATCCCCAGGAAGATCAGCACATTGCGCGCGATGTCCCAGCCGGACACCTGCAGCGAGGTGTCGGGCAGGTTCAGCCAACCGGGCAGCACGGACAGGTAGAACCAGCCGAGCAGTCCGAACGCCAGGACCTGGAACACCGAGTTCAGCGCGACCAGAACAGCGGCAGCTTCCCTGTCCCCGCAGGCCAGGTCGTTCCAAATGATCACCATGGCGATGCACCGGGCCAGCCCCACGATGATCAGGCCGGTCCGGTAGGCGGGGTGGTCGGCCAGGAAGATCCAGGCCAGGGCGAACATGAGGGCCGGACCGATCACCCAGTTCGTCACGAGCGAGCTGACCAGCAGCCGGCGGTCGCCGGTGACGGTGTCGAGCCGGTCGTAGCGAACCTTGGCCAGCACCGGGTACATCATCACCAGCAGTCCGATCGCGATCGGCAGCGAGACCCCGGCGACCTCCACAGCCTCCAACGCCGTGTTCAGACCGGGCACGGCCCGACCGAGGAGCAGGCCGACGGCCATGGCCGCGCCGATCCACACCGGCAGGAAGCGGTCCAAGCGCGACAGCCGCGCCATCACCGGCGCCGTTTCGGACGGATCCGGGCCGATGCGCTCCGGGGCACCCATCAGCACTCCCTCGAACGGTCGTCGTTCGCCCGGGCGCGTTCGGCCAGGCTCAGCAGGTGTTCGGCGGCGGCCCGCAGTTGTTCGGGCACGAGCCGGTAGTACGTGAACCGTCCGCGCGGCTCGGCCGTGACCAGCCCAGCCTCCCGCAGAGCCCGCAAATGGTGGGAGACCGTGGGCTGTTTGGCACCGGTGTCGGTGACCAGGTGGCAGGTGCACGCCGGTCCGTCGGACAACAGTTCCACCAAGCGCCTGCGCAACGGGTCCGCCAGCAGCCCCGCCACGGTCCAAGCATTCGCCGGCCCAGCCATGTCAGCCGGCCCGTCCGTGTCAGTTTCCAGTACGTCGGTCGACACCATGGCCCTCCGTTCCCTCGTCCGGGACCCCTCCCTCATTACGTCAACCATAGCTGATATCAGTCAAGATTGATGTGATGGGGAAGGGTGAGAACGGTTCCTTCGTGTGTGTCGCTTCGAGGGTCGCTGGGGGAGCTGGGTAGGAGGGGTGGGACAGCCGTCGGACCAGACCCCGTCAGCCCCGGCCGGGGCCGGGGGCGTCCTCCTCGCGGAGTCGGGGGGCGGCCCGGTCGTCGGGGTGGACCCCGCGTTTGTCGGCGTAGAAGGCGCGGATCACGTCCATGTCGGCGCGGACGTCGTCCGTCAGGCGCAGGGTCGGTCCGAAGCCGAGCGTTCGGGTGGGGCCGTCCACGAAACCGAGCGAAACGGGAAGGCCGGCGCTGCGGGCGATCCGGTAGAACCCCGACTTCCAGTACCGGGTGGGCCGGCGGGTCCCCTCGGCGGCGAGGACCAGCAGGAAGTCCTCACCGCTGCGGGCCTGGGCGATCAGGTCTCTGACCAGGCCCCCGGGCCGGGCCCGGTCGATGGGCACGGCTCCGAGGCCGCGCAGGAGCCCTCCCAGGGGGCCGACGAAGAGCTCCTTCTTGACCAACACCCTCGGCGTGACCCCGCCGTTCCACATGAGCAGGAGCATCAGGACGAAGTCCCAGTTGGAGGTGTGCGGGGCGCCCACGAGCAGACCCCGGTGAGGCACCCGGCCCACGGTGCGCCACCGGAACACGCGCAGGCACAGTCGGGCGAAGCGTCGTCTCACGTTCTGTCTCCTGGGGAAAAGGGTGGCCGGCTGCTCAGGGGAGCAGCAGCAGTTTGCCGGTCGTGCGGCGGGCCTGGAGGTCCTCGTGGGCCCGCGAGGCCAGCGCGAGGGGGTAGGTGTGTTCGATCCGCAGGCGCATAGTGCCGTCCTCCAGCCGGGCGAAGAGTTCGTCCGTGCGGGAGAGCAGCTCCTCGCGCGTGGCCGTGAAGTCGCCGATCGTGGGCCGGGTGAGGAACACGGAGCCCGCGGCCGACAGGCGCTGGGGATCGATCGGGGGGACGGGGCCGCCGGCGGCCCCGAACAGCACGAGGGTTCCCCGACGGCGCAGGCACGCGAGGCTGCCGTCCACCGTGGGACCGCCCACACCGTCGAACACGGCCTGCACTCCCTGCCCGTCGGTGAGCTTGCGGACCCGCTGGGCGAAATTGTCGTACCCGACGACCTGCCAGGCCCCGGCCTCGCGGGCCAGCTCGGCCTTCTGCTCGGTGGACGTCGTCGCGATGACCCGGGCGCCGCGGGCAGTGGCCAACTGGGTGAGCAGCAGCCCGACCCCACCGGCTGCCGCCTGCACCAGGACGGTCTCGCCCCGGGCCACCTCGTGGCAGCCGGTCACGAGGTAGTGCGCGGTGATCCCCTGGAGCATGAGCGCTGCCGCCTGCTGGTCCGACACCCCCTCTGGTACGGCGACCGCCTGCTGCGCGGGCACGATCACCTGTTCGGCATACCCGCCGAGGGCCCCGGCCGTGGCCACCCTCTGGCCCACCCGAAAACCGGTGACCTGTTCGCCCATGGCCAGGACCGTCCCGGCGACCTCCAGCCCCGGGACGAACGGCAGGGGCTTGGGATAGACACCGCTGCGGTGGTAGACGTCGATGAAGTTGACGCCGACGGCCCCGGCCGCCACCAGCAGATCCTGCGGTCCGGGCTCGCCCACCGGCACCTGGCGCAGCTGCAGCCGGTCCGGTCCCCCCGGGGTTTCGACGACGATCGCACGCATCATGGTCTCTCTCGTCCTTCCCGTCCGGCCGCCTCTACGGCCGGATGACTCGCAGGTTCGAAACACAGCTCCGAAACACGCCTCAGCCCTCGGCCCCGCGGTCCAGCTCTGGCAGACGGCGGCGTACGACCTCGAGCGCTTCGAACGCGACCTGCGAGGTGTCCGGTAGGTCCGGGTCCTCGGCCAGACAGAAGATCACGGCGTTGCTGATCCCCCCGATGAAAGCCCCCACGAGGGCTGCGGCCTCCACGGCCGTGAGCCGCTCGGGGAACGCGGCCAGCAGCGCCCGCGAGAGCAACTGCTGCGCCTCCTGCAGCCGTCTCATGGCCCCGGCCTGGATCTGGGGGGTCGAGTGGTTCAGGCGCAGGCGCACCCCGTACAGCGAGGGGAGGGCCGACCCGGAGACCTCGGGCCCGGGTCCCGGGGAGAACGAGGCCGGCAGGGCTCGACGGACTGCCCGCACGAGCAGGTCGACCGGGGACTCGCCGGGGACACGGTCCGCCATCGACTGCAGGGCCTGTTCCAGACGGGTGTGGGTATCGGCGAAGAGGACGTCTTCCTTGCTGGGGAAGTAGCTGAAGAAGGTACGGGTCGAGACTCCGGCCACCTCGGCGATCCGCGCGACCGTCACGTCGTCGTAGTCGTGGGCTGTGAAGAGCTCTGCCGCTGCCTGCACGAGGGCGTCGTGGGTGCGTTCCTTCTTGAGCTCGCGCAGTCCACGGGCCGCGCGAGGCCCACAGGAGTCCGGACGGCCTCCCGGACGGCCCGAGGGCGCCGACGCCGAAGCCGCCGGGGCCAGCGCCGAAGCCGCCGGGGCCGCAGCCACCTGCGCCGAAGCGGCAGCCGTCGCGGCAGGAGGGCTCCCTGTGGTCACGGATCAAGAGTAAGGGTTGCTTCCCCTGATAGGCGGTACCGACCGGCCCCGGACCATGCTTCTTGCATGCGATGCAAAAAAGTAGCATTTAGGAAACTGCGCCAGATGCATTACTACACTTGATGCAAAGTGGAAGTGGCTGTTACTTTGGCTGCATGGAACGCATCTTGCATGCCCTGGGGGTCTTCTGCGCCCGTGCTCCCCGCAGAGTGCTGGGCCTGTGGGTGTTCGCAGCCCTCGCCCTGCTGCTCGCGGGACAGAGTGCCGGCGGGACCTTCGTCAACGACTTCCAGGTGCCGGGAATGGAGTCCCAGAAGGCCCTCGACACGGCCAGGGACCACTTCCCCGAGGTCGGCGCCGTCACGGCCGAGGTGGTGTGGCAGGCCCAGGAGGGGAGCCTCGACACCCCCGCGCGTCAGGAGGCCGTCCGCACGATGCTCGCCGACATCGCTGCCCAACCGGACGTCGCAGGGGTCAGCCGGGCCCAGCCCAGCCCGGACGGCGGAGCCGCGAGCGCGACGGTCGACTACTCCCGCGAGGTCGCAGACCTCTCCACCGCCCACTACCAGCGGCTGAAGGACGCCGCGGACGGCGCCCGGGACTCGGGCGTCCGGGTGGAGATGCGGGGGATGGTGGTGGACCTCGCCACGATGCCCGAGACGGGACCGGCCGAGATGATCGGCCTGGGGGTGGCCCTCCTGGTCCTCGTCGTGGCCTTCGGGTCGCTCGTCGCGGCCGGGTTGCCCCTGGTCGTGGCCATCTTCGGGATCGTCGTGGGCACGGCGCTGGTGCTTCTGATCGCCGCAGTGATCGACATCCCGACGTCGGCGCCGATTGTCGCGATCATGCTGGGTCTGGGCACCGGGATCGACTACGCCCTGTTCGTCCTCGCCCGTTTTCGAACGGCTCTGCGCGAGGGCGCCGATCCGGTCGCGGCGGCGGGGCGGGCCACGGCCCGCGCCGGGCACGCCGTGGTGTTCGCCGGGGGGACGGTCGTGCTGGCGATCCTGGGGCTGAATCTCGCGGGGATCTCGTTCATCGGCGCCATGGGGACGGCCGCGGCCCTGACGGTGGGGGTCATGGTGCTGGCAGCCGTCACGCTCCTGCCGGCCCTGTTCGGGCTGCTCGGTCACCGGGTGAATGCCCTGCCGGTGCGTCGTCGGGGCCGCGCCCGTGCGGAAACACGGCCGGAACACAACCTCGCCCACCGGTGGGCCGCTCAGGTGCAGCGGCACCGGGTCCCGTGGGCACTGGTGTCCCTGCTCGTGCTGGGGATCCTGGCCGCGCCGGCCTTCTCCCTGCGGTTGGGGACCCCGGACGACGGGACGCAGCCCACCGATCTGACCCAGCGCCGGGCCTACGACATCGTGTCCGAGCATTTCGGTCCGGGCTGGAACGGCCCTCTCCTGATCACCGTGACGGGGGACGGTGCGCTCGCCGACCGTCTGGTGGGGGAACTGTCGGCCGACCGCGAGGTCGAGACGGTGCTGCCGGCCCGTCGGAGTGCCGATGGCACGGCGTGGCTGGTCACCGTGGTTCCGCGACACGCCCCGCAGGACGAGGAAGTCTCCGAGCTCGTCCACAGGATTCGCCGGGACGTGGCACCACGGGTCGAGGACGCCCCGGCGCGCGGGGAGATCCTCGTGGGAGGTTCCACCGCGATGCTCATCGACATGGCGGACATCATCGGGGGACGTCTGCCGTGGGTGATTCTCGCGGTGGTCTCGGCGGGCATGCTGCTCCTGCTGGGGATGTTCCGTGCTCCCGTGATCGCTCTCAAGGCCGCGTTGATGACGGTGCTGTCCATCGGGGCGGCTTTCGGGGTCGTGACGGCGGTCTTCCAATGGGGATGGGGACTGGAACTCACGGGCCTGGACAAGACCGTTCCGATCATGTCGATGGTCCCGATGCTCATGTTCGCCGTGTTGTTCGGCCTGTCGATGGACTACGAGGTGTTCCTGATGTCGGCGGTCGCCGAGGAGTACCGGGCCCAGGGGGATCCCCGCCGGGCACTCCTGGTCGGCATCGGCAACACCGCAGGGGTGATCACTGCCGCAGCCGTGATCATGTCGTGCGTTTTCCTGGGTTTTCTCGGGGTCTCCGACAACCTCGTCATCATGTTGGGGGTCGGTCTGGCCTCGGCGGTGATCCTGGACGCGACCGTCATCCGGCTGGTGCTCGTTCCGGCGGTGATGGGTCTGCTGGGCGATGTCGCCTGGTGGCGGCCTGGCCGGCGCTCCGGGGAAGGGCTGACTCACGGCGACGCTCCCGGGGCGGCGGATCCCCTCACGGTGCCCGAACAGGGCGAGCAGCCGCCCGTAATCCGTCGGTGAGTACGGCGTGGACCGGCGTTCTGGCGTGGTCCGTTCCGGACACCGGTGAAACCGGTGCGCGGCCCGACCACGACGCTGGGTAACATCGGGTCGCCCATGTCAGCCGAGCCGAGGGGGAGACCCGTGGCCGAGGTATCGATCGTCGTCCGTACCGGAGCATCCGAGGACCAGCGCACCGTGACGACCGGTACGACTGCCACCGACCTGTTCGGTGAGGACCGCACGGTGGTCGCCGCCCGGGTCAACGGTGCGCTGCGGGATCTGGGAAGTCCCCTGGCCGACGGCGACGTCGTGCAGGCCGTGACCGCCACGAGCGAGGAGGGCCTGGAGGTCCTGCGGCACTCGTGCGCCCACGTGATGGCCCAGGCGGTCCAGGAGACGTTCCCGCAGGCCCGCCTGGGGATCGGCCCCGCGATCCGCGACGGCTTCTACTACGACTTCGACATCGACCGCCCCTTCACCCCCGAGGACCTCAAGGCCCTGCAGAAGGCGATGCAGCGCATCGTCAAGTCCGGGCAGACCTTCCGGCGGCGTGCCGTCACCGAGGACGAGGCCCGCCGCGAGCTGGCGGACGAGCCCTACAAGCTCGAACTGATCGACCGGTTGGGGCCCTCCGCGGGCCGGTCCTGCCAGGAGGGCGAGCCCGACACCGAGGGCGGCGACATCGGGGGCGCAGAGCTCACCCTGTACGAGAGCGTCCGCCGCGACGGCACCGTGGTCTGGAAGGACCTGTGCCGCGGCCCCCACGTGCCCAGCACCAAGGTCCTGGGCAACGGCTGGCAGCTCACCCGGACCGCCGCGGCCTACTGGCGGGGCAGCGAGAAGAATCCCCAGTTGCAGCGCGTCTACGGCACGGCGTGGGCGAGCAAGGACGACCTGGTGGCCCACCAGCAGCGCCTGGCAGAGGCCGAGCGCCGCGACCACCGGCGCCTGGGCGTCGAGCTCGACCTGTTCTCGTTCCCCGACGAGATCGGGTCGGGGCTGGCCGTTTTCCACCCCAAGGGCGGGATCATCCGGCGGGAGATGGAGGAGTACTCGATCCGCCGGCACAAGGAAGCCGGGTACGAGTTCGTCAACAGCCCGCACATCACCAAGGCGCAGCTGTTCCAGACCTCCGGTCACCTCGACTGGTACGCCGACGGCATGTTCCCCGCGATGCACCTGGACGAGGAGCGCGACGCGCAGGGGAACGTCCGCAAGGCCGGGCAGGACTACTACCTCAAGCCCATGAACTGCCCGTTCCACAACTTGATCTTCCGGTCGCGCGGTCGTTCCTACCGGGAGCTGCCGCTGCGCATGTTCGAGTTCGGAACGGTCTACCGGTACGAGAAGTCCGGGGTGATCCACGGGCTGACCCGGGTGCGCGGAATGACCCAGGACGACGCGCACATCTACTGCACGCGCGAGCAGATGCGCGGTGAACTGGCGAACCTGTTGAGGTTCGTGCTCGATCTGCTGCACGACTACGGCCTGGAGGACTTCTACCTCGAGCTGTCCACCAAGAACCCCGACAAGTCGATCGGGGACGACGCCGCCTGGGAGGAGGCCACCGAGGTCCTGCGGGAGGTGGCCACAGAGTCCGGGCTGGACCTCGTGCCCGACCCCGGGGGAGCAGCCTTCTACGGCCCCAAGATCTCCGTGCAGACCAAGGACGCCATCGGTCGGACCTGGCAGATGTCCACGATCCAACTGGACTTCTTCCTCCCCGAGCGTTTCGGACTGGAGTACCAGGCGGCCGACGGCACCCGCCAACGCCCGGTGATGATCCACCGTGCCCTGTTCGGATCGATCGAACGGTTCTTCGGTGTCCTGACCGAGCACTACGCGGGGGCGTTTCCCCCCTGGCTGGCCCCGGTCCAGGTCGTGGGGATCCCCGTCAGCGGCGAACACGTGCCCTACCTGCAGGCGATCGCCGACCGGTTGCGTGGGCACCGCCTGCGCGTGGAGGTCGACTCCTCCGACGACCGCATGCCCAAGAAGATCCGCACCCACACCAAGCAGAAGGTCCCCTTCCTGCTCATCGCGGGCGACGACGACGTGGCGAAGGACGCCGTGTCCTTCCGGTTCCGCGACGGCAGCCAGGACAACGGGGTGCCCGTGGACGCGGCGATCGAGCGGATCGTGCGGGCCGTCGAGGACAAGACGCAGGTCTGACCCATGGGCGTTCAGAACTCCCCGGACACCCGGCAGAACCCCGAGCCGGACCTCGCTCGGATGCTGTCCGCCACCGACCTGGCGGGAACTCGCGACGGTTTCGAACGGCTGTGGACCCCCCACCGGATGGTCTACATCGAGGGCGACGACCGTCCCCTCACCGACGAGCCGGGCCCGGACTGCCCCTTCTGCCGGGCCCCGGCCGGCGACGACGAGACGGGACTGGTGATCGCGCGGGGCCGGTGGGCCTACGTCGTGCTCAACCTCTACCCGTACAACCCCGGTCACCTCCTGGTCTGCCCGTACCGGCACGTCTGCCTGTACCCGGACCTCGACGAGGCCGAGACCGTCGAGGTCGCGCGGCTCACCCAGCGGGCCATGCGGGTCCTGGCCGGGGTCAGCAGACCGCGCGGTTTCAACCTCGGCATGAACCAGGGCTCGGTGGCCGGGGCCGGGATCGCGGCCCACCTGCACCAGCACATCGTGCCGCGCTGGGACGGGGACTCGAACTTCTTCCCCGTCGTCGCCCGCACCAAGGCCGTGCCCCAGCTCCTGGCCGAGACCCGGCGACTCCTGGCCGAAGCGTGGGCCCGGGAGGAGACAACCGAACAGGAAAGCGAACAGGCAACCGGACCGGCCTGACAGGGCTGGCTCGAACCGTCCGGGCCTGACCCACCGCGAGCGCGCGGCGGGCCCTGCCCGGACGGTTCACTGCTCTGCCAGCACCTTCTCCACCTGGTACTGCGGCATGGCGGCATGGCGGTGGTACTCCCGGCTGAGAACCCCGGTGCCGTGCGCGAGACTGCGCAGGTCGATCGCGTAGCGGGACAACTCGATCGCGGGCACCTCTGCCGAGATCTCCGTGCGCCCGGAACCCAGGGCGACCGTTCCGGTCACGCGGCCCCGCCTCGCGGACAGGTCGCCCATGATGTTCCCGACGTACTCGTCGTCGACGGCGACCCGCACCAGGTCGATCGGCTCGAGCATCGCCACACCGGCGTTGCCCGCGGCGTCCTTGAGCGCGAGGGCCCCCGCCATCTGGAACGCGGCGTCCGAGGAATCGACGCTGTGGGCCTTGCCCCCCGTCAGGGTCACCCGTAGATCGACCACGGGATAGCCGGCGGCGACCCCTCTGTCCATCTGGGCCCGCACGCCTTTCTCCACGCTCGGGATGAACTGCCGGGGCACCGACCCCCCGACGACCCTGTCGACGAATTCGAAGCCCTGTCCCTCGGGCAGTGGTTCGACCTCGACGTCGCACACGGCGTACTGGCCGTGGCCCCCGGACTGTTTGACGTGCCGGCCGTGTCCGACGGCCTTCTTCGCCAGGGTCTCGCGCAGTGAGACCTTGACCGGATGGGTGTCCACCTCCAGGTTGTGCCGGGCCCTGAGCCGGTCCAGGAGGACCTCCAGATGGGACTCTCCCATCGACCACAGCACCATCTGGTGGGTCGCGGGGTTGACCTCGACCCGGATCGTGGGGTCCTCGGCGACGAGCCGGGTCAGTCCCTGCGAGAGTTTGTCCTCGTCGGTCGAGGTGCGGGCCGACACGGCCGTCGGGAGCAGCGGCTCGGGCACGACCCACGGCTCCATGAGGGCAGGGGCCTGCGGCGAGGACAGGGTGTCGCCGGTCTCGGCCCTGGTCAACCGGGCGACGGCCACGATGTCGCCTGCGACCCCGGTGTCGATCGGTGTCACCTCGGCCCCGCTCACGGTCGACAGGGTCCCCAGGCGTTCGTCGACGTCGTGTTCCGGGTGGCCGCGATCGTTCCCGGCGAAACGCGCGAAGTGCCCGGAGACGTGGACGGGCGCGTCGGGGACGAGGGTCCCGGAGAACACGCGTACGACGCTGAGCCGCCCCACGTAGGGGTCGGTCGTCGTCTTCACGACCTCCGCGACAAGGCGTCCCGCAGGATCGCAGGTGATCGGTCCGGTCGGGGAGCCGTCGGGGAGGGTGACGACGGGCGTGGGATGTTCCAGGGGCGAGGGGAAGCCTCGTCGGATCACCTCCAGCAGCTCCGGCACGCCCACCCCGCGGTGGGCCGTCAACGGCAGCACGGGGTGGAAGGCCCCGCGGGACACCGCCATCTCCAGGTCCTGCACGAGGGACTCCTGGGTGATCTCCTCGCCGGACAGCCAGCGGTCCAGGAGGGTGTCGTCCTCCGATTCCTGGATGATCCCCTCGATGAGGTCCGACCTGAGTTCCTGCGCGGCCTGCAGGTGCTCCGGGTCGGGTTCCTGCGGGGAGCGTTCGCCCCCGTCCGTTCGCGTCACCGTGAGCGACAGCAGTCCCAGCAGGCCGGCGGGGATCTCGTCGTCGTCCAGCAACGGCAGGTACAGGGGGTGGACGCCGTCCCCGAACACCCGGCGACAGATCCCGACGACCTCGTCGAAGTCGCCGCGTTGCTGGTCCAGGTGGGTCACGACGATGGCCCGGGGGAGACGGACCGCGGCGCACTCCTCCCAGAGCATGCGTGTCGTGCCGTCGACCCCGTCCACGGCCGAAACGACGAAGAGGGCGGCATCCGCCGCCCTCAACCCCGCTCGGACCTCCCCGACGAAGTCGGCATGTCCTGGTGTGTCTATGAAATTTATTTTTGTCCCGTTGTGGGATACGGAGCACACCGAGAGCGATACGGATCGCCCCAGACGGTGCTCCACCTCCTCGTGGTCGCTGACCGTCGTGCCGTCCTCGACCCGGCCCGCTCTCTGCAGATGCCCTGCGGCCAGGAGCGTTGCCTCAAGGAGAGTCGTCTTCCCGGCGGAGGCGTGTCCCACCAGAACCACGTTGCGGATGTGGTCGGGGGTGATCCGGTCCGCCGTCCCGGCAGCACGTGCCCTGACATTGCCCGCCATCAGACCTCCTCGTCCGAATGGTGGTTGGTGGCTCCGTTGCCTCCAGCCTCGGACAAACTTCCACCAAGGCGGTCCTGCCGAGCAAGGGGACCTTGGTCGGTAGGCTGCACTCATCCGGGGATCCACCCCAGTTCCCGCCGTGACATCCCGTGCGGGACCCGACTCACCCCTGCCGGACACGATGCTCAACCGATTCGCTCGCGCCCTGTTCACCCGGCTGCTGACCCCCGCGGCCCGGGTCCTGCTCCGTCTGGGCATCAGCCCCGACGTCGTCACGCTCGTCGGCACCGTCGGCGTGGCCGCCGGAGCGCTGCTGTTCTACCCCCGCGGGGAGTTCTTCTGGGGGACGATCGTCGTCACGGCGTTCGTCTTCTCCGACACGATCGACGGGATCATGGCCAGGACATCGGGCCGCTCCAGCGTCTGGGGGGCCTACCTGGATTCCACGCTGGACCGTTTCGGGGACGCCGCCGTCTTCGGCGGCCTCGTCCTGTACTACGCCGGTCGGGGCGACGACCCGATCATGGCAGCCCTCGCCCTGGCCTGCCTGGTCCTGGGCAGCGTCGTCTCCTACGCCAGGGCCCGGGCCGAGGGGCTGGGGATGAGGGCGGACGTCGGCATCGCCGAACGCGCTGACCGCCTGGTCGCCGTCCTGGCCGCGACGGGTTTCGTCGGCCTGGGCGTCTCGGACCGGCTTCTGCTGGTCGTCCTGGTGCTCCTGGCCGCGGCCAGCGCGGTCACTGTGATCCAACGTATGCTCATGGTGCGCCGTCAAGCCTTGGGCAGACCGTTGCCGGGGCCGTCGGCCGCGCCCGACCCGTCGTCGGCGTCGCCCATCCCACCGACGCAGGACCGGCCGACAACGGGACACGTTCAGAACGACACCGGGACCCCAGGGGGGTGCTGAATGTCCGACCGGTTCGGGTCAGCTCTCTACAGCACCGGCTGGAGAGTGGTTCGCTGGCTCCCGGAACGTCTCGCCTACCTCCTTTTCTCCGTGGTCGCCCAGTTCACGTGGCTGCGGCAGGGACGGGGCGTGCGGCAGTTGGAGGCCAACCTGGCCCGGGTCCTGCCCGGGGCCTCGGCGTTCCGTCTGAAATCCATGTCCCGTAAGGGCATGCACTCCTACATGCGGTACTGGTGCGATGCGTTCCGGATGCCGGACTGGTCGCCCGAACGCATCCGCGCCACGTGCCGGGTCGAGAACGATGCCGAGATCCGCAAAGTCCTCGCCGAGGGGCGGGGCGTGGTGGCGGCCCTGGCGCACTCTGGCAACTGGGATCACGCCGGGGCCTGGTCGACCCGGGAACTGGCCGCGGTGACGACCGTGGCGGAACGGCTGCAGCCCGAGGAGCTCTTCCAGCGTTTCCTGGAGTTCCGCGAGTCCCTCGGTATGGAGATCCTGCCCCTGACCGGGGGCGGTGACCTGTTCGGCACTCTCGTTCGGCGGCTGCGCGACGGCGGGTTCGTCCCGCTGCTGACCGACCGCGACCTGACGGCCTCCGGGGTCCCGGTGACCTTCTTCGGGGAGACGGCGAAAATGGCCGCCGGCCCGGCCTCCCTGGCCCTGGTGACCGGAGCGGCCCTGTTCCCGGTCAGCATCCACTACGAGCGCCTTCCCCCCAGCGCCCCGGCCCGCTGGGGGATCGTGATCCGCTTCCACTCCGAGGTCGTGCCGGCGCAGAACGGGACCCGCCCCGAAAGGATCATGGCGACGATGCAGGCGTGCTCGGACGCCCTGGCCTCCGGGATCACCGCGCACCCCGAGGACTGGCACATGCTGCAGCGGGTGTTCCTGGCGGATCTGGACCCAGAGCCCCGGCCCGGCCCGCGGCAACCCGCCTGATCCGGACGGTCCGCCGGCTTCCCCGGGGCGTTTTCGTAGGCCACGGACCCCTCAGGAAGGACGGGCCCCATGAGGATCGGACTGGTGTGCCCGTACTCCTTCGACGTGCCCGGAGGGGTGCAGTTCCACGTCAGGGACCTGGCCGAACACCTGATCGGGGCCGGTCACGAGGTCAGTGTCCTTGCCCCTGCCGACGACGACACCCCGGTCCCGCCCTACGTGGTCGCTGCCGGTCGCGCCGTCCCCGTGAAGTACAACGGGTCGGTGGCCCGCCTGACCTTCGGCCCGATGAGTGCCGCGCGGGTCCGGCGCTGGCTGTCCGACGGCGACTTCGACGTCCTGCACATCCACGAGCCGGTGACCCCTTCCCTGGCCGTGCTGGCACTGTGGTCGGCCACCGGACCGATCGTGGCGACCTTCCACACCGCCAACCTGCGCTCCCGGGCCATGCAGGCCGCCCAACCGCTGCTGCGCCCGAGCCTGGAGAAGATCTCGGCCCGGATCGCCGTGTCGGAGGACGCCCGGCGGACCGTCGTGGAGCACCTGGGCGGGGACGCCGTCGTGATCCCCAACGGCGTGTACGTCGACCGGTTCTCCTCGGCCCGTACCGATCCCCGCTGGACCGGAACCCCCGAACACCCCACCCTGGCCTTCGTGGGGCGCCTCGACGAGCCCCGCAAGGGCCTGCAGGTGCTGTTGCGCGCCCTGCCGGAGATCCGCGGGGTCTTCCCCGGGACGCGGGTCCTGGTCCTGGGCCGCGGTGACACCGAGGACCTGCTGGAGGGGCTGCGCGAGGACGACCGGCACGCCGTGGAACTCCTCGGTCCCCTCGACGACGCCGACAAGGCGGCCCTGCTGCACTCGGTCGATCTGTACGTCGCCCCGCACACCGGGGGCGAGAGCTTCGGGATCGTCCTGGTGGAGGCCATGAGCGCCGGTGCGCCCGTCGTCGCCTCCGACCTGGGGGCCTTCGGACGGGTCCTGGAAGGCGGCAGTTGCGGGGCCCTGTTCGCCGTCGGTGATCCTCACGATCTGGCCGCGACGGTCGTGCGCCTGCTGGCCGATCCGTCCGAACGGGCCGGGTTGGCCCGCCGGGGAAGCCGCGCCGCGGGCCGGTACGACTGGTCCAGGGTGGCCGGGCAGGTGATCGCCGTCTACGAGACCGTACGGCTGGGCGCCGACCGGGTGGGGGAGGACCTGCGGACCCGCAGCCTGTTGTCGCGGTGGCGCGAGGGCCCGGCGGGCTGAGCCGAGGGGAACGCTCGTCGATCGGATCTCCCCACCGGCGGACCCTCTAAGGTTTCGTCCATGGGCGATGTCGGTGCGTGGCTGCCGTTCTTCCTGGCGTTGCTGCTCGTGCTGGGCTGGTACCTGTCGTACTCGGCTGCGCGCCTGGACCGTCTGCATCACCGGGTGGAGTCCGCGCGCGCGGCCCTGGACACCCAGCTGGTGCGTCGCGCCGCGGCCGCAGCGGAACTGGCGGGGCTGCTGCCCCTGGCCGCGGGCCGCCCGCTGGCGGAAGCCGCCGCGGCGGCCCTGAAAGCGGGCCTGTCCGAGTCCGTGCCCGCCGACGGCCGGCCCGGGGGCCCGACCCCGCCCCTGAGCGAGGTGGAGAGCGAACTGACCCGCGCGCTGCACCGGGCCGTCGTTGCCGTGCCCCGTCCGGTGTCGGACTCCGGTCCGGGCGACTTCGGCTCGGCCGATGCCGAGCTGATGGCGACCCTGCGTTCCCTGAACCGCTCGTGCGAACGTGTCCAGTTGGCCCGCCGCTTCCACAACGACGCCGTGGCCCAGAGCCTGCGCATGCGTGCCAAACGCATCATCCGCTGGACCCGTCTGGCGGGTCACGCCCCCGAACCCCGCATGATCGACCTCGACGACCGCACACCCCCCGGCCTGCTGCCCTGACCCTGCCCGGGCCGCCTCGGGCCGCAGCGGCAGGACGTCGATCCGCTGAACCGAACCACTTTCCTGCGTCGGTCAGCATCGACGAATGTGAAGAAGATCACTGACGAAAAATCACCGAAAGTCCGAGATGCCCGTGACCGGTGCGTGACCCCTCGGGTAGCATGACAAATCGACTACATGTCGAAATATGTCATTCAATTTTGCACGGGGGCAAAAATGGGGATCCGTTCTTTCGCTGTTCGAGACGCCGCTGTCGGTGCGGCTCTTGCCGCCGGTGTGATGACCAGGTCCGTGCCGGCCCGGGCGAGTTTCTTGGATCGCGAGACGGGGACTTCCTGCGAGTTCTGCCAGACGGAGCACTCGGCGGACCACCTGCCGATTCTCAGGGACGAGCGCGATCTCAGGAACCGGCAGCACTCCGGTCGCGGGAACTGGGGCAACCAGCTCCCGTCCGTCCTCGACAACCGTGCGACTTCGGAAGTCGTCCGGTGTACGGGGCACGACTTCGGCGGTGAGTGCCTCGTCACCCCGGCCGGGACCGGGAAGAAGGTCCGGAACTCGACCTTCGGGCATCGGATCAGTTCGGTCGATTTCCTCTAGACCACTGAACTCGGGGATTTACGAAGCGATGGGACGGGACGGGTCTCCCGGTGCCCCTGCGTTTTTCTCGGGTGGGCCACCGAGGAGATTTTTCAGGGTCGTCGGTGCAGCCCTCGTGAGGTCCCCTCGGGAGAGGCTCCGGCTCTCACCGCGGTCCCGCGGCGGGGCACTGGTCCTGGTCGCGATCGGCGTGTTCGTCGTGCAGTTCGTTCTGGCGGCGCGCGTGCCGTCGGCGGAGCGTTTCGCCGATCTCCAGGTGTACCGGGGCGCCGTCGATTCCTGGCTCGACGGCGGAACCCTGTACGAGTACCGGCGCCACAACGGTGACGTCTTCACCTACCCGCCGGTCGCGGGCCACCTGCTCTGGTGGCTGCGCTGCCTGCCGGTCGGGGCGGCCGAGGCCCTGTGGGCGGCTCTCACCTTCGGGGCGATGGGCCTGCTGGCCCACGCGTTCACCGCGGAGCCGCTCGGCAGAACCCCGGGACCCGATCGAACACAGGCGCAGGGCAGTACCGATACACAGGGCCTCACCCGGGCCAGAGCGCTGTCGGCCTCTGTCCTGGCGCGGCCGGGGTTCGCGGTCCTTCTGCTGCTGCTGGTCTGCACGTCTCCCGGTCGCAGCAACCTGGCCTTCGGTCAGGTGTCCGTCTTCGTGGTCGCCCTGGCAGCTCATGACATCCTGCGGCACGACCACCGGTGGGCCGGTCTGCCGCTCGGTCTGGCGATCGCCGTGAAACTGACCCCGGCCCTGTTCGTGCCGATGCTGTGGTGCGCGGGCCGACGTCGGCAGGCCGTGACCGCGGCCGGCGCCGCCCTGGCCCTCACCGGAGCGTCCTGGGTCCTGCGCCCCGGCGAATCGGCCGACTACTGGGGGCACCACCTGGCCGATGGCTCGCGGTTCGTCAACGGTTCCATCCCGGGCAACCAGTCCCTGCGGGCTTTCCTGGACCGGGAACATTGTCCCGCTGCCGGGGTCTGCTGGGTCGTGCTGTGCGCTCTGGTCGTGGCAGCGGCCCTGTACGCGGGCAGCGTCCTGGCGCGGAGGGGCGACCTCGTGCAGGCCACGGTCGTGGTGGGGGCCGCGTCCCTGGTCGTCTCCCCGATCTCCTGGACCCATCACCAGTTCTGGCTCGTGCCCGCCGTGCTCCTGACCGTCCCCGGGCCCCGCCGCCGGACCCACCGGTGGCGGGCGGTCGTCGTGGGAGTCCTGATGCTCGGACCCGTTCGGGGTCCCGGGCCGTCGGCCGTCTCCTGGATCGTCACCGAGTCCCACCTGCTGCTCGCCCTGGCCTGTCTCGGCCTCGGGCTGTGGGCCGCCCTGGACGGCCGGCGCACGGGCCCCTCGTTCCCGGCGCAGGCCACTCGCTTCGCAGTGGCCTTGCGATCTGCCCGCCGAGCGACGGATACCGAAGCTCACCGGCGCGTAGGATGACCTTTCGGAGGATCCTCCACCCCTTTCCCGACGACGCGCAGTGAGGTTCACCGTGCCCACGCCTGTGCCCAGCTCCGACCCTTCCGCCGCACCGCCGCAGACGGACCCTTCCTCGCCGGACCGTCCTGCCGTCGGTACCTCCCGCGTCAAACGGGGGATGGCCGAGATGCTCAAGGGCGGGGTCATCATGGACGTCGTCACCCCCGACCAGGCCCGGATCGCTCAGGACGCCGGCGCCGTCGCCGTCATGGCGTTGGAGCGCGTGCCCGCCGACATCCGCTCCCAGGGCGGGGTCGCCCGGATGAGCGACCCGGACATGATCCGAGGGATCATCGAGGCCGTCTCGATCCCCGTCATGGCCAAGGCCCGGATCGGCCATTTCGTCGAGGCACAGATCCTGCAGTCCCTCGGCGTGGACTACGTGGACGAGTCCGAGGTCCTGACCCCGGCCGACTACGCCCACCACATCGACAAGTGGCGGTTCACCGTGCCGTTCGTGTGCGGGGCCACCAACCTCGGCGAGGCCCTGCGCCGCCTCACCGAGGGCGCAGCCATGATCCGTTCCAAGGGCGAGGCCGGCACCGGGGACGTCTCGAACGCCACCGAGCACATGCGCAAGATCGGCGGCGAGATCCGCAGGTTGCAGGGTCTGAGCCCCGACGAGCTCTACCTGGCGGCCAAGGAACTGCAGGCTCCCTACGAACTGGTCCGCGAGGTGGCCGAGACCGGTGCCCTGCCCGTGGTGCTGTTCACGGCCGGCGGGATCGCGACCCCCGCGGACGCCGCCATGATGATGCAGCTGGGCGCCGACGGCGTCTTCGTGGGATCTGGGATCTTCAAGTCCGGCGACCCCGCTGCCCGGGCCGCTGCCATCGTCAAGGCCACGACCTTCCACGACGACCCCGACGTCCTGGCCGAGGTCTCGTGCGGCCTGGGCGAGGCCATGGTCGGGATCACCGTCGACGCGATCCCCCAGCCCCACCGTCTGGCCGAGCGGGGTTGGTGATCTCCTTCCCGGGCGATCTCGGCTCCCCGGGACGTCCCCCGCCGGTCCCACTACCCTTCGGATCGTGAGTTCTTCGCAACCGCGCATCGGGGTCCTGGCCGTGCAGGGGGACGTCCGGGAGCACGCCGCGGCCCTGCGCGGGTGCGGGGCCGACGTCCGCCGGGTCCGTCGGGCCCGCGAGCTGGACGACCTGGACGGGTTGGTGATCCCCGGCGGGGAGTCCACCACGATGGACAAACTCGTGCGGGCCTTCGATCTGCGCGATCCACTGCTCAAATTGCTCGCGGACGGGCTCCCGGCCTTCGGCTCGTGCGCCGGCATGATCATGTTGGCGGACCGGGTCCAGGACGCCGCCCCCGGGCAACAGGCCCTGGGCGGGATCGACATGACCGTCCGCCGCAACGCCTTCGGCCGCCAGGTCGACAGCTTCGAGGCCGACCTGCGCCTGACCGGGGTCGAGGGACCCTGCGTCCGGGGGATCTTCATTCGCGCGCCCTGGGTCGAGAGCGTCGGGGGGACGTCGAGATCCTTGCCGAGGTCGAGCACGGGCCGGCCGCAGGTAGGATCGTCGCGGTGCGGCAGGGAAACCTGCTGGCGACCTCGTTCCACCCGGAGATCACCGGGGACACCCGCGTGCACCGCCTCTTCGTCGAGATGGTCCGCGACGCCGCAGGCTGAGCGGTGAGCGGCGCCCGCGATCGGCGCTGGCAGCACGCTCGACGCAGGAGGATTCTCCCGATGTCCGGCCATTCCAAATGGGCAACGACGAAACACAAGAAAGCGGTCATCGACGCCAAGCGCGGCAAGATGTTCGCCAAGTTGATCAAGAATATCGAGGTGGCGGCCCGGACGGGCGGCGGTGACCTCGCAGGCAACCCCACCCTCTTCGACGCCATTCAGAAGGCCAAGAAGGCCTCCGTTCCCAATGACAACATCGACCGCGCCGTCAAGCGTGGATCGGGAGCAGAGGCCGGGGGAGCCGACTACCAGACGATCATGTACGAGGGGTACGGACCCAGCGGAGTGGCTCTGCTGGTCGAGTGCCTGACCGACAACCGCAACCGCGCCGCGGCCGAGGTCCGTACCGCCCTGACCCGCAACGGCGGGAACCTCGCCGACCCGGGCAGCGTCTCCTACCTGTTCACCCGCAAGGGCGTCATCGTGGTCCCCAAGGGGGAACTGACCGAGGACGACGTTCTGACGGCTGTTCTGGAGGCCGGCGCGGAGGAGGTCAACGACCTCGGTGAGGCGTTCGAGGTCATCAGCGAGGCCGGCGACCTCCTCGCCGTGCGCACGGCCCTGCAGGGAGCCGGGATCGACTACGACTCCGCCGAGGCCCAGTTCGTGCCGAGCACCCAGGTCCCGTTGGACGAGGAGGGGGCCCGGAAGGTCTTCAAACTCGTCGATGCGCTGGAGGACAGCGACGACGTCCAGAACGTCTACGCCAACTTCGACGTCTCCGACGAGATCATGGAAGCCGTGGGCTGACCCCGTCGGGACATCTCGGGGGCAGGACCACCTCGGGGCAGGACCACGGAGAGGACGGCGAGGAGCATGGGCCTGAGGGTCCTGGGGGTGGATCCCGGGCTCACCCGCTGCGGTCTGGGCGTCGTGGACTCCCGGCCGGGGCGCCGGGTGGTCCTGGTCGACGTCGGGGTCGTGCGCACTCCTGCGGGCGCGGACCTCGCCGAACGTCTGCTGGCGGTCGCCGTCGCGCTGGACACCTGGCTGGACCGGCACAACCCCGACGTCGTCGCTGTGGAACGCGTGTTCAGTCAGCACAACGTCCGGACGGTGATGGGAACGGCCCAGGCCTCCGGGGTCGCGGTGCTCGCCGCAGCCCGGCGAGCGCTCCCCGTGACCCTGCACACCCCCAGCGAGGTGAAGGCCGCCGTCACCGGGTCGGGCAGGGCCGGGAAGGAGCAGGTCACCACGATGGTGACGCGGATCCTGGGGCTCGCGGAGCCCCCTCGGCCCGCCGACGCCGCGGACGCCCTGGCCCTGGCCATCTGCCACCTGTGGCGCGACGGCCGGGGGGCGGCCGCCGCCGGGCAGGCGTCCTCGGGGGCGACCCCCGCCCAACGGCGCTGGTTGGAGGCTGCCGAGGCCGCACGCAAGGGCGGGGGCCGGATCCTGCCGTCCTCCGGGCGCGGTGCACGCCGCCCGGGGGCCTGCGGGTAACGTCGGCCACGACGGTTCGTACAGGAGTTCGATCGGGAGGTCCGGTGATCGCATCGGTGCGCGGGCAGGTGACGGCAGTGCGCCTGGACGCCGTGGTCGTCGACGTCGGAGGGATCGGGCTGTTGCTGCAGGCCACGCCTGCGACCCTCGCCTCACAGGAGATCGGCCGGACCACCTGTCTGGAAACGAGCCTCGTGGTCCGTGAGGACTGCCTGACCCTGTACGGCTTCGCCGACGCCGGGGAACGCGACACCTTCGAGGTCCTCCTGTCGGTCTCGGGGATCGGCCCCCGTCTGGCCCTGGCCATGCTCGCGGTGCACAGCCCGGACGCCCTGCGCGCGGCCGTGGCCGACGAGGACATCGCGGCCCTGACCCGCGTGCCGGGGATCGGCCGCAAAGGTGCCCAACGGTTGATCCTCGAACTGGCGGACCGGCTCGGCCCGCCCACGGGGCAGCCGGCAGCCGCGGGCGCCCCCGGTCGGACCCCGGGCCCGGCCACGGGCCTCGAACAGGTCGTGCAGGCCCTCGTCGGCCTGGGCTGGCAGGCCAAGGCCGCCGAACGCGCCGTGGCCACCGTGACGGCGGACGGTTCCCCTGCGGCCGCAGCCGCGCAGGCCGGTGATGTCGCAGGGGTCCTGCGGGCCGCCCTGCGGGAGCTGGGCAACTCGTGACGCCCCCCACCGACCGGCCGCCCCCGGGGCCGTCCGTACGACCGGACGACCGCGCGCCCGACCGTTCGGTCGTCGAGGCCGAACAGGCCGGCGAGGACAGGCTGGTCGAGACGGCTCTGCGCCCGCAGAATCTCGCGGAGTTCGTGGGGCAGAAAGTCGTGCGCGAGCAGCTCTCCCTGGTCCTGGACGCGGCCCTGCGCCGGGGGCATCCGCCCGACCACATCCTGATGTCCGGCCCCCCGGGCCTGGGCAAGACGACGCTCGCCATGATCGTGGCGCAGGAGCTGGGCGTCCCCCTCCGGGTGACCAGCGGTCCTGCCATCCAGCACGCGGGTGATCTCGCGGCGGTGCTCAGTTCGCTCGAACCGGGCGAGGTCCTGTTCCTCGATGAGATCCACCGGATGGCCCGGCCCGCCGAGGAGATGCTCTACGTCGCGATGGAGGACTTCCGGGTCGACATCGTGGTCGGCAAGGGGGCAGGCGCGACAGCGATCCCCCTGGAACTGCCGCGTTTCACGATCGTGGGCGCGACGACCCGCGCGGGAATGCTGCCCGGGCCCCTGCGGGACCGTTTTGGTTTCACCGGCCATCTGGACTTCTACGAGCCCGAAGAACTCGAACAGGTCCTGACCCGTTCGGCCGCCCTGTTGGGGGTCGAACTGACGGCCGAGGGCTCCCGCGAGATCGCCCGCCGTTCCCGGGGGACTCCCCGGATCGCCAACCGGCTGCTGCGCCGCGTGCGGGACTGGGCCCAGGTCCGCGGCGACGGCATTCTGGACGTCAGAGCAGCCGACGCGGCCCTGCGCGTGTACGCCGTGGACGAGCTGGGACTGGACCGCCTGGACCGTTCGGTCCTGGAGTCCCTGTGCACGCGTTTCGGCGGAGGACCCGTCGGGCTGTCGACCCTCGCCGTCACCGTGGGCGAGGAGGCCGAGACGGTCGAGACCGTGGCGGAGCCCTTCCTCGTGCGCGAGGGTTTGATCAGCCGGACCCCCCGAGGGCGCATCGCGACCGCGGCCACCTGGCGACACCTGGGACTGCGCCCCCCGAGGGATGCCGCGTTTCACCAGACCGATCTCCTGGGGGAAGACCCTGCACGGGCCGGGAGCGCGGCCCCGGGGCCGATCACGGACCTCGACGCCGCGGCGGCCGGACCTCGTGGGGAAGAGGGGCTGGACGTTCGGGGTGCGGAATCGGACAATCCCCGGGACGCTCCGGCGCTGTAGTGTTCACTGCGGCGTACACTCGCCAGCGCCGGCACGCCTTTGATCGGGCACGTCCGGTTGCGGGCGCGTCCGGCGTCACGGGTGCACCGATCCGAACACTGAATCTGTGCACCGATCCGGGTACTGATCCGAGCACTGAATCCGTGCACCGATCCGGGCGCTGAATCCGGGCACTAGAGTCCGGGTACAGTGCCCGAACATTGGTTCCGAGCACGAATCTGAGCATTGGGTCCGAAACGTTGGGCCCGAGCACCGGACACGGTGCGACGGCCGGGGACAACGGCCCGAGCGCCGAGGACTGGGCACCGACGACCGGGCACGACGGATCGGCGCCCAGCGTTCGGCACGATGGTCGGATCGTGTCGTCCTGGATGATTGTCCTGCAAATTTCGAACATCGTTCGAGCGAGAAGGGAACGAGCCGCGGTGGAGGCAGGTAGCCTGATTCTCCTTCTGCTCTCTGTGGGTCTCTTGGCGTTGCTTTTCCTGCGCACCCGCCGTCACCAGCAGGAGCTGATGGACGTCCGGTCCCGGCTGGCCCCCGGTCAGGAGGTCATGACAGGGTCGGGCATGTTCGCCACCGTGGTCGAGGTCACGGACACGACGGTCCTGCTGCGGGCAGAGGCCGGGCAGACCTCGCGCTGGGACCGCCGGGCCGTCGTGACCATCGTGCCGGAACAGGAGCTGCCGACCTCCGAAACCGGGACGGACGAGAGTTCCGACGACCAGCCCCTTGCCGTCCCTCCCCAGGACCATGCCCCTCCGCGTGGGCAGGACACCGACGCACCCACCGGCCGGGCCTGACCCGGCGGCGCGGCGGCTCCCCTTCCGGCGCCGCGTCCGACTCCGCACAGAGAGATCCTGAACCCGTGGCACGATCCGCAGGCTCCCGACCAGGTCCCGCCCTTGGCGCCCTCCTGGCCATGACCGCCGTGCTCTTCGGCGTCATCGCCTTGGGGACGCAGTTCTCGGACGCGCAATGGACCCCCAAACTCGCATTGGACCTGGAGGGCGGCACCGAGATCGTGCTTGCTCCGGTCCCCGTGGAGGGCAGATCCGGGGACGTCAGCGAGTCCTCGCTCAAACAGGCGGTGGACATCATCCGCCAGAGAGTGAACGGCAACGGCGTCTCCGAGGCCGAGATCAACACCCTGGGCGACGACAACATCGTCGTGTCGCTGCCGGGTAAGCCGGACCCCGAGACGATCAACCTGGTCAAGCAGTCGGCGGAACTCCGCTTCCGGGCCGTGCTCGGTGTGCAGAGCACCCAGACCGAGCCGATCGCCTCGCCCACGGGCAGCCCGTCCTCCTCGCCGAGTGCCTCTCCCACAGGGACGGCACCGCCCTCGGCCGGGGCCACCGGCACGGTCAAGGTCTCGCCCTCCCCGACGAACTCCTCGAACCCCCGCGCCGTCCCCCAGGGTCTGCTGAAACAGGCGACCGCGACTCCGACGGGGGACGGCGCCAAGCCCTCCGCGAGTCCGTCGCCCTCGGCGTCGCCGTCGGCCAAGCCCACCGATGCCAGCGACACGGCCTGGATCGACGATGCGCTGGTGAAGAAGTTCGAGGCCCTGGACTGCTCCAAGAAGGAGAACCTGCAGGGCGGCGGCGGGGACGATCCGAACAAGCCCATGGTGGCCTGTGAGGTCGACGGGACCGTCAAGTACGTGCTCGGCCCGGCGGAGGTCCTGGGCAAGGACGTCAAGGACGCTTCCGCAGCGCCCGAGACGAACTCGCAGGGCATGGTCTCCGGCGCCGGCTGGCAGGTCAACCTCGAGTTCTCGACTTCGGGCGCCAAGAAATTCGGTGACGTCACCAGCCGTCTGGCCAAACTGACCGACGCCCGCAACCAGTTCGCGATCGTGCTCGACGGCCTGGTGGTCTCCGCGCCGACGACCAACGAGGCCATCACCGGTGGGAACGCCCAGATCACCGGGAACTTCAACCAGGACTCTGCCCAGACCCTGGCCAACCAGCTCAAGTTCGGTGCCCTGCCGATTTCCTTCAAGGTCCAGACCGAGCAGCAGATCTCGGCGACCCTCGGGGGGGAACAGCTTCAGAGAGGGCTGCTCGCGGGGCTGATCGGTCTGCTCCTGGTGGTCCTGTACTCGTTGATTCAGTACCGGGCCCTGGGCGCTGTCACGATCTTCAGTCTCGTCGCCTCGGCCACGATCACCTACGGCCTGGTCGTCTTCCTGGGCTGGAGAATGGGCTACCGCCTGAGCCTGCCGGGCATCGCGGGACTCATCGTGGCGATCGGTGTGACCGCCGACTCGTTCATCGTGTTCTTCGAACGGGTCCGGGACGAGATACGCGACGGCCGTAATCTCTCGGCCGCCGTCGAGGCCGCGTGGGTGAGGGCCCGGCGGACGATCCTGGCCTCGGACACGGTCAACCTGCTGGCAGCCATGGTCCTGTACCTGCTGGCGATCGGCGGTGTCCAGGGGTTCGCCTTCACCCTGGGTCTGACCACCGTCGTCGATGTGATCGTGGTGTTCTGGTTCACCAAGCCCATGGTGGCGTTGCTGGCTCGCACGAAGTTCTTCGGCGGCGGGCACAAGCTCTCCGGCTTCGACCCGGAGAGGCTCGGACGCCCCGCCCTCTATGCCGGGCGGGGACGCCTGCGGACAGAGCCGGAACGCGATCGTCTCTCGCGTCGTCAGCCCGAGGAGGGCGAACGGCGGATGACCATCGCCGAGCGCCGGGAGGCCGAGCGCGCGGCCGAGGCGAAGGCCGTGACCGGCGACGACGCCGACCACGCCCTGACCGTCGCCGGTGACCAGGCCACGTCGTCGCGGAGGGACTCCTGATGCCCAGCTTCGCCAAGTTCGGTAACGACCTCTACACGGGGCGTCGTTCCTATGACATCGTCGGCAAGCGCAACATGTGGTACGCGATCGCAGCGCTCATCGTCGTCATCTCGTCGATCGGCCTGTTCACCCCCGGAATCAACTCCAGCATCGAGTTCCGGGGCGGTTCGGAGTTCCGGGTCTCCAACGCCGAGAGCACCAGCGAGATCACCGGGCAGCGGGCCGTGACGGACGTGAAACCCGGGGCCAACGTCCGGGTGTCCGTCGTGGGCGACAACGGCGTGCGGGTCCAGACCGAGAAACTGACGGACACGGAGACCGGAGAGGTCAAGAAATCCCTCGCCGAGGCCTTCGACGTGGCCGAGGACGACATCACCTCGTCGTTCGTAGGCGCCACGTGGGGCAGGGACGTCTCGAAGAAGGCCCTCAACAGCCTGCTGGTTTTCGTGGTCCTCGTGGCGTTGTTCATCGCGCTGTACTTCCGGACCTGGAAGATGGCGGTTGCGGCGCTCGGAGCCTTGGCCCACGACCTCGTCGCGACGGTGGGGATCTACGCGATCATCGGGTTCGAGGTCAGCCCGGCCTCGGTCATCGGGTTCCTGACGATCCTCGGCTATTCGCTGTACGACACGGTGGTCGTGTTCGACAAGGTCAGGGAGAACACCGACCACATCGCGGCGACGACGAAACGTACCTACGGCGAGGCCGCGAACAAGGCCGTGAACCAGACCCTGGTGCGTTCGATCAACACCTCGGTCGTGGCCCTGCTGCCCGTGGCCGCGATCCTGTTCATCGGTTCCTTCCTGCTCGGGGCGGGAACCTTGAAGGACATTTCCCTCGCCCTGTTCATCGGGATGCTCGTCGGCACCTACTCGTCGATCTTCATCGCGACCCCGATCCTGGTCCACCTGCGTCAGGGCGAGCCGGAGCTGGCCGAGCAGGCGGTCCGCGTGCGCAGGAAGCGCGTGGAGAAGGGGCTGAGCGAGGATGCCGAGCCTCTGAACCTGACGGACGGTCCCTCCGAGGCCGAACCGGTGACTGCGGGCGCAGGACCTCACCGGCAGGTCTCCGACACCGCGACTGCTCCGGGCGCCCAGCTGCGACCGGGCAGCGGCAAGCAGCGCACCCAGCCCCGTCGGGGAGGCCGCAAGAAGTAGCGGTCGCCCGCTTCAGCGGACAGCGTTCCCCCTGGATCCGCCGCGTCCCACGCGGCGGATCCACCGCTGTTCGCAGCGGAAGACCTTCGGGCTACGGCCCGGACACGTGAACCCCTCAACAGGAGGTCGGGATGGCGAATCGGCACAGCGGGCCCCGGACGGGTCCGGAGGGGATCGACAGGATCCGGGCCGGGATCCGGGACGTCCCGGACCACCCCCGCCCCGGGGTCATGTTCAAGGACATCACCCCGCTGCTGTCCGACCCGGTCGCCTTCGGCGCCGCGATCGAGTTGATGGCAGCCCCGTTCCGTGCCGCCGACCGGAAGATCGAGGGCGCCGACCGGAAGGTCGAGGGCGACGCCCAGAGGATCGAGGGCGCCGACCGGAAGGTCGATCTCGTGGCGGCCGTCGAGGCCCGTGGTTTCCTGCTGGGAGCTCCTCTGGCGCTGTCCCTGGGGGCCGGTCTGGTGCCCGTGCGCAAGAAGGGCAAACTGCCCGGTGAGACCGTGACCGCCCGCTACGACCTGGAGTACGGCAACGCGGAGATCGAGATCCGTCGGGACGCCGTGAGGCCGGGGCAGAGGGTCCTGCTGGTGGACGACGTCCTCGCGACAGGGGGAACGGCCGCAGCGGCCTGCCGCCTCCTGGAGGAACTCGGCGCAACGGTCGTCGGGGTCGCGGTCCTGCTGGAACTTTCGTTCCTGAACGGTCGGAAGCTCCTGGGGGGTCACAGGATCGAGGCCTTGACAACGGTCTGACCCCTGTCACCCGTATTACCTAAGAAACCCGAGTTCAGGGAGGGTGCGTCGGAGAGTCCTCGTGGTCCGGGACGACCGCCGGTCCGGCGGGACGTAGACTCGTGCCAGGCAGAAGGCGTCCCGCAGGACCGGGTTCTTCGATGTCGGACCCCCGCGGTCCCCCATCCGGCAGAACACCGGTCAGGTGAGGTCGACGGTTGGGAGGCAGGGTGGCAGCGGACAGGACGAAGGCTCCCGGAGCCGTTCCCGCGGCACCGCCGACGCCTGGATCCGGTGCGTCCCCCGCCTGCGGAACCGGCACGGACATCCCCACCCGGAACGGCGCTTCCGGGGCCATCGACGCGCAGAGGGGCTCAGCCCCCGGAGCGGTCGGCGCCCCCGCGACGCCGGGGCGCGAGGTCGGCCCCCCCAAGGTCCCGGCCCCGACCGGCCAGAACGGACGAACGGGCACTTCCCCGTCCCCTTCGGTCCCCTCGGGCTCTGTCCCCTCGACCCCCGAACCAGCCCCCGAACCAGCCTCCGAACCAGCCCCCGAACCAGCCCCAGCCCCCGAACCAGCCCCCGAACCAGCCCCAGCGGTCCAGGCCGCGCTGCGGCCCCTGTCCCCGAGCGATGGTCTGGCCGGTCCGAACCGCGTGCTCTCCCGGATCGCACGTTTCGGCGCGGGCCGGGGAACATCGACCTCCCCGTTGATGGAGCCTCTGCTGCGCACGGTGCGGGTCTCCCATCCCAAGGCCGATCTGAGCATCCTCGAACAGGCTTTCTCCGTGGCCGCCAAGGCGCATTCGGGGCAGAAACGGCGCAGCGGCGATCCGTACATCACCCATCCGGTGGCGGTGGCGGGGATCCTCGCTGAGATGGGCATGACGCCGCCCACGCTGGCTGCTGCTCTGATGCACGACACCGTGGAGGACACCACTTACACCCTGGATCAGCTGCGGGGCGACTTCGGTGACGAGATCGCCATGCTGGTCGACGGTGTGACCAAGCTCGACAAGGTGGTCTATGGCGATGCCGCGCAGGCCGAGACCGTGCGCAAGATGGTCGTGGCGATGTCCCGCGACATCCGTGTACTGGTGATCAAGCTTGCCGACCGGCTCCACAATGCGCGGACCTGGCGGTACGTGCCGGTGAAGTCGGCGGAGCGCAAGGCCAGGGAGACGCTGGAGATCTATGCCCCGCTGGCTCACCGGTTGGGGATGAACACGATCAAGTGGGAGCTGGAGGATCTTTCCTTCGCGACGTTGTACCCGAAGGTGTACGACGAGATCGTGCGGTTGGTGGCCGAGCGTGCCCCGGCCCGGGAGGACTACCTGGCTCAGGTGCGTGAGCAGGTCAGCGCGGATCTGAGGGCTTCCAAGATCAAGGCGACGGTGACGGGCCGTCCGAAGCACTACTACTCGGTGTACCAGAAGATGATCGTGCGGGGTCGGGACTTCGCCGACATCTACGACCTGGTCGGGGTGCGGGTGCTGGTCGAGACGGTCCGGGACTGCTACGCGGTGCTGGGGGCTCTGCACGCCCGGTGGAACCCTGTGCCAGGGCGGTTCAAGGACTACATCG
>JAUPKJ010000270.1 GCA_030837505.1 Actinomycetota bacterium
GAGGTGAGCGCGGTCGAACACGCGGGGGTCTACGCGTGAGGCTCACGGCCGTGGGAACGTCCGGGTCCGTTCCCGCCCCGGGCTCGGCCGCCTCCTGTTACTTGCTGCGAACCACCTGCGGCGAGGGCGAGGGCGCGGGCGACGGCGGGGTCGACGGCGAGCACCGCGCGGTCCTGGACCTGGGCAGTGGTGCCCTCGGTCCCCTGCAGCAACACCTGTCCCCTCACGAACTGGACGCGGTGCTCCTGAGTCATCTGCACCCCGACCACTGCGCCGATGTGTCGCCCCTGCACATCTGGGTGCGTTACCACCCCGTGGCAGGCACGGTGCTGCGCGAGGCCGAGGGCCTGCCCATCGAACGAATCGCCCTGTACGGTCCCCGCGGTTCCCTGCGCCACCTGGGGACCGTCCTCGCCCAGCCCGGACCGACCGGCGAGGTGGATCCGCAGGCCAAGGGCGAGGACCTGGCCCGAACCTTCCGGGAGGAACCCTGGCAGGAGGGGCGGGCGGTCAGGATCGGGCCGCTCACCGTGACGCCCCTGAGGGTTTCCCATGCCGGACAGGCCTACGGGCTGCGGATCGAACAGGGCGGCAGGATCCTGGCCTACACCGGGGACAGCGACCTGTGCCCGGCCCTGTTCGAGCTGGCCGACGGCGCGGATCTGCTCCTGGCGGAGGCCACCTTCCAGGAGGACCGGGACCCCCTGCGGGGCTTCCACCTGACCGGCCTGCGAGCCGGCCGGCTGGCCGCCCGGGCCCGAGTCGGACGGCTCGTCCTGACCCACCTGCCACCGTGGACCGACCCCGACACCGTCCGGGCCGAGGCCGCCCGCTCCTACGACGGCCCCATCGACTTGGCCCGCCCCGGCCAGAACTGGGACATCTGACGCACGAAGGTGCAGGCGGTGCCCATCGGGCAGGGAACGGCAACCACTGGCTGTGTCCTGGTGCTGGTCCGTGGTCAGCGCACAGACTCACTCAACGGTAACAGTTGCTGGATCACATGATGATCTTACCGAGAGGGGTGGCTGGCAGCGGGAAACAGAGTGAGTAGACTGGTAAATATGGTCACAGTGTCGAGAACGGATTACCACTCACCGGACGGACTCGAACGCGCCGTGATCGATCTTGTCAGAGTCGGGACGCGGGGACACGGTGCTGGTGTGAGGCAACTCGCCTCTCGTCTGATGCGGTCGGTGCCGATGGGAGTGCAGGACACAGAGTCTTTCCGTGACGCCGTGCACCAAGCTATCGCGTCCGGCTCAGACATCACCGGACTTCGTTGCACGTCGGGCACGGTGCCGACCGAGGGGGACAACGCTCAGCCGTTGGCGGACGTCGATCTCCTTCCTGACGGCGATGGTCTTGCGCTCGACGAAACGGTGATGTCGCAGCTCGAAGAGATCATCGCCGAACGCGAACGAGCCGATGAGCTACGTCGGGCCGGAGCCGGGCTGACTCGTACCTTGCTGCTCAGCGGACCGCCGGGCGTTGGCAAGACGATGACCGCCGGTTGGCTGGCACAAGCACTGGGGCTTCCGCTGGTCCTGCTCGATCTGTCATCCGTCGTGTCGAGTTACCTCGGCACCTCCGGCCGCAACATCAAGTCGGTCTTCGACTATGCCAAGAGTGGACCCTGTGTTCTGCTTCTCGACGAGTTCGACGCCATCGCAAAGCGGCGTGACGACGACACGGACATCGGAGAGCTGAAGAGGATCGTCAACGTCATCCTGGTCGAACTCGATCATTGGCCCGACACGAACCTGTTGGTCGCAGCCACCAACCATCCTCAGCTCCTCGACGCCGCAGTCGGACGACGATTCGACAGGTCGCTCACCCTTCCACTCCCCGGGCTCGAGCAACGTCACGCGATCTTCAGGCATCTGGCCTCCGGAATCGACGGCGTCGATACACAGGTGCTCGACCTCGTCGCGGAACTGTCCTCGGGGATGAGCAGCTCGGACCTCACCCGACTCTGGTCCCTCGCTCGCAGACGCTCGATCCTCAAGCGGGTGGCTGTGACGGATGTTCTCGTCAGTGAGCTGGCGCGTCACGTCGAGGACTCGGGATCCGGCCGCGACAGGCTCTTCCTGACCCTGCACAGCGCACTGGGGATGTCGAATCGGCAGATCGCTTCGCTGACAGGCGTCAGCCATCCAACTGTTGCCACTGGTATCAAACGAGCAGGGGGAACAAAGCATGGTGGACGCACAGAACAGTGATGCCAGGACCCGTCCACTCCTCGTCAACGGCGAAGCACTGAAACTCGACGTCCAGGCCCCGAACCTCGGTGGAGGGGAGAAGTACGAGCGAAGAACCACGTCTACGTGGAAGCGAAGCTGCTTCCCAACTATCTTGCGGCGTCCTACTTTCCGACCGAGCTCTTGGCTCATGTCGGTGCGACTCCCGTCGGGTCAAGAGCCGACACCGGGCAGTATGTAACAAAGTCCAAGAGCCTGAGGACGCAGACTCGCCGCCTCGTCTTCACGGTTTCCGACGGCGGTCTTCAAGAGCTTCAGCGGCTGATCACCGACGGCGGTCGAAATCGAACAGAAGACCAAGCCCTCGCGCAGATTCGAAAATTTGACGAAATCTCGCTCCCACGCGAGGCCGACGTCTTACGAATTCCCGGGGGCGCGCCGGAATCGTCCTCCGGACCGCGAGTCTGGGAAGCGGTTCTCCACCCGCTGACATCCACGCTCGGTGAGCCGGTCCCGCTCGATGAGGACACACTGGAGCGCTGGTTCGCATTGATCACGGATGCAGGAGGGAAGATCTACCGTGAATATGTTCGCCGTGTCGGTGGACTGACCTTCGCCCCAACCAGTCTCCCCCCTGAGAGAGTACCGGCACTCGCGCGATTCAACCCGCTGCGTGTCATCAGACCGATGCCGACGATTCGGCCCCGTCCGAGATTCGGAACTCGCAGTGGGAACAGGCTCAGACCCCACCAGCGGAGGTCTGAGGCTGATCGCATGGTCAACCGATCCGACGGACGTACCTCCGATCAGCTTCGTGAGGTCCGTATCACCCGAAACTGGCTGGACCACGCGGAGGGCAGTGCCCTGGTGGAGTTCGGGCGCAC
>JAUPKJ010000271.1 GCA_030837505.1 Actinomycetota bacterium
CCCGTCCGGCCGAGGAACATCAGCAGGGCGAGCACCATCTGGTGCGGGACCGACAGCTCCGCAGTGATCCCGGTCGACAGCCCCACGGTCGCGGTGGCCGAAATGATTTCGAACAGGGATTCGTCGAGAGTGAAGTCGGTCGTGAGAGAGAAGAGGATCGACGTCGAGATCACCGCGCCGAGCGCCAGGAAGACGACCGCCAAGGACTCCCGCTGCACGGTCCTGGGGATCCTGCGACGGAAGGCCGCGACGTCGTGATCACCACGGATCTCGGCCCTCACCATCATGACCAGCACCGAGAACGTCGTGATTTTGATTCCGCCCGCAGTACCGCCGCTGCCGCCACCGATGAACATCAGGATGTCGGTTCCGAGCCAGGTGCCCGTGTGCATCCCGGCGAGGTCCAGGACGTTGAACCCCGCGGTCCGGGGCATCACCGAGCAGACGAACCCGAGGTGGAGCTTGGACCACAGGCCCAGGGGTCCGAGGGTGCGCTGGTTGGTCCACTCGGCGGCCAGGAAGAACACCAGGCCGCCCACGAGCAGCAGGAGAGTCCCGACGATCGTCAGACGGGTGTGCAGGCTCCACAGTTTCGGTCGCAGCCCCTCCCTGTGCAGTCCGAACAACACCGGGTAGCCGATCCCCCCGACGATGACGCCCGCACACAGGGGGAGACAGATCCACGGGTCGGCGGCGAACGGGACGAGGTTGTTGCTGTACAGGGCGAACCCGGCGTTGTTGAACGCGGACACGGAATGGAAGATCCCGTGCCAGAGCGCCTGTGACCAGGGCAGATGGTAATGCGTTCCGAACCGGAGCGTGAGGATCACGGCAAGGACCCCCTCCACGGCCAGCCCTGTCACGGCGACTCCCACCAGGACGGAGCGCACTCCTCCCAGCCCTCGGTTGCGGGTCTCGGTCACAGCGGCCATCCGACTGGAAAGGTCGAGCCGGTGCGAGACCAGGACCCCGAGCAACGAGGCCAGAGCCATGATCCCGAACCCGCCGATCTGGATCAGGACCAGGATGATCACATGGCCGAGGGTCGACCAATGGGTGGGCGTGTCCACGACGGTCAACCCGGTGACGCACACAGCAGAAGTGGCCGTGAAGAGAGCCTCCGAGAGCGACGCCCCGCCCGGACCTCGCCGGGCCGCGGGCAGCAGGAGCAGCAGCGTTCCGATCACAATCGCCGAGGCGAACCCCAGGACCACGTAGCGGGCGGGGGAAGAAGGCCGCACCCGTTCCGAACCCTGTCCGTCGGAAGGGGACGCCCTGAGCCGACGACCTCGGCGGACGGTGGGTCTTGGCGGCAGGCGCGGGATCTCGGTCGGCACGAGGCCATTCTGTTGCCCGGCCCCGCCCGCCGACGCTCCGCCCCGGCCGGTGCCGATCCGATCCGACGGACGTCCCTTCCCAGAGGATCAGCCCGCGGCCGAGGTGGAGGGCCCCCCTCCGTCCAGAATGCGACAGATGTCGCAGCCGGGGGTCGTGTCCCCAGGCCCCGTCCGGCCCCGCCCACCGGACCCTCCCCGGTTCTCCAGATGCGCGCGGATCGATCGCACCTGGACGACGGCGAGAGGGAGCATGAGCGTCAGCGCCTCCTGCCACCGTTCCTCGGCCCCGGCCGGTTCCCCGGCCTCCCGGTGCACGTGCGCCAGACCGTCGTGCGCGCGCCCGGCCTCGTAGTCGTTTCGAACCTCGACGGCGACGTCGAGGGCCTGCAGAAAGCGGGCCCTGGCATCGGCCAGACGGCCCGCTGCGAGGCAGACCAGGCCCAGCCCGTTGAGTGACTCGGCGACCCCGCTGCGGTCCCGGGACTCCCGGAACAGGAGCAGGGCCTCCAACAGGGCTGTGGTCGCGGCGTCCGCTGCCTGCGCGAGGTCGGCCCTCCCCGATCCGGCAGCCCCCGGACGAGCCGGCCCCAGACGAGCCAGCCCCAGACCCACGAGGCAACGCGCCCGGCCGCTGTCGTCCCCCAGCGTTTCGAAGATTCTCACGGCTCGCTCGGCCGGCTCCACGGCGGCCTGCGGCCTCCCCGCGCTCAGGGACAGACTGCACAGACCATGGAGAGCATGCGCCTGGCCGCTGGGGTCCTCCGCCGTCTCGAACAACGTGAGAGCCTCCCGCAGCGTCGTCCCCGCTCGTTCCCGGTGCCCTTGCAGCGTGAGCAGGAGGCCGATGTTCAACAGGGCGTAAGCCTGACCGGACGGCTCCCCGAGCTGCCTGGACAGGGCCAGGGATGACTCGAGTTCATCGAGAGCCGTCCCCAGTTGCCCCTGGCGCTGGTGGATCAAACCGAGGTTGCCCAGGGCCCGGGCCTGCCCAACTCGATCGTCTGTCTGCCGGAACAGGAGCAGGGCCTCGCGCAAGTGTTCGACGGCGGGGCTGATACGGTCCTGCCGCCACTGTGCCGTCGCCAGACCGACCAGGGCGTGGGCCTGCTCGGCCCGGTTCCCCGTCGTCCGGGCGGCCCGCAGGGCGTGATCGTGGATGGCCAGCCCCTCGGTGAAATGCCCGCTGTTGAGATAACGCCGCAGCACTGCGGCCAAACGGGTCGCGTACTCCTCCCACCCCTGGGTCGAGGCCTGGCAGACCGCGGCCACCAGGGCGGTCCGTTCCGCGTCGAGCCAGGCCCTGGCTGCGGCGGGATCCGTCAGAGGGATGCTCCGACGTGCATCTCCCCCCGGGGGCAGACCCTCGCGCTGGTCCGGGTGCAGGAGGGCCACGGCCCGGGAAGCCGTGCCGAGGTAGTGCTCGAACAGCCGGGTCAGTGCTCGCCTGTTCTCGGCCTCGGAGCCCTCGGCCGCGATCCTGGCGGCGTAGGCCCGCAACAGGTCGTGCTGGGTGCAGCGGTCGGACCCGAGCCGTTGTACGAGGTGGGCCCGGACGAGTCCGTCCAGGGCACTGTCCACGTGCTCGGGGGGCCCGCCCGCGAGCGCGTGGACGGCTCGCTCGTCGAGGTCTCTCCCCTGTACCAGCCCCAACAGCCGGAACAGACGTGCCGCGGGGGGCGGCAGGTTCCGGTACGACCAGGACAGGACGACCTGGACGGCAGTGCGGGGATCGCCGCCGGCGTCGAGCAGGTCGAGCCGCGTCTGCTGGTCCTCGAACTCGGTGACCAGCTGTTCCAGGGAACTGTTCGGTCGGGAGACGGCCAGTTCCGCTGCCACACGCAGGGCCAGGGGCAGCCTGGCCCCCTGCTCCGCCAGGTCCGTCGTCGCCGTGGGCTCCTCGTCGACGCGTTCTCCGATGAGGTGACGCAGGAGGGCGACGGCGTCCACGAGCGGCAGGGGATCGACCTCCACCCGGCCTGCCCCGTGCCGTGCGACCAGTCCGGCCAGCGAGTCGCGGCTGGTGACGAGGACGGCGCATCCGCCGTTGCCCGGCAACAGGGGACGGACCTGTTCGACACTCGAGGCGTTGTCCAGGATCACGAGCATCCGGCGTCCGTCCAGGAGGGTTCGCCAGGTCGCGGCGAGGTCGTCCTCGTCGGACGGCCTGCGCGCGGGCGGGACGCCGAGGGCCCGGAGGAAACCGTCGAGGGCCGTCGCGGCGGACATCGGGTGCCTGGGGTCGTAGCCGCGCAGGTCGACGTGGAACTGACCGTCCGGGAAAGTTCCCCTGGCCCGGCGGGCCCAATGCACGGCGAGGGCTGTCTTGCCCACTCCCGCCGTTCCGGACAGGACGCAGATCCCGCCGGGCTCGCGCTCGTTTCTCCCCGGGGCGCCGTGTCGGGGGAACGAACCGCCGAGGAGAACCCTGTCCAGGCGGTCCAACTCAAGTTCTCGTCCGGTGAAGGCCGGCACGTCGGCGGGCAGTTGATGGGGTGCGGGGGTCTGCCCGACAGGATCGGACCGGCCGGGACCGGCGGAGCGGTACGGACGGCGCCGTCCCTCCGCGACCCGGTCCCGGGCCGTGGCGAAGGCGCCCTGTTCGAGGGCCGTGGCCCCGAGCAGCCGCGTGAGGATGTCGAAACGGTCGGTCGGGGGCAGCGCTGTGCCCGAGAAATAGGAGCCGATGCTGGCACGGGACAGCCCGGTGAGAGAGGCCATTTCACGGTAGGTCAGTTCGGGGCGGCCGCCGTCGTGGGCGTGCCGACGACGCAGACCGCGCAACAAGTGCGCCAGGGTGCTCAGGTCCGTGACCGCTCGCACGAGTTCCGGGGAGTTCAAGGGCTCCGGCGAGATGTCCTGCCGGGTGGGGGAGGGCTCCGGCACCTGGCGTCCTTCGGTCACCCTCGCCCCTGCTTCCGGGTGTTGTCTGCGTCGAAGACCCTGGTCATCGTGCCCTTCTGGGGTGTATTGGGATGTGAAGTCGCCTGTGTCAGTGTTCGATAACCATTGTGACTATCCCTGCATTGTGCCGTGTCCGGCCTTGTCCAGTCCTGTCCTTGATCGGGCTCCTGGAAGGACTTGGCTGAGCATTCTGGGGGCGGCGAGGAGAAAGGAGGGCTTCACGACATGACCGGACGAGTCACTTCGGAGCGTTTCCTTCCAGGTCGCATCGGCACGGAACGGGTGACAGCGGAAGGGGACGGCGACAGGGAAGGACCGGACTCGGGGCCGCCGGCGTGGCGGGTTCTGACGCCGCGGGAGCGGCAGGTCGCAGTCCAGGTGGAGAGCGGATCCACCGATCGGGAGATAGCCAGGTCCCTGCAGATCAGCCCCAGGACGGTGCACAAACATCTGGAACAGATCTACCGAAAGCTGGGGCTGCGAAGCCGGGTGAGCCTCATCGTGCTCATGCACCGGTGCAGCGTTCCGCTCGACGGCTCCTGAGCGGGGCGTTCAGCGCTTGTGGGGTTTCGGAACATCGAAGCCCCCTGTCGCCGCCTCGTTCCAGGGGGCACCCGCCCTCTGAGGGGGCGTGGTGCTCTTGCGGGGCTCGTCGGTCCCCGGGGTCCGGTGGGTGACAAGCCGGTGGGGCGGGGGACGGTCCCCGGCCCACCGGCTGCCTGTCCACCCCGATCGGCCCGGACCGGGGCGAGAGCACGGACACGGCCCGGTGCCGCTGCCGTGTCCGTTGTCGTGCGCTTCCTGCGATGCTGGACGTTCTTCGACGCGGATCGTCGGCGTTCGATGCGGTTGTGGAACGCAGTTCTTGCCGAGGATCCCTCGAAATCCGCCTGTCCACAGAAAAGCAGAAATGGATCATAAGGTGCAATACGTAATTTTGCGTAGAGTTCGCGCTCTCGGTGCGTGCGGAGGCGCGAACAGGGACCGCCCGGCGCCGGGGTTCTGTGGCGCTGGGGTTCTGTGGCGCTGGGGCTCTGCGGCGCCGGGCGGTCGAGGGGATCAGTCGGCCGTACAGGTGGCGGTGATGTCGTTGGAGGAGCCGTCGGCCTGGAACCCGAAGGTGGTCGACGCACCGGCACCGAGCGCACCGTTGTACGAGTGGCTTGTCACCATGACGGAACCCGTGGATCCGGTGAACTGTCCGCCCCAGCTGTTCACGACCTTCGTCCCGGAGGGCAGGGCGAGGGCCACGGTCCAACGGGAGATCGGGGCACTGCCGGCGACGACGGTGACCGATCCCACGAAGCCGCTGCTCCAGTTGCTGGAGGTCCGGTAGGAGGCAAGGCAGCCCCCGGGCCCGACGGTCGGGGTCGAGGTCGGCTTCGCGGGGCCGTCGGCGTCCAGGCCGAAGAAGTGAATGGCCTCGTCGGCCACGACGGGCAGGTTGTGGGGGACCCCCTGCATGCTCACGGCCTCGACCTCGACCTCTCCCGAGGGGTCCGCGTAACGGGTGCGGGTCCAGGTCGGTTGGGGATGGTCGGTCGCTGTCGGCGTTCGGCTCAGGCCGTGGACATTCGTCCACTGTTTGATGGCCTCGTCGAAGTTCTTGTAGTTGAGGGTGGTGTCCTGGCTGCCGTGCCACAGCTGGATCGGCGGCCGCGACCCGGTGTACCCGGGGTGGGCGGCTCGGACGAGGTCACCCCATTCCTGGGGGGTCTTGCTGATCCGGCCCTCGGCGCATTCGGTGTTCCAGCTGGTGGAGCCGGCGAAGCATCCGAAGGGCACTCCGGCGAAGGCCGCTCCTGCCGCGAAGACGTCGGGGTAGGCGCCCAGCAGGACGTTCGTCATCATGGCCCCGGAGCTCACTCCGGTGGCGTAGACCCGCTCCGGGTCCGCGTGGTACTTCGTCAGCGCGTACTTGACCATGGAGACGATGCCGAGGGAATCGCTGCCCCCGTCGTGTTTGAGGGTCTGAGGGGACGCGACGTCGAAACATTGGTCCGAAGCCTGCGTCACCGACGGGTAGATCACGACGTACCCGTACTTGTCCGCGAGCCGGGCGAACTCGCTTCCGGAATAGAACGCCGGCCCGTCACCGTGACAGTAGTGAACGGCGACGACGATCGCGGGTTCGGCGGTGACGGTCTCCGGGACGTACACGTACATCCGCAGTTTGCTGGGGTTCGGGCCGAAGCCCGTGACCTCGGTGAGCGAAGCGGCGGAAGCCGGGGGCGCCAACAGCATGAACAGGCCGGCCACGAGGGAGAACAGGGCGATGAGGGCCGGCGGGGCCGTGCGGGGACGGCGTCGGCGGGCAACGGGGGGACGGTAGGGGGGCACGGACATGAGGACTCCCGGTGCGGAAGGTCGGCGGCCCGTGCGCCGTGGACCGCCACAGGGTCAGTGAACCGCTTCAGTGCGGGCGGTGAGCCTGTTCTACACCGATCCGCAGGACAGAGCAAGGAAGACCTTTTGACCGTTAAAACCGCTCTTCTGGTCGGGACCGGTCAGTTCGCCTCGGGTGATGACGTCGCCCAGCGGGCCGGAGACCATCGCACCGGGGAAACCCTCCAGAGCGCGCAACGGTGAGACACGGCTGTGGCCGTCGTCCGGATCCCGATAGCAGACCATGACGTTCTCCAGGCGGGAGCCGGGCAAAGCGTTGAGCAGGGCGGGGCTGTGTGTCGTGACCAGCATCTGGGTTCCGGTTCCCTGGGTAGTGCGTTCCATCAGCTCCAGCAGATGCCCGGTCTGAGAGGGGTGCAGACCGTTCTCCAGCTCCTCCAGGACAATCTGTACGCCGACCGGTCCCACGCCGTCGAGCATTCCGGAGCCGATGTCCAGTCCTCTTCTTGCGGTGAGCAGCGTGGTCGCAATGGCCAGAACACGAAGGAGACCATCGCTCATCTCTCGGGCCGGGGCGAGGTGCCCGTCCCGTTCCCGCAGCGCGAGCATGACATCGCCGAGGGAAGAGGTTGTCACCTTCAGCCCTTCGACGGGCGTGCCGGCGAGCCGGCAGACGAGTTGTTCGAGTTCACCGAAGACCTGGTTGTCCTCGGTGACGAGCGCGCCCACGGCAGCGGAGAGGTTCTCGGCCGTCCGCCGCAGGACTCGGTCCCTTTCCGGCACGTACTCGCGCATCAGAGGGGGAACGGGATCGAGGTGGAAGGCCCCGCGAAGCGCCGCGCACACTGCGGAAGCGGCGTGCAGGACAGCGCGCTCGGCCCCTGTCGTGGGTTGTAAGCGTGTCCCGACCTGTGAGGTCAGCAACCGGGTGTCGCTGAAGGACACCACCGGATTGCGACCTGGTTTGCCATGGAACAACTCGACGTCGATCGTCGGGGCGTGCGGTACGCGGTCGCGGAAACGCAGCAGCTCCCGGACATCGACCTTTCCCGTGGTCTCCTCCGGGGCCGGACCGGTGAGCCTCTCGGAGAGGATCCTGAGTTCTGGTTGCACCTGGACCTGCACGTCCAGGGTGTATTCGCGCTTCCCCTCGGTGACGACGACTCCCAGTTCGAAACTTCCGGTGCCGTGAGGGGCGCATCCGCGGGATCCGCCTCGTACGGGCCCGCCTTCCCTGCGTCGGCTGTCCAGCGCATCCCCCAGTTCCTCGCCTCCCGCGAGCCGACAAAGAACGTCCAGGCCGTCCAGGGCGTTCGATTTTCCGCTGCCGTTCCGACCGGTGAGGACCGTCAAAGGACGGAGAGGCAGGCACGTGTCACTGAAGGACTTGAAACGGGTCAACTTCAGTGAACGCAGGACGGCCGGGGACACACGTCGATGCTACCGGCTCGGGCAGGGCCGGGACCGTCGCACCACCGGGACCATCCGCTGCGAGCGTCACCTGTCCCGGACGGGAGCACGACCGGAGCATAAGCCGACTGGTTCTTCTCATACGACCGAGGGGAGGACGATCACCTGTCGTAGATTCTCACCGTGACGGTCAGATCGGAGCGGGCGTGCTCCTGCCTCAGATCCTTCTCAAGACCTCGGGGATTGGTGAGCCTTCCCTCGTAGTCGAAAACGAGAACAACGAGATGGTTGATGGACGCGTGAGCCTTGTAACGATCTCTGTCGATAAGAATCTGTGCGCCGAGGTCTTTGGCGCTCATGCTCTCCCGCGTATGTTTCAGTTCCACTCCGAGTTTGAAATCGGGGAGCAGGAAGTCCACTCGCGAACTTGCTCCGCTCTGGGAGGATGCAGGATCTTCCGGCCTCACGTCGTCGAAGAACTGGGTGAGCAGGGCTTCGAACAAGAACTGGTCGTCCCATTCGTCGTCGAAGGACAGTCCTGTTCGACCCCGGTGTTCCCTGCTGAGCCGGCGCTGCACCAGGAGAAACTTTTCACCGATCTCCAGAACGGTTGCCACGGCATCGAGCCTCGAACCGGCGAACTGGAGGGAGCCCGCCGTGTCCATCGTTCTGATTCTTCCGGAGACCAGGAGTTTCAGGAGCTCTCCGATGATTTTGGCCTTGCTGGCCGAGGATCTCGCGATTCCCGACCAGTTCTGTTTGTCGAACTCGGCGGCCTCGTTCTTTCCGCTCATGAAGGAACGAAGATCGAGCGAGTTCAGTCGTGCCACGCTCTCGAGTTTCTGGTGCGGGGCGTAGTTTTCTCCGTACTGGGAAGCGATGAGCGTGTCGATGTCGTAGAGACGACGCAACGGTGCGCACGACGGATTTTTTTCGGTGAGGTAGCGGTAGCGGGTCTCCAACGCGGAGAACCCGAATTCGGGCCTGTTCATGTTCCAATGCAGAATCCTGCTCTCCTGCAGGGTGTCGAGGTGACAGTAGAATCTTTTCAGGAGATCGATCTCCCTGTCCTCGCCCTCCACACAGGGGGGAGCGTCTGCGCGCGAAAATCCTTGGACGTCGGAGGAGTGCAGGTCGTACACTGCGATGCTGGAGATCGCTGGAGGCCGGTCCTTGCTGGTTATGAAGGATTCGGAGGCGTAGTGAACCGCCACTACGGACTCACCCTTGGAAAGGGCCTCGGTCAGTTCCCTGAGTCCTAGCTGGGATTTTCCGTCCATCGGTCATTTTCTCCAGGATCGGTGCCGTCAAAATTGTATCGTTCGAAGTTCTTCCAGTTCCAGGACCGTCAGTGGCGCATCGGGGAATGTCCCGCATCCGGTGTCAAGACACCAAAGTCTTTCGAGGGCTGCGGGTCGGCCGTCGGTCTGAACGTAATGACCGCATACCGTCAGTGGGGCTGGCCAGGGTCCTGTGTGCTGAAAAAGATCCTTGTGACTGGTCAAAAACATGTCGTTCGGATTCCTGGAGCGAGGGCGTGCGGGAGCGAACCCCGCATGTGAGACAAGAATGCCAGGAACCTCGTAGTAGGGGAGGGTCTCCTCCAGGAGCGCACGGTGTGAGGGCGGAAACTTCTCGATAAATCGATCCAGAATATTGTTCTCGATCGCGGAGTGGTAGGAACTAATGGTGTGGATGCCACCGTGAGCCATCAGGCGGCAGGGCTTGCCGGTGGCCAGGAAATCCATGAGAACCTGATCGTGGTTCCCCCTCAGGAGGATGAGATCGTCGCCCATCTCCCTGCGCGCCTGGGACAAGAGGTCCAGAACCCCCCGGCTGTCCGGACCACGGTTGACGTAGTCCCCGACGAAAATGAGTTTTCCGGCCCTTCCGACGTAGGTCTCGAGGACCTTCGCCAATTTATCGGCCTGGCCATGCAGGTCACCGACGACCACCAGTTCGGCGTTTCCCACGGGGGTCATCCGAAGGGAAGGGTGAGGGCCGAATAGTCGACGGCTGCCTCACCGGCCAGGAGGCATTCGAGCAACGATGCCGCTGTCGGGTACCGGTCCAGGGACCAGATGGTGATTGCGACGAGGGAACGGGGCATGTCCGGGTCTTTCGGCGGATTTCCCAGAAGGCTCAGTCCCTGAGTCACCAGAGGACCGGGATCCTGAGGTCCTGCGCAGCGGAGAAGAAGAGACATCTGCGGGGCACCGACGTGATGGGTCAGGTCATCGACGTCGAAAGATCGGACACCGTCCTCAGCCCCTGTGATGTACAGAGCCGTGCGTGTCAGATAACGCGCGAGGCGGACCGCGCCGACGACGTTGCCCTCGGGGAAGTCGTTCTCCCGGAGGGCGTGGAGCGCGACGGCCACCTCTTTTCTCAGCGCGGTGTAGTCACGGGGAGGTCTGTAAGCATCGAGAATCCGTTCCATGACTGAGTCCGTGTCCTGCAGGATCCTGCCCTCGGTCGAAAGATGCCGCACGAACAGGCTTCCTCGGGAAGCGAGTTCCGTGAGGTGTTCCGACGTGTACGCCGTGACGTTCACCGGGCCCTGGGAGTACGAGCGTGGTCTGTGCGGAACGATCTGGAGAACATCGATGTCGCTGTCGGTCCTCGCCCGTCTGCGGGCGTGGCTGCCGTAGAGCATGACCGCGTGCGATGTCCCCTGCAGGGCGTCGAACGCGAGGGTCCGAAGCCGCGACAGGGGCAGGTCGACTGGTCCGCAGTCGGCCGAACAGGTCACGGTCGTGTCCCCACTCATGCAGGACACGGTAGAGGACGGCACCGACCGCTTCCCGTCGTCCTCCCCCGTCCGCCTCCTCACAACCCACCACCGGCACGTCCTCACCCGGCGCGACGTGGCCGACGGGCAGGAGGGACCGTGACGAGAGGAAACCTCCGAAAATCACTGCGCTTTGTTCCGGAAGTGTTGAAAAAGCAGTGAGCGGGTCCGGACCTATGCGGCAGGCCGGCGGGGGGCGGAACGAAGGCGAACGGTGGTGCCGCGACAGAACGTCGCGGCAC
>JAUPKJ010000272.1 GCA_030837505.1 Actinomycetota bacterium
CAACCGACCACACTTCGCCATGACAGGACGCCCCGTCATCAAGAAAGTGGCGAAACTCAAGGATCCCGACCCTACCGCCGGTTCTCCGCCCGGGGACGACGGGCGTCCCGCTGAGCGGTGATACCTCCGGTGAGCTGGCCGGCTCTGTAATTTTCAGGCGCTTCCGCGTTCCGTATAGGCGTCGGCTTCCCGTTTGCCACCGTGAGCTGCGTTGATGACAGGGAGGGCCGGGAGATCGCGGTAGCCGCCGGCCTGCACTGTAGTCAGGGGTGCGCGACCCGCTATCGTTCGATGTCTCCGGCGAAATATCGCCTCTGCCGGGGGATGGGGAAAGGAGCCTCCCCATGACCGCTGACAGGTACGCGTCGGTGAGGTCCTCAGGGAGTATGGGCAGGTCGGCGCCCAGGCATCGCGTGGATGGCGAGAGCCGGTTCCGGAAACAGCGATGGAGGACCGCTCCACTGGCGGTGGCGTTCACCGTCGCCTTGGTACCGCTCATCAGGGGAGCGAGCGCCGAAGCGCTGCCGGATCCCGTCGAACCCGTCACCGGAAACGCCACCCATTTCTTCGGGCTGGGCGGGCCGTACGGTGGCTGCGGTGCCACGGAGTCCCAGCTGGAAACTCTCGACTACATCGCGCTCAATGTCTACGACACCCCAGGAGACTGGGTGTACTACGAGCGTCCGCTGCCCGAGGGCGATCCGCAGATCGGTATGTGGAACAACGGCCACAGCTGCGGTCACTGGGTCCAGGTCACCATCGGTGACTACTGCACCGGAACCAACGACGGCGACAGGAACCAGCCGTTCTGCAGGAATGGCGAGTGGGTCGCCAATACGTTCAACGGGGCCACCTTGAACATGCTCGTCGAGGACAGTTGCGGAGATGACAACGCGTGGTGCCGCAACGACCCGTATCACATCGATCTCCATGACCAGTCGTTGGACAAATTCGTCAAGAACGGAAAGCCAGCGGGCAACATGCTGCCGGACCACTGGAACAACCGTCACGTCGGTTGGAAATTCATTCCGGCTCCGGATTATTCGGGTGATATCAAGATCGGATTCATGCAAGGCGCTGAGACGTGGTGGGCTGCGGCATCCTTCTCCCACCTGGCGAACGGCATCCACGGTGTCGAGTCCTGGTCCGGCGGCCGATGGGTCGACTCCACGATGAACGCGGACATGGGCCAGTCGTTCATCCTCACGCCGTACGAGCCCGGGGGCACCCGCATCTCCGTCCGGGTCCGGGACGTCGACGATCAGTACGTCAACGAGGCGGCTGACGGCAAGGCCATGACAATGCGAAATGAGGCATGAAACGGTGCTCTCGCAGCCGGAGCGTCCACGTCCTTCGGGTACGTCGTGGACGGCGGGAGGTTGCCTCCCGCCCTTAGCTGCATCGCTGAATAGGAGGACCATGGTCACCACGCGATGGGGCCCGATCGCGCGCTCGTCAGGAGGACAGACCTCTCGCCACGGAATGAGGAGAGCTATGAAAACCATGACAATCGCCGGCCTTATGACCGTTCTGCTCGTCCCGACAGCTCTCATCATGACGTCGTCGGCCAGCCCGGACCCCGTACCCGACCCCTCAGAGACGACGGCGAAAGGCGTCGAGATCGTCGGTATCTCACCGCACGGTTCCGGCTGTCCCGCCGGAACCGCCCACGTCTCCGTCCTGGACACCGAGGAGTTCGAGGTGTCGTACGACGGCTTCGTCGTCGACCTGGAGGAAGGCCCGGGAACGGCGGTCGCTGAGAAGTTCTGCCAGCTGCTCGTCGAGATCGTTGTCCCGGACGGGCAGCAGATTGCGATAAAGGAAGCGACCTACCGTGGCGATCTGTCGGTCGGCGCCGGGGTCACTGCTTCGCTCCGGACGCTGTTCTACTTCGCGCAGACCCCCGGAGTCGATACGGACGACCCCGCGGACGTCGTCACCTTGGCGTCCTCGCCGGTGAAGAAAGAGTGGTCGAGCACCTCCACGGCGGCGTCCACGGCCTGGTCCTCCTGCGGGGGCTCTGCCTACTTCAACGCCAAGGGAAGGCTGACCCTGAGGAGCACGGGCCCTCACGACCGATCCCGGGTCTCGCTGCACACGACCCGGTCGGCCGCGTACCCCTTCGAGACCCGGTCCTGCACCGCCACTTCGACCCCGGTGGAGACGACCCCGGTGGAGACGGATCCGGCGTCCGGCACCTGACTCAACGGATGACGAGGGGACCGTTGCCACGTCGTACGCGACAACGGTCCCCTCGTCACTCAGCAGGCGGTCAGGGGCACCTCACGGCATCGCCAGGCACCCGGCCGCGGTGGGTCAGCCCGCAGCGATCAGCAGGGCTGGGTGTCGTAGGAGTACACGCTGGAGTTCGTGGTGTCCATGGTGATGAAGGAAGCCGTGTGGTCGCTCGTGCTCCTCAGGGTCAGACGTCCCTTCGCGTTGAAGAAGAATGTGCCACCGCACTTGGACCAGACCCTGGCATCCGGCGTGGAGGTGACTTTCCAGTCACGGTCACCGGCCGTTGTGGCGAGCGTGCGGACCTCCATTGGGTCATCCACCACGGTGCCGGCGCTCTGCGTGAAGTAGAACAGGGTCCTCAGCTGGGCGGTCGTCTTCGTCCCGAGGGACATGAAGCCACGGTACGTGGCATCCTTGATCGCGATCCTGGTCCCGTTGGGGACCTTCATCAGATCG
>JAUPKJ010000031.1 GCA_030837505.1 Actinomycetota bacterium
CGGCCGTGGGTGGGTCCACCGGCGGGTGGACCAACCCTGGGCCTTCGCAGGGCCCGCCCGGGCGTCAGGCGACGGCTTCGGTGCTCGGGGGGCCGACGACGCAGATCTCGTCGAATGTTGCGATGGTCATGCGGATCTGGCACTCGACCTCGTCGCCGATCCGCGGCGGGGGCAGTTCCTCTGGGACGATGAGCATCGAGACCTGCATGTGCGGGACGTCGGCGAAGTGCAGCCGTTTGCCCTGCCACGAGAAGGGGGAGATGGTCAGGCCCGAGCCGTGGGCGACACCGGCGGCCATCGCGTGGAGTCGGCGTTTCCAGTTGCCGGTGTTGTTGGTGGGTCCCCGCAGGGCCACGGCGTGGTCCGTGCCGCCGGACACGACGATGAGGCTGCCGGTGGTCGGTGACTTGCGGCCCCGGTAGCCCACGGCCGCGCCGCGGCGCAGCGGGTGGACGTCGAGCACGGTGCCCGCGACCCGCCAGGCGGAACGGTCGCCGTGCCACAGGAGGGTGCCGATCCGGGGGCGCACGGGCACGTCGACCCGGGCCGTCAGCCCCTGGACCTCCCGTTTGCCCAGGTGGGAGACCCACAGGGCCGTGGGGTCGATGCGGGCCGAGGTCAGGCGGTCCAGGACCTCGTGGGCCACGGCCTCGCGCGGACCCTCGATCGGCAGGTGCAGCGCGATGCCCTCGTGGGGCACGTGGGCCAGCAGGTCCCGCAGGTCCCGCAGATCGGCGGCGTCGTTCCAGGAGATCCCGTGCCGGTGCACCGGGGTGTCCAGTTCGATGACGACGCGGGGGATGGTCATCCCCTGGGCGGCGAGGGAGGCCAGACGGGCCAGGACCTCCAGGTGCGCGACGGTCCGGATGAGCCAGGGCTTGTCGGCGGCCTGGGCCACGGCCGCGGGGATCCGGTCCCGGCCCAGGGGCTGGAGGATCAGCACGTCCCCGGAGTACTCCGCGCGGGCGTCGTGGACCTCGCCGGGGGTGCCCACGGCCATGCACGGAACCCCGAGCCGGCGGCACTGCCGGGCCAGGCGACGGCGTCCCAGGCCGTAGCCGTTCCCCTTGACGACGGGGACGATCCCGGGGAGTTCTGCCAGGAGACGGTCCTGCTGGGCGTTCCAGGACTGCTCGTCCAGGTACAGGGTGAACGTCATGACCGGAGCCTCAGGGCCAGGTCGAAGCCCCGGCGCCAGAGCGGGGCGAGGGTCATCTCCCACTCGCCCACGTACTCGGCCACGAAACCGCCCGTCCCGGCCTTGAAACGCAGGAGCCCCACGAGGGGATGCTCAGGGTCGAGGGTCGAGCCGATCCCCCGCATGTCGTAGACGGAACACCCCGCGTCGATGGCGTCGCGCATCGCCTGCCACTGGACGGCGTTGGAGGCCCTGGCCTCGCGGTGCGATCCGCTCGAAGCGCCGTAGTAGTAGCAGTCGAGCTCGCCTGTGCGGATCATGATGGAGGAGCAGAGGGGGACGGGGCCGTTCTCCCCGGGGATCTCGGCGACGTACAGCCGCAGCCAGGGGCGTTGCGCGTCGGTCTCGCCCTCGGCGTCGGGGGCGAGAGCGTCCCACATCCGTTCGAAATACCACAGGGGGCGGCCCGTGAAGCCGTCCCGCCCGGCGGTCTCCTGGTAGAGGGCGTGGAAGAGGGGCAGATCGTCCCTGGTGCCGCGGCGGACGGTCACACCCTGCTGAACGCTCTTGCGGATGTTCCGCCGCCACTCCTGGTTCATGCCCTTCAGGAGCTCGTCGGGGGTCTTGCCCTTGATCGGGATCTGGAATACGACCTCCGGCTGGCCGCCGGCGAAACCGTCCTCGCCGCCGAGCCGGGTCCAGCCCATGTCCCGCAGGGCCAGGCGCAGGGCGACCCCGCGTTCGTCGAGGGTGTCCGGGCTCAGCTCGGAGAACCGGGCCACCGTTTCGTCGGCCATGCCGGCCTTCGAGGTGGCCGCCGACCAGAGGCGCACCGGCAGGCGCGGACCGATCCGCACCGTGAAGGCGCCCCGGGCCCGCAGGTGCTGGATGAGGGGCTGCAGCCAGGTGTGGGGGTCCTGCACGACCCGCTCCCAGGGCAGCAGCGGCCCCTCGGGAAGGTACGCAAGGCTCCGTTTGGTGCGTGGGAGGTTCCGGTGCAGGACCAGGGCCGCTCCCACGGCGTTGCCCTCGCCGTCGAACCATCCGAGGGATTCCGGGGTCCACTCCGCCTTGATCTGGGCCCATTCGGGCGTCTGCAGAGTGCTGGCGCCCATGGAGAGAGCGAGAGCGGCGTGCTGCTCCCGGTCGATGGGACGGACCTGGATCTCACCGACTCGGCCCGACGGCCGTTGCTGCAGGTTGGTCGCCGTGTTACCTGACATGTCTCTCTTCCCCGAGCGTGTGCGGTACTGGGCGGGTCGCCGGTGCGGCGTCCCTGTATTGCCTACCACTGCGGGCAGGGGTCCGAGGGAACTCTGCCCGTTCCTGTGCACTCTTGCATCAGCCTCGGGAACGGTCCGTAACCTCCTGAGGGAGGAGAGTCACGGACTGCGAGCGAGCCAGATCATTCGCCAGGATGATGGAGGGTATCTCCCGGAGATGTCCGCCCGGGAACCGGTCCGTTCGGCAGCGGGCCGGCTCCTCCTGTGAAATGATGATCCGCCCTCCCGATTTCTCCTGTCGTCGGACGACGCAAGACAGAACCCGTTCGGCTTAAGCTCCTGCCGTGCTACCGCCCCCGCGGAATCGGAGCGCCCCCGTACCAGCGGCGATCTGCAGGTTCTGGAACGAGTTGTCCGTGTTCGCACGGGACGGTCTGGTGGCCCTCGCGACGATCGCCCTGTGGTGGGGCGTCCAGTGCACGCTGATCGGGGACCGCTGGGAATCGCCCGTGCCCGAGGCGTACACCCTCGCCGGGACCGTCTGCGCAGCCGTTCTGGCGCTGCGCAGGACTGCGCCGTTGGCCGGGTTCCTGGTGGGAAGCGTCGTCTACCCGGCCCTGTACCTCGAGGTCGTCGGGGAACAGGTGTCCTTGCTGAGCCAGCTCCACCTGGCGCCCGTGGTGGTCAGCGGGTACGCGGCAGCGGTCAGCGGCCGTTTGAAACTGCGGTGGACCCTGTTGGTGTCCGTGTGCGGGACAAGCATGCTCGTGCTGTTCGGCGCAGTCCGCAACCTCGACGGAACCGTGTCGGGGAGTTCCCGGGAAGGCCTCCTGGAGGCCCTCGACCTGTCGGGTTTCGTGAGCGCCGTCGTCCTGTCCGTCGCGGCCTGCCTGCTGGGGCATGCGGCGCTGCGGCAGCGGCGCACCGCCGTCACCCTGGCCGCGCGCAACGCCGAACTGGACCGGCTCCGGGTGCTCCAGGCCGAACAGGTCGTGGCGGCAGAGCGAACCCGCATCGCCCGTGAACTGCACGACGTCGTGGCCCACCACATCACGGCCGTCGTGATCCGGGCGCAGGCCGCCGAACGGGTGAGCGGCCGCGACCCGCAGGCCGCCCGGGAGGCCGTCCGGTGGATCGCGCGGACCGGTCAGGAGTCCCTGGCGGCGATGCGGCAGGTGGTCCGGGTCCTGAGGACCCCGGAGCCCCCCGGACCCAGCGCTCTGCGACCCCCCGGGGGAGGGCCGGGGGAGGTGGACAGGATCCTCGACCGGGTCCGGGCAGCCGGGTTGGAGGTCGGTCTGAAGCTCGATCCGGAGTTCGGCTCCGGCGCGGAACAGCTCCCGCCCCGGGTCGAACTGTCGATCGTCAGGATCCTGCAGGAGGCCCTGACGAACGCCCTCCTGCACGCGAGGGCCACCCGGGCCGAGGTAGAGGTGAAACTGTCCGGCCCCTGCGTCCTGCTGGTGGTGAGCGACAACGGAAAGAACGGGGGCCCACCGGCGGGCAGGATCGAGGACCTTCCCGCCCCGGTCCCGGGCGGCCGGACCGGGCACGGGCTGGTCGGGATGCGCGAGCGGGCCGTGAGTTGTTCTGGCCGGATCGTCCTGGACACCGGTCCGCTGGGCGGGTGGAGGATCACAGTCCGTTTTCCCCTCCCCGTGGAACGTCAGGGCCCGTTCGGAACGTCTTCCGATCAGGACAGCGGTACGGGCACGCCGATCGAGGACGGGATGCCGTGAGCGGGGAACGGACGAGAGTGGTCGTGGTCGACGACCAGTGGGTCATCCGGGCGGGATTGCAGACGATCGTCGACAACGAACCCGACATGGTCGTGGTGGGGCAGGCCGAGGACGGCCTCCGGGCGATCGAGGAGGTCGCCCGGCACCGCCCCGACGTCGTTCTGATGGACATCCGCATGCCGCGCCTGGACGGCCTCGAAGCGACCAGGAAGATTTTGCAACCCGTTCCCGGGCGACCCGACGAACGGCGGACCGCTGTCCTCGTCCTGACGACCTTCGACGACGAGGAGTACCTGTTGGAAGCCGTCCGGACGGGGGCAGCGGGCTTTCTGCTCAAGGACGCCGGCCCGGACGCCCTGGTCCAGGCCGTGCGCACCGTCCGGGCCGGGGACCGACTGATCGACCCGACCATGACCCGGGTCCTGATCGAGCGCTGCCTGGACCTGGAAAGACGTGTGGGCCCCCTCACCGGCCGGCGGCAGGGCTCCCCGAGCACCTGGGAGAAACGGCTGGGCACCCTCAGCGACCGGGAGAAGGAGATCCTGGTGGGGATGGCCCGGGGGCGTTCCAACAGGGAGCTCGCCGACCACCTGGTTCTCGGAGAGACGACGGTGAAGACCCACGTGAGTCACATCCTGGGCAAACTCGGGCTGTCGAGCAGGGTCCAGGCCGTCGTCCTCGCCTACGAGGCCGGTGTGGTCCGCCCGGGGGAAGGAGCCCTGCGGCCAACCCTCTGATCTGCTCGATGACGGTCCTGCCGGTACGGTGGTGCCGTACCTGTCCGGCCCGGAACGGATCCGTCCCGCCGCAGGTGGCGGAGCGTAACAGCCCCGGAGACGAACCCTTTCGTCCGATAATCGCGACACGCTGAACTCGCCAGGGACCTATGGGTGAGAGCGCTTCCGGCGGTCGTGCAAGGATCGGACCGGAGGCAGAGCTGCAGCGCCGCAGCCCGCGCGCCGTCGGATCACGCCGGCAGGCGCCGACACGACCCGCCGTGCGAGAGCCGCCGCGGCGGACGATCAGCACAGGAGCGATCGATGCCCATCGCAACACCTGAGGTCTACGCCGAGATGCTCGACCGGGCGAAGGCCAACTCCTTCGCTTACCCGGCCATCAACGTCAGCTCCTCCCAGACCCTGAACGCAGCCATCCGCGGGTTCGCCGAGGCCGAGAGCGACGGCATCGTCCAGGTCTCGACCGGCGGCGCGGAGTACATGTCCGGGCCGACCATCAAGGACATGGTCACGGGGTCCGTGGCCATGGCCGTGTACGCGCATGAGGTCGCCAAGAAGTACGACGTCAACATCGCGCTGCACACCGACCACTGCCCCAAGAACAAGCTGGACGGCTTCGTCCGCCCCCTGCTGGCGATCAGCAAGGAGCGGGTGGACCGCGGCGAGAACCCGCTGTTCCAGTCCCACATGTGGGACGGTTCGGCCGTTCCGCTGGGCGAGAACCTGACCCTCGCCCAGGAGCTGCTCGCCCAGTCCGCCGCCGCGAGGATCATCCTCGAGGTCGAGATCGGCGTCGTCGGTGGCGAGGAGGACGGCGTCGCCAACGAGATCAACGAACAGCTGTACACCACCGCTGCGGACGGTCTCGCCACCGCCGAGGCCCTGGGCCTGGGCGAAAAGGGCCGTTACATGACCGCCCTGACCTTCGGGAACGTTCACGGCGTCTACAAGCCGGGCAATGTCAAGCTCCGTCCGGAGATCCTCAAGCAGATCCAGGACGCCGTCGGCGCCAAGTACGGCAAGGACAAGCCGTTCGACCTGGTGTTCCACGGTGGTTCCGGTTCGCTGCCCGAGGAGATCGCCGCTGCGGTCGATTACGGCGTGATCAAGATGAACGTCGACACCGACACCCAGTACGCCTTCTCCCGTCCCGTGGTCGACCACATGCTGAAGAACTACGACGGCATGTTGAAGATCGAGGGCGAGGTCGGCAACAAGAAGGTCTACGACCCCCGCGCCTGGGGCAAGGCCGGCGAGGCCGGCTTGGCCGCCCGCGTCGTCGTGGCCTGCAAGGACCTGCGTTCGGCCGGTACGCGCCTGCGCTGAGGCGCACAGACGCACCCAGCTCGTCAGGATCGCCCGGCCCCGACCGGCCGGGCACGGGGCGGTGGCCGGGAACCTCACGGTTCCCGGCCACCGCCCCTTTGCTTCGGAGGTTCGTGGAATCCCTGCCGCGTTTTTCTCGCCCGGCTTCCGCCGACGGGTCCGTTTCATCGTCACAGAACCGGATCATCCGTCCACCGGGAGATGGGCGTGCCGAACCGGCTGGGATAGGCTCTTCGTGGCCGGGAAAGACCTCCTGGTCCTGTCCCGGTCTCAGATAGGTGGTTCTCCGCATGCCCGCCATCGTGCTCGTGGGCGCTCAATGGGGTGATGAGGGCAAAGGCAAGGCGACCGATGCCCTGGGCCAGCACTCCGACTACGTGGTCAAATTCAACGGCGGGAACAACGCCGGGCACACTGTGGTGATCGGCGGTGAGAAGTACGCCCTCCACCTGCTGCCCAGTGGGATCCTCAGCCCCGGTTGCATTCCTGTGATCGGTAACGGCGTCGTGATCGATCTGGCGGTTCTGCGCTCGGAGATGGACACCCTGACCTCGCGCGGCGTGGACTGCTCGCGATTGATGATATCGGCGGACGCCCATCTCATTCCGTCCTACAACCGCATACTCGACAAGGTCGCGGAGCGTTTCCTCGGCAACCGCAGGATCGGGACGACGGGACGCGGGATCGGCCCGACCTACGCGGACAAGATGAACCGGGTCGGACTGCGGGTCCAGGACCTTTTCGACGAGAACATCCTGAGGCAGAAGGTAGCCGGTGCTCTCGACCAGAAGAATCACCTTCTGGTGAAGGTCTACAACCGCCGCGCGATCGAGGTCGAACAGGTCGTCGAGGAACTGTTGTCCGCTGTCGAATGGGTCCGGCCCCTGACCCGCGACACCGGGCTGGAACTCAACCGAGCCCTGGACGCCGGGCGGACCGTGCTGTTCGAAGCGGGCCAGGCCGCGATGCTCGACGTCGACCACGGGACCTACCCCTTCGTCACGTCCTCCAACGCGATCTCCGCCGGGGCCTGCACCGGCACGGGGGTCCCGCCCAACCGGATCGATCGGGTCGTCGCTGTGATCAAGGCGTACACGACGCGGGTGGGCGAGGGTCCTTTCCCCACGGAACTGCACGACGAGTCCGGGCAATGGCTTCAGGCGAAGGGGCATGAGTTCGGCGTCACGACGGGCCGTCCCCGTCGGTGCGGTTGGTACGACGCCGTGGTCGCGCGCTATGCGAGCAGGGTCAACGGGGCGACCGACCTGGTGCTCACCAAACTGGATGTCCTCACCGGGCTGGAACGTGTCCCCGTGTGCGTGGCCTACGACGTCGATGGGCAGCGGCACGAAGAGATGCCCATGACCCAGACCGACTTCCACCACGCCCGGCCGATCTACGAGTACCTGGACGGGTGGTCCGAGGACCTGAGCGGTTGCCGCTCGTTCGACGACCTGCCGGCAGCTGCCCAACGGTACGTCCTGGCGTTGGAGGGCATGTCCGGGGCGCGTATCTCCGCTGTCGGAGTGGGACCGGGCCGCGATGCCACCGTCATCCGGCACGAGATTCTCGGTTGAGGAGCGCACGCCCGAACGGGTTGCCGACGCAGTGAAAGGGTCCGGCCCGGCAGATGATCTGCCGGGCCGGACCCTTCGTCTGTGCCGTGTGCTCGGTGCGATGCGGCGCGAGCTGACGTCGGAGCGTCAGTTCACGGTCTCCTGGAGGTTTTCGATGGCCTGCTGGAGAACCGGGTCCGCGGCGATGGGGGGCAGAATCTTGTTCTCACCGGCGGCGCTGGAGGAGCCGGCCTCGTCGGAGGAATCACCGGGCGAACCGTCGTCGAAGTCCTCGGTGAAGGGCTGGAGATCGCTGGTGCAGGTGGTTCCTGCTGCGGGCACGGTCTGCTTCAGCAGGTAGGTGTCGACGGCACTGGTGAGGCACAGGGAGCTGCCGTAGGCGGTGTGGCCCCAGCTGTCGCTGGAGATCAGGCGTGCGTTCGGCATCCTGGCTGCGGCTGACTGGGCTGCGGTGTAGGCGGTGGCCGGGTCCCAGTAGTTGCCGACGAGCAGCACGGGGGAGGCGGTGCGGCGGTTGAAGGGTCCGCGGTAGACGTCTTCGTCCTCGGCCGTCCAGGTGTTGGAAGCGCACTGGACAGTGGTCCAGCCCCAGGCCCTGCCGAAGTAGGGTGCGCGCTGGTCCATGGCGGCCGTGGCCCTGGGCCAGACCGAGACGTCCTGGGGGTGCAGGCCGTCACTGCAAGTCACGCCGGAGTACGTTTCCAGGCTGTTGTCGTAGGGGAAGGCACGGCCCGGAGCCGATCGGGTCGGAAAACCGCGCAACCGGTGGGCGTCTGTCGCGTCCTGCACTCTGTTCAGCAGGTCCAGCTTCCGTTCTTTCCTCAGCGCGAGGAAAGACTTCTGGGCCCTGGCCCGCGTAGCCGCGGGAGTGTCATGGTCGGTGATTTCCTCCAGCCAGAGGATTTCCCACATGATTTTCGTCGGCCCGACGCCACGGTACAGGTCGGAGAGAACATCCATGATCAAAGAGGCGTACGTGATTGTTGCGGTAGCGCCGTCCTCGGTGGTGAAGGTCGCTGGTTCTTTCTTCAGGCGTTCCGCCAGGGCGTCGAAGGTGGCCACGACGTCCGTGCCGGCCAGGGGACATTGCGCCGTGGTGGCGGCGCCGCAGCGGGTCAGGATCTCCTTGAGCGCCTTGTAGGCGCCTTCGTGGCTCCTGAGGCGTTCGTCCAGGACGGTGGAGGCCGTCTTGGAGGTGCCGGCCCAGGCCACGGGGTCGATGACGCCGTCGACGGTGACGGCCCTGACACGGTCCGGGTACATGTTGGCGTAGGTCAGGCCGAGCTCGGAACCGTAAGAAAAACCGAGATAGGTGAGTTTGTCGTCGCCGACGGCCCTGCGCAGGAGATCCATGTCCCGTGCTGCCTGCGCCGTGGACATGGACGTGGCCAGAGCCTTGTCACGGGTCGAGCAGGCCTTGCCCATGGCCTTGGCCGAAGCCATGGCCTCTTTCTCCTCCGCGGAGGTGACAGGGAAAGCACCGGAGACGATGCCTGCTGTGGCTCTCTGCCGGTCCTTCTCCGAGTCGAAGCATTCCAGTCTGCCGCTGTAGCCGATTCCTCGGGGGTCGAAACCGACGACATCGAATCGCTTCAGTAGTGTCTCGCTCAAGAAGAAGTCGGCCTGCAGCGCCATTTCGATCCCTGAACCGCCCGGTCCGCCGGGGTTGACGAACAGGGTGCCGATCTTGTTCTTGGTGTCTGTCGCATGGACACGGGCCAGCGCGATCTGGGTCTTCCCGCCCTGGGGCTCGTCGTAGTCCAACGGGACATCGACGGTGGCGCAGTCCGCGTCCGTCTCGCAGTCCCACCAGTCGAGGATCGGCGTCTCGACGGCCGCGCTGCGCCTGGCCTCCAGCGCGCTGGTGGTGTGTGTTGCCCCGGCCGTGCGATGCGCAGCAGAACGGGACGGGTGTGTCATGGCTGTTGCTGCGGCAGCGCCGGGCAGCATCAGCCCTGCTGTGAGCGCCGCGACCAGCGCGACACGCGGTTTAATCCGCATGGAAGTGGTCCTCCTGAGAACGCCCGGGACAGAAAGGGGTCCAGGGCATGAACGGGTCCAGGACATGAGAAGGAATCATCCTCGGGAGGGATCGGTCTCCTCCGGGTAGAAGTCCTCCGTGAAGGGCTGTTTGTCGTCGGCGCAGGTGAGTCCTTCTGCCGGGGGGGTCTGCTTCAGCAGGTACGCCGTGACGGCTTCTGTGGCGCAGAGGGAGGTGTGGAAGGTGGTACGGCCCCAGCCGTCATTGGGCAGCAGACGGGCGTTCGGCATCCTGTCCGCGGTGGACCGGACCGTGGTGTAAGGCGTGGTCGGGTCCCAATAGTTGCCGACGATCAGGACAGGGTTGGCTGTGCGGCGGTTGAAGGGACCTCGGTAGGCGTCCTCGTCCTGGAGCGTCCAGGTGTCGGAAGCGCATCGGGCGGTGTCCCAGCCCAAGGCCCTGCCGAAATGGGGGACATGCTCGTCCAGGGCTGCCACGGTCCTGGGCCAGGAGGCAAGCTCCTCGGGGTGTACGCCATCGGTGCAGACCACTCCGGCGTACGTCTCCTCACTGTTGTCGTAGGGGAAGCCGTGGGTGGAGACCGATGAGGTCGACCATCCGGTCAGTTTCCTGGCAGCGGTCCTGGACCGCAGCTCAACGTCCCGCTCTTTTTCCTTGGCCAGGAGGGACTTCATGGCACTGGCCTGCGTCTTGGCAGGAGTGTCACGGCTGATCAAAGTCTCCGCATGCAGGAGCGTATCCGTGACGTAGCTATCCACGAAAGGACCGTTCAAATCCCCGAGAATGGTCTGGATGAAATGGGGGTACGAGTACGTCCAGGTCGTCCCGTCGTCCTCGGTGAAGGTCAGCGGCCCTTTTTTCAGGCGCTGTGTGATGGCCTCGAAGGTTGTGAACGCCCTACCGGCCAGGGGACAGATCTTCGTGGTGGTTGCGTCGCAGCGGCTCAGGATCTCCTGGAGGGCCTTGTCAGCGGCCTCGTCGTTCTTGAGCCGAGCACTCAGGGGAGTCGAGGCGGTCGCGGAGCTGCCGGCCCAGGCGACAGGATCGACGACGGCATCGAGAGCGACGGCCCTGACGCGGTCCGGGTACATGTTGGCGTAGGTCAGGCCGAGCTCGGATCCGTAGGAGTACCCGAAATACGTGAGCTTGTCCTCGCCGACGGCCCTGCGCAGGAGGTCCATGTCCCGTGCCGTCTGCGCCGTCGACATCGACGAGGCCAGGTCCTTGCTACGAGTGGCGCAGGCCGTGCCCAGGGCCTTGGCCGAAGCCGTGGCCTTTTCCTCCTCGGAGGAGGTGAAGGGGAAATCCTTTATCCGGATACCGGACAGGGCTCGTTTCTGGTCCTTGGCCGAGGCGAAGCATTCCAGCGTGTCGCTGTAGCCGACGCCCCGGGGGTCGAAACCGACGATGTCGAATTGCTTCAATAGATCATCGTTTATGTTGTCAGAGGAATTCAGGGCCATTTCGATCCCTGACCAGCCTGCTTTCTCGGGGCCGATGAACAGGGTGCCGATCTTGTTTCCAGGGTTTTTTGCAGGGATACGGACCACTGCGATCTCGGTCGTCTTCCCCGTGGGCGAGTCGTAGTCCAGGGGAACATCGACACTGGCGCAGTGCATCCCCGTGGCACAGCGCCACCAATCGAGGGTCGGTGTCTTGACGGCTGCGCTGCGGTCGGCCTCCAGCGCACTGGTGGTGTCAGAGTTCGTTGCGGTGCGTTGCGTACCGGAGCGTGACGGGTGTGTCATGGCCGTTGCTGCGGCAGCGCCGGGCAGAGCCAGCCCTGCTGTGAGTGCAGCGACCAGCGCGACACGCGGTTTCATCCGCATGAAAGTGGTCCTCCTGAGAATGTCCGGGACTAGAACGGGTCCGGGACAGGAACGGGTCCAGGACGGATACGGGTCCGGGACGTGAGAGAAGCGACGGGAGTGAAGTGGACGCCCTCGTCTGTGAAGCACACTGTGACTCGCCGGAAAAGACCGGGTCAAGAGCGAATCGCCGCTGTGGCGTGGAAGTCATCCGAGGAAAGGAATGAATCCTCCTCCGGGAGGACACGGACTCGAACGGATGTCCTTCGGAGGGAGGAGCGCTTTCCTCCGCGAAGGCCGGGAGGGGACTTCGCGCGTGCCGGGGAACTGTGCGTGCCGAGGAACTGATGGGCGGGGTCCGGAGCCGCCGAGTGCTCTGGGTGACCGAAGATCCCCGAACGGGCGAGTCGAGAACCACCGGAGCGCCGGATCGGGTAGTCGGCTCGGGAACCCGATGCTTGACGTGAGGGATGAGGGCCGCAGGGAAGGACGTGTCAGCGGTGCCGGCGTAGTCCCACGCCGAGGCACGCTGACCGCGAGGGCCCCCGCCGGTGCCGTCCCACCGGCGGGGGCCCATAACTTTGCCCCCCATCCCGTTCTGTGATTTATCTCACTCCTCGGACCGGCATCGTGGTCCCGGTGATCATGGTGCGCAGGAAGCTTCGCCTCCCTGCCCCGACGGACTTTGACACCTGATGTAACTGATTTCCGGCGCCTCAAAACACCCTAAAGACCGCCAAGGGACGTGAAATGGGGAACATGGGGGACCTGGTGCGGATGGTAACGAGTGCGTAACTCTCGGCGCCCAATAGTTGCTGCAAAGAGTTGTTCGGTCATAGTGTCCCGGTCTCGACAGCGCTGTCTGACAGCGCTGTCTAAAAACCTTTCGGTGGGGTCTTCCGTGCTTCTGCCGAGCCATCCGGAACAGTCACCTCGGGGAGCATGATGCTGGTTGTCGGCGCGAACCTGGCGTTGGACAGAACCCTTCGGATGAGCAGGCTCATCCCCGGACAGGTACAGCGTCCCCGCAGCGCCGAGGTGACGGCGGGGGGCAAAGCAGTCAATGTGAGCAGGGCCTGCCGGGCCCACGACCTCAGACCCCGTCTGATTGCCAACCTGCCCGGCACGATCGGCAACTACCTGGGGGACCTCCTCGAGGCCGAGGGGCACGACGTGCGCAGGGTCGCAACGTCCGGTGAGGCCCGCTCGGCCATCGTGATCCTGGAGGATCAGGGGCGGGCGACCGTGCTCAACGAACCGGGCCCCGAGATGACCTCCCAGGACCGGGCCCACCTGCTCGGGGCCATCGAACAGGAGTTGCCCGGCCGACAGGTGCTCGCCTGCCTGGGCAGCCTGCCCCCGGGGGACAGCGAGGGCCTGTACACCCGGATCGTCGAACTCGGGCGGCGGGCCGCTGTGCCCGTCGTCCTCGACGCCGCCCGGCAGGACCTGTTCGCGGCCCTGCCGGCCCGCCCCCACCTCGTCACGCCCAACCTCGCCGAGGCCCTCGCGGTCCTCAACGGAGGGGAGGACGAACCCGTCGAGGCCGGTGGCGACGACGTCAGGGCCTGCGCGTTGCAGGCTGCGGAGGGACTGTGCGCGGCCGGTGCCCTCAACGCCGTGGTGACGGCGGGACGGCACGGTGCCGCCGGAGCCGGTGAGGGCGGCAGCTTCTGGATCGCGGCCCCGCAGGTCCAGGAGGTCAACCCGATCGGCGCCGGCGACTCCTTCGTCGCGGGTCTGTGCGCGGGGCTGCGGCGGGGCTTTCGGATCGCGGACGCCGCCGTCCTCGGGGTGGCCACCGCCAGTGCTTCCGTCACCCTGCCCCTGGCCGGGGACGTTCCCGCCGAGCTGGCCCGCAGGCTGTGCGCAGAGCTCACCTGGCAGGCCGTGTGAAGATTCCGGGACGGCCCACCCTCGCCGACGTGGCGGCGCGGGCCGGGGTCAGCCTCAAGACGGCCTCACGGGCTCTGAACGGTGAGTACGGGGTGGCCCAGGCCACGGCGGAGCGGGTCCTGAGGGCCTCGAAGGACCTCGGGTTCCGTCCGAACCACCTGGCCCGCTCCCTGGCCTCCCGCCGTCCGAGCGCAGCTGTCGGCCTGGTCGTTTCGAGCGTCGCGGACCCTTTCTTCGCGGCCCTGGCCGGTGCTGTGGAAGAGGTCCTCGCCCCGCGGGACCTCCAACTGGTCATCGCCAGCCACGGGGACGACGAGAACCGGCAGCGCCGCATCATCCGCACCCTGATCGAACGCCGGGTGGACGCCCTGCTGCTGGTCCCGGCCCCCGGGGACTGCGGGCACCTGCGGCGCGAGGTCGATCTCGGCCTCGTGGTCACAGGGCTGGACCGGCCCCCGACCGGGCTGGAGGTCGACACCGTCACAGTGGACAACTGTGCGGGCGCTTTCGAGGCCACGCGGCGTTTCCTGCGGGCGGGACACCGCCGGATCGCCTTCCTGGCCAACGACTCCCGCCTGTGGACGATCCAACAGCGGCACGACGGGTACCTGAGCGCTCTGCGCGAATCCGGGGTGACCTGCGATCCGACGCTCATCCATCAGAACTGTTCCGATGCGGCAGCCTCCGAACGGGTCGTCGCCCGGATGCTCCGCCTGCCCCACCCCCCGACGGCGCTCTTCGCCGCCCAGCACCTCATCGGGCGCGGTGCCATCCGGGCGCTGCTGGGGGTGACGGATCCGCCGGCAATGGCCTCGATGGACGAGATCGCCGACACCGACCTGCTCGCCCTGCGCCCCTTCGTCGTGGAGTCCGGTCCGGTCCGCATGGGTCGGGCTGCGGCCTCCATGGCTCTCGAACGCCTGGACGGTCTCACCGGTCAGGCCCGGGCCGTGGTCCTCCCCCCATTTTTTCGGAACGTCGAGGACGACCTCCGGAGCAATCGAGGACCCGGAATGCCAGCAACATCACGTATGCCTGTATCATCCCCGCTCACGCAGTCAGAGAGGTCCTGAGATGCCACCCGTAGGGCTGGAATCCCTTGCCGATCCGCGAGGGAGGTTCGCAGTTCTCGCCATGGACCAACGCGGCACCCTCCGCAGAATGCTGGACGCCGCAGGGCAACCGTCGGAACCCGACGACATGGCGCGTTTCAAGACAGATGTCGTTTCGGCCCTGGCACCGCTGTGCTCCGGGGTCCTGTTGGACGCCGAGTACGGCGTCCCCGCCCTGCGGGCCGCGGGCGGACTGCCGGACGGTGTGGGGCTGCTGGTCGCCGCCGACCCGCCCGAGAAGGCCCGCTACAACGGAGAGCACCGCACCGTCGTCGATCCCTCCCGTAACGCGGCCTGGGTCCGCGGCCAGGGGGGCGACGCCCTGAAGTACCTGGTCCAGTGGGAACCGGACCGACCGGCGGGGGACGGTCCCGACCTGGCGGAAGAGGCGCGCGCCGCCGTGCGCGAGATCGTGGACGACTGCCGACGGACGGGCCTGCCCTCCGTGATCGAACCCCTCGTCGTCTTCGGCCCGAGTGTGCAGGACCCGACGCCTGCGCAGCATGTCGAGGCCGTGATCCGTTCGGCGGCCCTGCTCGCCGAGATCCGTCCGGACATGCTGAAACTCGAATGGCCCGGCGGTCCCGCGGGCTGTGAGAAGGTCACCGCCGCTCTCGGCCCGGTGCCCTGGGCGCTGCTCTCGGCCGGGGTGTCCTACGAGGACTTCCTCGAACGGGCTCGGATCGCCCTGGACGCCGGGGCCGGCGGGGTCATCGCCGGACGCTCCCTGTGGGGCGAGGCCGTCCGGCTGTCCGGAGAGGAACGCCGGGCCTTCCTGCGCGAGGTGTCCGTGCCTCGTTTGAAGGGCTTGGTGGAGGTTCTGGCCGAGCACGGCCGGTCGTGGAAGGAAGTGGCTCGATGAAGCGCGCGGAGGTTCCTGCTCTGGCCGCCCACGGGCTGGAGAAGAAGTACGGGCAGGTCCGCGCGTTGCGCGGTGTCTCGTTCGAGGCTTATCCCGGAGAGGTGACGGCCCTGGTCGGCGACAACGGCGCGGGCAAGTCCACCCTCGTCAAGTGTCTGGCCGGTGCGATCCGGCCGGACTGCGGGCGGATCATGGTGAAGGGGCGCCCGGTGTCGATGACCGGCCCCGTCCAGGCGACCAAGCACGGCATCGAGACCGTCTACCAGGACCTGGCCCTGGCCTCCGACCTGGACGCCGCGGCGAACGTCTTCCTCGGCAGGGAGATCCGTCGCCTGCGGGTTCTGCACGACCACAAGGAGATGCGCCGGCGCACCGCTGCGAGTTTCGCCGAGCTCGGGGTCGGCCTGGTCCAGGACATGCGCGTGCCGGTCTCGTCCTTCTCTGGCGGGCAGCGGCAGTCCGTCGCCATCGCGCGGGCCGCGATGTGGGCGAAACACGTGATCATCATGGACGAGCCGACGGCGGCCCTCGGCGTCATCCAGACGGAGAAGGTCCTGCAGCTCGTCGACAGGGTGCGCAGCCGCGGCCTGGCCGTGGTGTTCATCTCGCACAACCTCCCGCAGGTGATCGAAGTGGCGGACCGGATCGAGGTCATGCGGCTGGGCGCGAGGACGGCGCGTTTCCGGCGAGGTGAGGTCGACGTGGAAAGGCTGATCGCCGCGGTGTCCGGGGCGTACTCCAACGAGGCCGACGTTCCCAACGGCGAGGTGACGGCATGAACACGACGAAGACTCGGCGGGGGGCCGCCCCCGACGCACCGCAGAAGGCGTCCGCGTTCTCGATGGTCCGCACCGCTCTCAGCCAGACCAGTGGGCTGACCTTCGCGGCGCTCATCATCATGGTCATCTATTTCTCGTTCATGGAGCCGGGCAAGTTCAACACGATCTCCAACTTCGATCTCCTGGCTCAGAACCTCAGCATCCTGATCGTGCTGTCCGTCGGGGCCACCTTCGTGATCGCCACCTCCGGGATCGACCTGTCCATTCCCGCTGCGGTCGTTCTCGGCGAGGTGTTCGCGACCAAAGCCCTCGGATGGTTCACGGTCGGGGAGGGAACCGCCGTCGATGTCACCGACAGCGAGACGAAGCTCTCGTACATCCTGGTCGCGCTGCTGGCTGCGCTGGCGGCCGGGCTCATCGTCGGGGTCCTCAACGGCGTCATCATCGCCTACATGCACGTCCCGCCGCTCCTGGCGACGCTGGGTACCCTGGGCTCCGGCCTCGGGGCAGCCAACCTTCTGCAGGACGGGACCAACACGGGGACCTCGGCCCTGTCCCCCGTCACCTCCGGGGAAATGATCCCTGGCCTTTCGAACATCATCCTGATCGCGGCCCTGACCGTCATCGTGGGCTGGGTCGCCCTGAGACTGAGTGTCTTCGGCCGGTACACCCTGGCGATCGGCAGCAACGAGGAAGCTGCCCGCCGCGTCGGCATCAAGGTCGAGCGGCATCTGATCAAGGTCTACGTCCTGGCCGCGCTGGCGAGCTCCTTCGGTGGTTTCCTGTCGGTCTCGTACTTCGGTACGACGGCCCTGTCCGGGCACACGACCGACAACATGCAGGCCATCACAGCCGTGGCCCTCGGTGGGACCAGCGTCTTCGGCGGTGTGGCGACGATGTTGGGCACCCTGATGGGTGCTCTGATCCCGTCCCTGCTCAAGAACGGTTTCATCATCATGGGCGTGGGGGCCTACTGGCAGGACGTCGCCATCGGTTTTGTTCTGGTCCTGACAGTCTGGTTCGATCAGATGCGCCGCAAGGCACGCACCAAGCAATGACGTCCGGTTCGGCGGCGGGTGAACTCTGCCCACCGCCGGACGAAGGCGGGACTGATCCGATCCCGCAGGCGGTGTTCGGCACCGCCGCTCCGTGCCGGGAAGCCTTCTGGCCCAAGGTTTCCCGGGGGCGTCCCGGACCGACGGCGGCAACGTCGTCGGAGCGCACCACCCGGCCCGCGGATCCCGATGATCCGAGGTGCCGGCGGCTCCACAGCACGACCTACGGGCGTGTGCAACAACAGCAGTACAGATCTTCTCGACGCAGAGAGAGGAACACAATCAAGTGAAGTACACGAAGGTCGGGAGCACCGCGGTCGTCGCGATGGCAGTGCTCGCCCTCGCAGCTTGTGGCGGCAGCTCCTCCGGGGGCAGCTCCTCGGGCACCAAGAAGATGACCCTCATGGTCGGCGTGACGGGTGACCCCTTCTACGTCTCCATGGAGTGCGGTGCCCAAGAGGCCGCCAAGGCCGCCGGCGTGGAGCTGAACGTCCAGGGGCCGAAGGAGTTCAACCCCGTGCAGCAGAACCCCATGCTCGACGGGGTCCGGGCCGCCAAGCCCGACGCGCTGCTCGTTGCTCCGAACGACGTGACAGCTTCGGCGAAGCCGCTGAAGAACATCCAGGACGACGGCACCAAGGTCGTTCTCGTGGACACGATCGTCAAGGACGAGAAGATCGGTGTCTCGCGGATCGCCAGCGACAACAAGAAGGGCGGCGAGAAGGCTGCCGAGGCGCTCAAGGAGCTCGGGCTGACCAAGGGCAAGGTCATGGCCATCTCGACCGACCCGGGTGTCTCCAGCGTGGACGCGAGGGTTGAAGGCTTCAAGGCCAAGGCCCAGGAGCTCGGCTTCGAGGTGCTGGAGACCCAGTACTCCCACAACGAGGTCTCGATCGCCAACAAGGTCGTGGCCGCCGCTCTCCAGGCCAACCCCGACCTGGTGGGTGTCTTCGCCACCAACCTGTACACCGCGCAGGGTGTTGCCAAGGGCGTGTCGAACGCCAAGAAGAACGGCGCCGTCAAGGTCGTCGGCTTCGACGCCGGCCCGGACCAGATCAAGCAGCTGCAGGCCGGCGAGGTCGACGCTCTGATCGCCCAGCAGCCCTACGAGATCGGCAAGCAGGGGATCGAGCAGGCTCTCGCGGCTCTCGATGGCAAGAGCGTCACGCAGAACATCCAGACCGACGCCACGATCGTGACGAAGGCCAACATGGCATCGCCCGAGGTCGCCAAGTACCTCTACAAGAAGGAGTGCTGACCTCTTGATCGGAACGGTCGGGGGGCGGGCCAACGGGCCCGCCCCCCGACCGTTCTCGTTCCCGGGGGCGAAGGTCGGCACGGGCTACGGCGTGGGTGTCCCGCTGCCGCGGTCGTCCGGGGCCGGGGCGGGGTCCGGATCGGCCGGGCCCGGATCGGTCGGGTCCGGGGCGGTGAGTTCGCGTTCCAGACGCTGCAGGTCGACGTCGGCCGTGGAGTGGGACGCGATGAGCATCTCCGCCAGGTAGGCCAGGAATCCCGCGGGATCGGAAGTCAGTTTCAGGACGAGCCGTGTGCGCCGGGTATCGACCGGGTACATGCGCAGCTCGCCCTCGAAAGTCGGACCGCTCAGCGAGTGCCAGGTCCAGCGCTGTGGCCTGTCGACCACGGAGACGGGCACCTCCCGGGTGTTCCGACCGTCCCGAACGACGAACACGTACCGCTCGAAGGACGTCTTCCGCACCTCCTCGACACCGATGAGGAAACCGGGCCAGGACTCGACGTCCTGCAGTTTGTGCTCGATCACGTCCATGGGGACGGAGACGACCGCGGAAGCCTCCTGGTGCGTCATGATGACCTCCTGGTCGGGACGAGCGTCACGGGACGTTTCCCGTCGAACGTGCTGTGCGGCGTGAACGGCGCGATCGGAGCGGGAAGAAGGTCACTCTCAACGCGGATGGTAATTGTAAGACTACTGATTGTATGGAGGTTGGGGGTATGAGGGGAGTCTGTCGGTGAAGGGATCCCCTCGCACGGGGTACGGGAGCGCCCTGCCCCTGCGGGCTCTGCGAACCCGCTCGAACAACGCCACGTACCGGCTGCGCGTGTCCGCCTGGTCCGTGGGACAGAGCGCCCTCGCAGCCTTCTTGGCCTGGGAGGCCGCCGTCCACCTGCTGGGTCATCGTTCCCCTTTCTTCGCCGCCGTCGCCGCGATCATCTGTCTGGGGACCTCGCAGATCCATCGGATCCGGCGGGTCCTGGAACTGGCCGTGGGAGTGGCCATCGGCGTCGCGCTGGCGGACCTGCTCGTGCAGGCGCTGGGTCGCGGGGGATGGCAGATCGGCGTGGTCGTGCTGCTGGGCATGTTCCTCGCGCTGGTCGTCGACGGCGGGAACGTGATCGTCAATCAGGCGGCCCTGCAGGGCCTCTTCGTGACCGTCCTGCCGACCCCGCCGGGTGGGGTGATCACACGCTGGCAGGACGCCCTGATCGGGGGCGCTCTGGCCCTGGCCGTCGCAGCCCTGCTGCCCTCGGACCCCCGAACAGCCGTGCGACGCGAGAACCACCTGCTCGCAGCGGAGATGACACAGGCCCTGCGTCTGTCGGCGCTGGCGGCCCGGGACGCCGACCTTCCGGCGGCCGGACTGGCCCTGGAGACGGCCCGGGGGACAGAGCCCCATCTGCGGGACTGGCAGGTGGCCGTCGTGGCCGGGGAGGAGATCAACCGGATCTCGCCGCTGCGCAACCGCGCCAGGGCTGAGCTGGAGGCCAACCGCGTGGCCCTGCTGCCCGTCGACCGGGCCGTGCGCAACCTGCGGGTCGCCGTCCGACGGCTGCTGGCCGCCGTCGAGGACCTGTGCTGTCCCGGACAGTGGGTCCCGCCGGGGCCCACCGCCCGCACCGAACCCCCCGCCATGTCCGAGCCGGTTCTCCAAGCCGTCGAACGGCTCGCCGACGTCCTGGAACACCTGCCAGAGGCCCTGCGGGACCCGCAGGGGCCCGGCGCCGGCGACTTCCGTGAGGGACTGCGCGCCCTGACCACCGAGGTCTCGCTGGGAGTCACCGGTCCGGGAACCCTGTCCGAGACCGTCGTCGTCGCCCAGTTGCGTTCCGCGGCGATCGACTTGTTCGAAGCCGTGGGGCTGAGCCATCCCCAGGCCAGGGCGATGCTCTCCGACCCCCGGCCTCCCGCACGGCCCCCGTCGGGCTGAAGGCGCGGCCGGACCCTCCCGGCGGAGCCTCTAAAGTGGGGGACCGTGCAGATCCTGGTGGTCGGTTCCGGTGCCCGCGAACACGCTCTTGTCCGCGCCTTGGTCGCGGACCCCGAGGTCGAAACCGTGGTGGCGGCGCCGGGCAACGCCGGCATCGCAACGATCGCGTGCTGTCGGCCCGTGGACGTCATGGACGGCAGGGCCGTCGCGGACCTCGCCGAGGCCCTCGAAACAGATCTTGTGATCGTCGGCCCGGAGGCGCCCCTGGTCGCAGGGGTCGCCGGGGCTGTTCGAGACCGCGGGATCGCTTGTTTCGGCCCCTCCCCCCAGGCCGCTGCGCTCGAGGGCAGCAAGGCCTTCGCCAAGACGATCATGGCGGCGGCGGGCGTGCCCACGGCACTGGCCCGGGTCTGCACGACCGTGGAGGAAGCCGCCGAGGCCCTCGACCAGTTCGGGGCCCCCCACGTGGTCAAGGACGACGGCCTGGCCGCCGGCAAGGGCGTCGTGGTGACCTCCGACCGGGCGCAGGCCCTGGAACACGCCGAACGCTGCCTGGCGCGTCCCGACGGGCGGATCGTCGTCGAGGAGTACCTCGACGGACCGGAGGTCTCGCTCTTCTGCCTCTCGGACGGGCGCACCGTCGTCCCCATGGCTCCCGCGCAGGACTTCAAACGTGTCGGTGAACAGGACGCCGGTCCCAACACGGGCGGGATGGGCGCCTACTCCCCGCTGCCCTGGGCCCCTGCCGGGCTCGTCGACGAGATCGTGTCCCGTGTGGCGCAGCCCACCGTGGACGAGATGGCCCGCCGGGGGGTCCCCTTCTCCGGGGTGCTCTACTGCGGTCTCGCCCTGACCTCCCGCGGTCTGCGGGTCATCGAGTTCAACGTCCGTTTCGGGGACCCGGAGATCCAGTCGGTCCTCGCCCGCCTGCGCACCCCGCTGGGGACCTTGCTGCGAGCCGTGGCCACGCGCACGCTCGACCAGCAGCCCCCTCTGCGCTGGCACGCGACGGCAGCGGTCACGGTCGTCGTCGCGGCCGAGGGCTACCCCGGCACCCCCCGCTCTGGCGACCCCGTTGACGGGCTGGACGCCGCTGGCGAGGTCCCGGGGGCCTGGGTGCTCCACGCCGGTACCCGCCGGTCAGAGGACGGGCAGGTCGTCAGCTCCGGTGGGAGGGTCCTGTCGGTCGTGGGGACCGGACCGGATCTGCACGAGGCCCGTCGGACCGCCTACCGCGCGGTCGACCTGATCGACCTGCGCGGTTCACATCACCGCCGGGACATCGCGGCCCGGGCCGCCGCCGGTGAGATCACCGTCTGAGGATCTTCTGGGGCTGTTCCCGACGCCGGGGGCCGTCCCCGGTCCGCTCGGGTGAGGGCGGCCGAACGGGGACGCTACGCTGGCCACGCCATTCGCCGCGCCGGTCCGCGACCGGTCAGCCGTCTACAGGAGATCCCCAGCATGGGACGCGTCGTCATCGACGTCATGTTCAAACCCGAGATCCTGGACCCCCAGGGCAAGGCCGTCGCGGGTGCCCTCGCACGGCTCGGCTTCACGGAATTCACTGCGGCCCGTCAGGGCAAGCGGTTCGAACTGCAAGTGGACGGCGAGGTGACCGAGGAGGTCCTCGACCGTGCCCGCGAGGCAGCAGCGACCCTGCTCGGCAACCCGGTGATCGAGGACGTCGTCCGTGTGGCGGCCGCCCCCGAGGGCGACGCGCAGTGAGGATCGGGGTCGTCACCTTCCCCGGGTCGCTGGACGAGGTCGACGCCGCCCGCGCGGTCCGTCTGGCCGGCGGCGAGGCCGTCGCGCTGTGGCACGGAGACGACGACCTCCACGGGGTGGATGCCGTCGTCCTGCCGGGAGGTTTCTCCTACGGTGATTACCTCCGTTGCGGGGCGATCGCCCGTTTCGCACCGGTCATGCGTTCGGTCATCCGTTGGGCAGGTCCGCCGGAGTCGGCCTCTCCCGGTCTGCCGGTGCTGGGGATCTGCAACGGGTTCCAGGTGCTGTGCGAGTCGCATCTGCTGCCGGGGGCCCTCGTGCGCAACGACCACCGCAAGTTCGTCTGCCGTGACCAGAGGCTGCGGATCGAACGAAACAACACGCGCTGGACCAGCCGCTACGGCGACGGCGAGGAAATCGTCGTCCCCCTGAAGAACGGCGAGGGCGGGTTCGTCGCCGACGTCCCGACCCTGGACCACCTGGAGAGCGAGGGCCGGGTCGTCGCCCGCTACCTCGGGGGGAACCCCAACGGCTCCTACCGGGACATCGCCGGGGTCAGCAACGCCACCGGGACCGTCGTCGGGCTCATGCCCCACCCGGAGCACGCCGTGGAGGAGGGGTTCGGCCCGGACCGGGATGCCGCCGGCCGCCTGACGAACACCGACGGGCTGCGTTTCTTCACCTCCGTCCTCGAAGGGGTGCTCACAGCGTGACCGCAGAGAGTTCGAACGACACCGCCGCGTCAGCGGCCTGCCACGACACCGTGGAACGGGCCGTACAGGCCCCCGACGTGGACCAGCCCTGGGCAGAACTCGGCCTCAAGGCCGACGAGTACGCCAGGATCCGCGAGATCCTCGGACGGCGGCCCACCTCCTGCGAACTGGCGATGTACAGCGTCATGTGGAGCGAACACTGCTCCTACAAGTCCAGCAAGGTGCACCTGCGCCAGTTCGGCGAGAAGGTCACCGACGAGATGCGCGAGAAGCTGCTCGTCGGCATGGGCGAGAACGCCGGCGTCGTGGACATCGGCCGCGGCTGGGCCGTCACTTTCAAGATCGAGAGCCACAACCACCCCAGCTATGTCGAACCCCACCAGGGGGCCGCGACCGGGGTCGGCGGGATCGTCCGGGACATCATGTCCATGGGGGCCCGGCCCGTGGCCGTCATGGACCCCTTGCGTTTCGGCGCCATCGACCACCCGGACACCGCGCGGGTGCTGCCGGGGATCGTCTCCGGGGTCGGCAGCTACGGCAACTGTCTCGGCCTGCCGAACATCGGCGGCGAGGTGGCGTTCGACCCCTGCTACCAGGGCAACCCCCTGGTCAACGTCCTGTGCCTGGGCACGTTGCGCCACGGCGACATCCACCTGGCCCAGGCCAGCGGCGCCGGAAACCTCGTGGTGCTGTTCGGGGCCCGCACCGGTGGGGACGGCATCGGGGGCGCCTCGATCCTCGCCAGTGAGACCTTCGAGGAGGGCGGGCCGACCAAACGCCCCAGCGTGCAGGTCGGCGACCCGTTCGCGGAGAAGGTCCTCATCGAGTGCTGTCTGGACCTGTTCGCAGCGAAGGTCGTGACCGGGATCCAGGACCTGGGGGCCGCGGGCCTTTCCTGCGCCTTCAGCGAACTGGCCAGCAACGGCGACGGCGGGATGCAGGTCCACCTGGACCGAGCTCCGCTGCGGGACCCCTCGCTGCGCCCCGAGGAGATCCTCATGAGCGAGTCCCAGGAACGCATGATGGCGGTCGTGCGCCCTGCGGACCTCGCGGCGTTCTTGCAGATCACGGACAAGTGGGACGTCGAGGCCACCGTCATGGGGCAGGTGACCGACACCGGTCGCCTGGAGGTGCTCTGGCACGGGCAGACCGTGGTCGACGTGCCGCCGCGCACCGTGGCCCACGAAGGACCGGTGTACAACCGTCCCATGGCCCGGCCCGAACGGCTGGACGAGGTCCGTTCCGACACCCCCGACCGCTTGCCCCGGCCCGGCACGGGCGAGGAACTGCTGGCCCTGCTGCTGCGCATGGTGGGCTCGCCCGGCCTGTGCAGCCGTTCCTGGGTCACCACTCAGTACGACCGGTACGTGCGGGGCAACACGGCCCTCGCACAGCCGGACGACGCAGGGATGATCCGGGTCGACGAGGCCAGCGGTCTGGGGGTAGCCCTGTCCACCGACGGCAACGGCCGTTTCGGGGCTCTGGACCCGCGGGAGGGCGCGAGGATCGTCCTGGCGGAGGCGTACCGGAACGTCGCGGTCACGGGGGCCCAGCCCATGGCCGTCACCGACTGCCTCAACTTCGGCTCCCCCGAGGACCCGGCGGTGATGTGGCAGTTCGAACAGGCCGTCTCCGGTCTGGCCGACGGCTGTCGCGAACTGGGCATTCCCGTCACGGGTGGGAACGTCAGTTTCTACAACCAGACCGGGACCACCGCGATCCACCCCACCCCGGTCGTGGGGATGCTCGGCGTGATCGACGACGTCGCCCACCGGGTCCCCTCGGGCTGGAGGGAACCCGGTCTGCCCGTGTACCTGCTGGGGACCACCCGCGAGGAGCTCGCAGGCTCCGAATGGGCCTGGGCCGAGCACGGACACCTGGGAGGCGTGCCGCCCGTCGTCGACCTGGACACCGAGCGGCTCCTGGCCGACGTCCTGGTCGCAGGGGCCAGGGAGGGCTTCCTGTCCTGCGCCCACGACCTGTCCGAGGGCGGACTGGTCCAGGCGCTCGTGGAGTCCTGCCTGCGCTTCGGCGTGGGCCTGGAGTGCGATCTGGAGTCCCTGTGCCGCAGGGACGACCTGTCGCCCTTCGTCGCTCTGTTCTCCGAGTCCACCTCGCGGGCCGTCGTGAGCGTCCCGGCCGGTACCGGGGGCCTCTGGGAGAACTTCTGCGCCGAGCACGGCGTGCCCGCCCTGCGTCTGGGGACGACGTCCTCGCGACCGTCTCTCGACGTCGAAGGGCTGTTCGCTGTGCCCCTGGCTGACCTCAAGGTCGCCTCCGAGGCGCTCCTGCCCACGCTCTTCGAACACTGAGAGCGAGTTCTTCGAACACTGGTCCGCCCCGTGAAGCTGCCGGCCCCCGCGATGCCCGTTGTCGCGGGGGCCGGCGGTTCGGAGGGTCTGCCAGGGGCGTGGAAGGCGGGCGGGACTGCCTGGGGAATCAGGGCTTTCGCCCCAAAGAACCTTTTCAAGGGCCTCTCAAGACGTCCCTGAC
>JAUPKJ010000273.1 GCA_030837505.1 Actinomycetota bacterium
CGCCCCCAACACGATCGTGTCGAACACCGTCCCATAAGAAGGACAGAAGTACGCGGTCTTCACCACCTTCCCCGCAGGGTCAAGCAACGCGTAATCCACCGACCCCAGCGCCGCGGTCTCAGAACACGTGACGTGGATCCGCTGCCCGGTGGTGGCGGTGAACGTTACTTTGGCGTTCTGGCCAGCCATGGTCGTGGTGATCGTGGAAGCGGTGCCGTTTGTTTCGAGTGTGCCACTCACGTCCGCGGGGATGGGGTTCAGCGCGAACGAGTAGAGCGCCGGGACCTCGGCTGTCGGGGAGACACACACATCGATGGTGTATGTGCCAGCGGCGAGGTCTGTCAGCTCGGCGCCTGTGCAGGTCCCACTTCGTATCTTGGCCTTAGCCGCGGTGTACACGGTGTAGGCAAGTCCTCGGGGGCAGGTACGCAGGTCGAGGTACTCAGACGCTCCCGCCGGCACGGTGAAGGAATAGATGTCGTGCGAGGCGCGGGTCTCGATCCGGCCAGCCCCAGCTGCGGGCACCCCGTCCGAGACCATGGCCGTCGTCCCGATGGTGAAGTTCTGTGGTACCACCAGCGAGATCTCGACGGACAGGTTGTCGACGGCCAGGCTGGTGCCCAGCAGTCCCCGGAACCCGGTGGGCTCCAGCGAGACCCGTAGTTGATCGGACAGGTGCTCGCCCTGCATGGTTACCCGGTATCGACTGAACTGCCCAGTCGCAGTCTGGCCTTCCCCGAGCGGGGTGACCTGACCCGGACCGGCTGTCACGGTGGCCGCTGTAGGTGTGAACCCGACCGTGACGGTGGTGAGTCCATTGGCCTTGATTACGATACTGCCGGTCGCCGGGTCACCGTCACGGATGCCGAACACGTAGAGGTCGAGTGCGACTGTGACGTCTTTGTGGCTGGGTAGCGCTGGGATTGAGAAGCTGTACCCGCTTTTGTCGAAGACGGGGCCTGCGGCCTTGCCGTCGGGCACCGTTACCAGGCTTACCGGCGTGAGATTGGTCGGGAGGGTCCCCTCGAAATCCTCGGTCAAGGAGCCACTTTCCGACACGCCCCGGGCACCAGGCTCTTGTAAGAAGTCCGTGACCGCTGCGGCTGACTTCGCATACGAGTCGTCCCCGGTCAGGGCTATATCGAACATGCAGTCGTCGAACTGCGGTCCCTCCGGTACTTGCTGGGCCCGGCAGGCGACGGCGGCGGCGTTCAGTTCTGCCTCGGAGAAGTCGGACAGGGTGAGGATGTTCGGCGGGAACGACCGGTCTGTATAGGTATCGGTGTCCTCGTTGTCGGCGTAGGTGAACAGCGATTCTGATTGGGTGATCCGCCACGAGTCGGCGTACCGCCCATGCAGGACCGTCGCCGACGCCCCGGTGACCTGCTCCCCGGATGCCGTGACCAGGTCGTTCCCGGGGATGCCGTCATTGTTGCCGAGCAGTCCTCGGGTCGGGGCCCCCGTGGGCACCTTGATGGTGAAGTCGGTGCCGTTGATGGATAGCGTTGTCGGGTCGGCCCCCGGGAACGTCACGATGAACTGGGTTCCCTTGCGCCACAGCACGCCACCGTTGCCCAGATCGACCCACACGGTGCTGGTCGGCTGGACCTCGTCGTTCACCAGCAGGGTCCCGTTACTGCGGATCTCGACTGGCGTGCCGTTTATTTGGAACGCGATCGCCTTCAGCCGGGTCGCGTTTGTGATCGCGCCTGGCTCGAACCGGGCCTGAAGGTCGATTCCCGCCTCCGGTACCTCCATCAGGTGGAACTCGCCGTGCGACTGCAGGTCGTAGGCGAGGCCGTCCAAGGTCCCGAGATGCGGCTCCCCGTAGACGTTTCCCTGCCCGTGGTAGAGCTTCCACAGGGCCACCAATGCGGCTGCCACCACGATCGCCACCGCTGCGACCACCAGGGCGGTGCCGAGCGTGATCACCCCGGCCTCTGCGAGCAGTAGTTCGGCGCTGGCCAGCTCCTCCGCGGTCATGCCCAGGGCGAGCGCGTCTCCGGCAGCGATTGCTGCTTCGGATTCAACTGCGACGCCGCCCATCGCCTCGATCAGCGCGGGGAGGCCACTCTCCCCAGCACCCACAAGGCCTTCCTCGAACGCCAGCAACGCATCGTCGGCCAGGACGACCTTGACCGGTTCCTTGGCCGGCGCGAACCACTTCGGGATCTGGGTGGGCAGGCGCCACAGTTCGGGGTGCTTCGTGACGTAGTCGAGGAAGTCGTCGATGTTGTTGTGGTCCTCGTCAGCACCGATCTTGCCCTGGTAGTAGTCTTTCTCGTTCTTCTCGGAGGATCGTCTGGGGCATTCCTGACGGACCGTGTCCGAGATCAGGACCCCATCAACGCCCGGGACCGTATGCGTCGTGTACCAGTTGCCGGACTGCTGGTCGGGAAAGTACTTGCAGGGCCCGAAGGTGATGAAGAACCGGTCGGTGAACCCACCGGGGATGGAATACTCCTTCACCTCGCGACCACTCGCCGTTTCCTGAAAGGCACGCAAGTATGCGGTCATGTCTTTTATCGCCTCGTTGAGGCCTTTCCCGCCGCCAGCTGCGTCGATCTTCATCTCGACCAAGCCCACGTCGCTGGTGGGGTTGTCCCGGTCGTAGATGAACAGGTCAGGCCGCCCGCCACCGGGGATCTGGGTCTCCCACTGCAGGTTGGGGCTGATACCGCCAGGTGAGCTGGGGCCGTAGGTTCCGCGGGCGTTCAGCTGGGCTATGGTCCGGGCCTGAGCGATCGCTTCGGCCTGGATACCGCCACCGCCGCGGCATTCAAGCTTGGAATAGGTCGCGTCCGGCTGGAGTGCTTTCGCTCCGGTGATGCAACTGTTGAGAAGGCGTACCCGGGTTGAGCGCGTCTCCTCAGCGATGCACTGCGGCGGGCTGGGATCGATCAGGACACTCTGCGTGCTGTTCGGCGAACAGGCGTCACCGATTGCCGCCGAGAGCAGGTTGGGCTCCGGGTAGGGCAACGCCGCGAGGGCCTGGCTGGTCCCTACCTGCACCACGATTGCGCACGTCACCAGCCCGACGAGCAGGGCCAGTAGGGTCCGTTGGAAGGCACGCATCATCAAAACCCCTAGGGCAAAGCCGAACAACCGGGTAAGACGGGCGTTAAGCCCTGTAGTGTGCTCAGACGGTATGAGTACGGACGCGGAGGGTCAAGAGCCATGGCAGAGGGAAGCCGTCCCGGGGTGGTCGTGGACGTGGCCGGTATCGACCGGCGACTAGAAGTCAATGCCGATGCCCTGGAGTTGCTCTTCCGCGGTACCAGGGGAGGCAGAGAGCAGCCGCTGGCCGACGCGATGGCCGCGGCCCGCGCCGCGATGGCCTACGCGAACGACGCCGTGGTCCCGGACACCGTGTGGGCCGAAAGCATCGAACCCTCACCGGAGGGCCCGGTGGTCTTCTGGGACCTGACCGGGACACCCGAACAGAACCGGTCCTGGCTCACCGCCTTCACCGACGAGATGGTGAGGGGCGGCTGGTCCGGAACACTGGACCCGGCACCGAGGTCGCCGTCCGAGTGGGTGTACTACTTCGACGCCACGACGAGACCGGCGGCCTACCTCGCCTTCCGAATGAACGAGGAACCGCCCCCCGGAACAGTCGGACGCTGGGGACCACCACGGTGGGC
>JAUPKJ010000274.1 GCA_030837505.1 Actinomycetota bacterium
CATGATTCAAGCGTCCGACGGTCGATCAGAGTTCCGAACCTTCAGCAGGCGCAGCATGTTGGCGGCCGGGACCTTGACCTCCCTGCAATGGGACACGTCGCACATCCACCGGCTGACGCCCGCGGAGGGGAGCCGTCTGCTGCACGGGTACGAAAGGGTCCTGTCCGAGGCCAAGGCCATCGGGCGGACCATGAGCCCTGCCGCGGTGGTGCCGCTCCTCATACCTCAGATCCACACGCTGAGAGAGCTGTCGCGTCGGTCCTCGGCAACGACGCGTCCCTCCATCGGCTCTTTGGCCGCCCGCTACTGTGAGTATGCGGCCTGGATGTCACAAGAATCCGGGGACTGCCGGGCAGCGCAGTGGTGGGTGCGCCACATGCGCCGTTCCGCCGAGGAGGCCGACGACAAGAACCTGATCGCTTATGCCGATATTCGACTGTCCTCTGTGACTCTCTACGACAGGGACGCACGAGCCACCACGGGTCTGGCCGTCAGAGCGGGCAGCGACAGCTCCCTCCCACCACGGACACGGAGATCAGCGGCCCTCCGGGAAGCACAGGGACACGCTCTGGCCGGGGACGAAAAAGCTTGTTTCGAAGCGCTCGAACGCGCCGCTGTCCTGAGCGGTTCCGTAACTTCGGACGCGCACGTCGCGCTGGGATCGACCTCCACAGAGAACCACCAGGAGCTGGTGAGGGGATGGTGTCTTCTCGACCTGGGCCGGCCGGAGGACAGCGCGAGGACGCTGGAGGAGTCGATGCCGTCTATCCAATCGACCGCGTTCCGCGCAACGGCACGATTCGGTGTGCGTCGAGCGCTGGCCCTGGCTCAGTCAGGTGATGTCGAACAAGCCTGCCTTTCCCTGCACGAGTATCTTCCCCTCGTTGCCGTCATCGACTCCGAGACCGTGCGCAGTGACCTCGTGCTGACTCAGACGGTCCTTTCTCGTTGGAGGAGCCATCGACCGGCGAGGAGCCTTCTCGTGGACATCCAGGACGTCCTGGGACGCGGGAGGGGTCACGAGTCCGTCGCGACGCAGATCGGTATTGCTGGATCGACGTCCGGATCGGAACTCCCGTCATAGTTTCCTGTGACGATTCCGTTCTTCACTGTCCGGGTCACGTAGGAGTTCGCGACGAGCCAGCGCCCATTCCACGGCCCCCCACCGGCCAGATACCACCACTCTCCCACGGACGGACTGTCGGATCGGTATTTCCATCGGCATCCGATCCTGACCCACGTGCCACTGGGAACAGGATTTCCCTCTCCCCCGAAGCCCCAGAAGTCCGCGAACGTATGTATGCTCCGGCCCCTTTGAACCCTGGCCTCATGGATCTCACCGGGCGGGAGGTCCTCCGGTATTTTCACTGCGTGCGGGTCGTCATGGTCCGGGAGCGGGGAGAGAAATCCGTAGGACAGCGTCGCCAGCAGTGAGCACGACACCATGAGCGAAAGCAGGAGAGGGCGTCTCCGGGATTCCCACAGCCGACGGACCCTGAACGTGACACGGCCGGCGGGGGACAGGAGATCGGGGAACTTCCCGACCAGTTCGTCACCGATCAGTCGGGCCCAGGTCCGGGACATCCGCAGGTGCAGCACGAGTCCATGTTCTTCGGCGATCTCCGCGATGTCTGTCGGCAGATCCTCCGCACGCAGGGCCGGAGCACCGTCGACGTAGACGGGGAAGACCTCGGCGCCGCCCCTCAGCGCTGCCGCTATCTCCCGACGAACGAAATCATTCTCGTTCAGTAACGCCGGCTCCTCCCCGCCCCGCTCCATGAACCATTCCGAACCGATGACCGCCAGCAGCACTTTCGCACCGGCAGCGGCCGCCAGCAATTCTTTTTCGAATCGGTCGCCCACTTCCAAGGACTTGCTCGCGAAGAAGACCTTCTGGGATCCGAAACGGTTCGAGAGTTCCAGCTGCAGGAGTGACGCAGCCCAGTCGGCGTCCCCCCGCCGGTAGTTGATGAAGATGTGTCCCCGGCCGGCACCACGGGCCCTCGGCCGGCGCCCCGTTCTCCGGTCGATCTCTGCCACGACGTCCCCTCGACCTGTTCTGTGGTCCCACGATCCCTGATGTTCCCGAAGCTGTCGGACAAATAGGAATAATACAAACCTGCTCCCGGTGCTCCGACAATGGCCCGGTCCCCCGCACCGTTCCTCACCGCACCGTTTCTCACCGAGCAGACGCAGAACCCCTTCTCACCGGGGCCGATGATCTCCGGACCCGGGGAGGGTCCGTTCGATCACGCAGGGACCGGGACGCCGGGGAGGGGCGGCCGGCTGTTCCGGTGGACCCGCAGAGCGATTCCGAGCGCCCAACCCCAGAGCACGAGGACCGCACCGTGCAGGGCCCACCGCGAACCGGGGCCCGCGTGCACGACGTCCAGCAGTCCGTGCACGTTCGTGAGAACGATGAGACCGCGCAAGGCGCTGCCCAGGATCTGCGCCGGGAGCCGGCGCACGAGCCAGGCCGCGATCGGTGCCGCCATGACGCCCCCCGCCATCATCGCGATCACTGTCGTCGTTGCGAACCCGCTGCGGCCCAAGCCGACCAGGAACCCGACGGCGGCCGAGACGGCCACGAGGCATTCGGCGGTGTCGACGGTCCCCACGGCCTTCCTCGGTTCCAAACGTCCGCCGACCAGCAGCGCCGGTGTGGCCACGGGGCCCCAGCCGCCGCCCGTGGCGTCCACGAACCCCGCGACCAGGCCCAGGGGGGCCAGGTGACGGCTGCCGAGCGGACGCGGCCGCCGCGGGGGGAGCCGTCGGGTGAACCGCAGCAACAGACACAGGCCCAGGGCCGTGAGGATCCCGGACATCCACGGGGCTGCGGCCTCGGTCGACAGCCGGCTGAGCAGTAGGGCGCCGAGGAAGGCCCCCAGGGCACCGGGTCCGGCGATCCGTACGAGCACCCGGCGGTCGACATTGCCGAAATGCCAGTGCGCCACGCCTGCGGACAGGGAGGTCCCCACTTCGGCCAGGTGCACCGAGGCCGAGGCGGCGGCCGGTGCCGTCCCCACGGCGAGCAGGAGGGTCGTGGAGGTCACGCCATGGCCCATGCCGAGGGCCCCGTCCACGAGCTGGGCGGCGAACCCGATCAGGGCCAGCGCCAGCAGCCTGCGCATCAGTGATCCTCCGCACCGTCAGGGCCCCACGGTGACGGGGCGGCAGGCCGCCGACCCCGGGACCGGACCGCCGCGTGCAGTGCCCGACTGAAACGTCCCGGTCCCAGGAGGTACGAGGCGATCGCGACCCGGGAGGCGCCCTCCCGGCGGGCGCAGGCGACCGCTTCGGCCACGCTCGGGCGCGCGGCCGTGACGAACGCCGGTTCGACCGGCCCCCACCCCCGTCGGCGCAGCTGCCCCGGCGCCGGAGGTGCGCCCATGCGCACTTCGGTCCCCGGACCGCTGTTCCTGTCGGAGGGGATCTCCCCGTCGGGGCGGGCGGGCCCGCAAGGGGTGGTTCGGGGGGTGCCTCGCACGGGTGGTCCCTTCGGTCAGCCGGGCACGGCAGGACCCAGCACGGCAGGAGCCGGCTCGGTCCCGGGGGAGGCGACGTCGCCGGCCATGCCGGCCGCCAGGGTGCTGCCGTCAGCCGGGTCGACGACCAGGAATGCACCGGTGCACCGGTTGTCGCGGTAGTCGTCGAGGGCGACGGGTTCGGCGGTCCGCAGCACGATGCCGCCGAGGTCGTTGAGGCACAGCCGGTCCGTGGGCTCCCGCTGGAGCGTCGCCACGTCGAGGCGGTGGTCGAGGCGGTCCACGAGCGCCGGCACGGTCCGGGTGGCCACGTGCAGCAGGACCCGGGCGCCCGCCGTCAGCGGTCGATCGCCGAGCCAGCAGACGATTCCTCGGACCTCCCGCGTGGTCCGCGCGGGCGCCGCGACCCCGGACAGCAGGTCCCCGCGGCCGATGTCCAGGTCGTCGGCCACCGCCACGGTCACCGACATCGAACGGCACGCCTCCTCGACCGGACCGTCCGGTCCGTCGAGCTCCACCACGCGGGTGATCGCTCCGGCGGGTTGAACGACGAGCTCGTCGCCGACCCGGACCCGCCCGGAGGCCACCAGCCCGGCGTACCGGCGGCGGCCGGAGCCGCCGGAGGAGCCCGGACGCAGGACCAACTGGACGGGCAGGCGGAACGGTTCGATGCCGGGATTCCGGGCCACGGGCACCGTTTCGAGGTGCTCCAGCAGGGTCGGGCCCGAGTACCACGGCATGCTGTCGGCGGCGGTGACGACGTTCTCGCCGCTCAGCGCGCAGACGGGGACGGCCACGACGTCAGGGACGCCGAGCCCGGCCGCGAGACGTCCGAACCGGTCGCGGACGGCGGCGAAGACCTCCGGGGAGTAACCGACGAGGTCCATCTTGTTCACGGCGAGCACCACGTTCGGCACCCGCAGCAGAGCTGCGACGGCCGCATGGCGGCAGGTCTGCTCGCGGACCCCGCTGCGGGCGTCCACGAGGACCACGACGACCTGAGCGGTCGAGGCCCCTGTGACCATGTTGCGCGTGTACTGCACGTGGCCGGGTGTGTCGGCGAGGACGAACGCGCGGTGGGCGGTCGCGAAGTACCGGTACGCGACGTCGATGGTGATGCCCTGCTCGCGTTCGGCCCGCAGTCCGTCGGTGAACAGGGCCAGGTCCGCGTCGGCCAGGCCGCGGTCCCGGCTGACGGCGCGCACCGCGGCCATCTGGTCGGCCAGGACCGACCGGGTGTCCCGCAGCAGTCGGCCGACCAGCGTGCTCTTGCCGTCGTCGACGGAACCGGCGGTGGCCAGCCGCAGGAGTCCGGGTCCGGCCGGGTTCCGGCCGGGGCCGGGAGGGCGGGCTGCGGGTCGTGCCGTGATGGTTCCGGGCATCAGAAGTATCCCTCCCGTTTGCGGTCCTCCAGGGCGGCCTCGGACAGACGGTCGTCGGCCCGGCTCGCTCCCCGCTCGCTGGTCCGACTCGTGGCGATCTCGGCGATCACCTCGGCGGGGGTACCCGCCCGGGACTCCACGGCGCCGGTGCAGCTCATGTCGCCCACGGTGCGGTAGCGCACCGTCATCCGCCGCAGTGGCTCGTTGTCGCGGGGACCGCCCCAGGCCCCGGGCGCCTACAACAGGCCGTCCCGC
>JAUPKJ010000002.1 GCA_030837505.1 Actinomycetota bacterium
CTCACGGACCCCGAGCCGGCAGCCGCCGAGGCTTCCGGCCCGGAGACGCTCACCGTCGGGGCTCTCGAACCGCGGGGGGCAGGGAGAACCGCAGGTCCTCCTGGGCTGTGACGATCTCTTCCACCTCGGTGAACCCTCGCCGGGCCAGCCAGTCCAGCACCTGCTCGACCAACACCTCCGGGACGGAGGCCCCCGAGGTCACGCCGACGGTGCGCACAGAATCCAGCCAGGAGTCGCACAGTTCCCCGGGGCCGTCCACACGGTGGGCCGCGGCCGCGCCGTGTTCGAGGGCCACTTCCAGCAGCCGCACCGAGTTGGAGGAGTTGGCCGACCCCACGACGATCACGGCCTCGGCGCGGGCCGCGATGCGTTTGACGGCGTTCTGCCGGTTCTGGGTCGCGTAGCAGATGTCGTCGCTCGGGGGATCCGCCAGCTGCGGGAACCTCTCGCGCAGCCGTTCGACGGTCTTCAGGGCCTCGTCGACCGACAACGTCGTCTGAGAGATCCACACCGCTCGGGAGGGGTCCTTGACCTCGACGTCGTCCACGGCGTCGGGGCCGTCGACCACCGTGATGCTCCCGGGGGCCTGCCCGGCCGTGCCCACGACCTCCTCGTGGCCCTCGTGCCCGATGAGCAGGATGTCGCGGTCCTCGGCCGCGAAGCGGGTCGCCTCCCGGTGGACCTTGGTGACCAGGGGGCACGTGGCATCGACAGCCGTGAGGTTCCGTTCGAGAGCCTGCCGGTGCACCTCGGGTGACACCCCGTGCGCGGAAAAGATCACCACGGACCCGGACGGGACCTCGTCGATCTCCTCGACGAAGACCGCCCCCCGGTCCGCCAAGGTCTGTACGACGTGTTTGTTGTGAACGATCTGCCGGCGCACGTAGACGGGGGCGCCGAAACGTTCGAGCGCACGTTCCACGGTGCTCACCGCCCGGTCCACCCCGGCGCAGTATCCCCGGGGCGCCGCCAACAGCACCTTCCTGCCGCCCCCGCCGCCCCCACTGCCGTCCGATCCGTCCGCTCCGTCGGGGGGCGGGACCGGCAGGTCCCGGGGTCGGTCGGCCTGCGGTCGGGGGGGTGGGTTCACGGTCACATCGTAGGTCTGGGGCGCGGGACCGGCGCGTCGGCGCGTACCGTGGCCGGGTGAACAGCCGGAAGGCTGCGGGGCCCGGGGTCGATCTCCCGGCCACCGCAGGACAGACCACCCCGGAACGCCCCTGGCCGGTCCGGATGCTGACGGCCAAGATGACCGAGTACATCGGTCGGGCGCCGGCCCTGTGGGTCGAGGGACAGGTGGTGCAGCTGACCCGCCGTCCGGGTCAGCAGCTGTGCTACCTGACCCTGCGCGACCCGGATGTCGACCTGTCCTTCCAGGTCACGGTCGGACGCCGGGTCCTGGACGCCCTGGGGACACCCCTGCCGGAGGGTGCTCGGGTCGTGGTCCACGCCCGACCCCAGCTGTACCCGAGGCGCGGTTCACTCAGCCTGGCCGCCGACGACCTGCGCCCCGTGGGGGTCGGGGAACTCCTGGCCCGTCTGGAACACCTGCGCCGGGTCCTGGACGCCGAGGGCCTGTTCGACCCGGCACGCAAACGCCCGCTGCCGTTCCTGCCCGGAGTCGTGGGACTGGTGTGCGGTCGGGCGAGCGCCGCGGAACGGGACGTCGTGGAGAACGCCCGGCGCCGGTGGCCCGTGGTGCGTTTCGAGATCAGGCCCGTGGCCGTCCAGGGTCCCCGGGCCGTCGGCGAGGTCGTGGCTGCCCTGGAGGACCTGGACTCGCGCGACGAGGTCGAGGTGATCGTCGTGGCGCGGGGGGGAGGTTCCCTGGAGGATCTCCTGCCGTTCAGCAACGAGACCCTCGTACGGGCCGTGGCCCGATGCCGGACCCCGGTGGTGAGCGCGATCGGGCACGAGGTGGACACCCCGCTGCTGGATTTCGTCGCCGATCTGCGGGCGTCGACCCCGACCGACGCTGCCAAACGCATTGTCCCGGACGTCGCGGCCGAGCAGGCCGGTCTGCAGGGTGCCCGGCAGCGGGCGCGGGGCGCGGTGCTCGCGAGGATCGAACGGGAGGGCAGGGCCCTGGCCGCCCTGCGCGAGCGCCCGGTCCTCGCCGATCCCGCGGGTCTGTTGCGCGAACGCGCCGAGGCCGTGACGGCCCTGCGGGAACGGACCAGGACGGCCGTGGTCGGTCGGCTGCGGGCCGCGTCCACGGATGTCGGGCACCTACGGGGCCGCGTGGCGGCGCTCTCCCCCGCGGCGACCCTGGCCCGCGGTTACGCGGTCGTCCAGGACGAGGCCGGCGACATCGTGCGCGACCCCGCGCAGGCCCCGCAGGGGACAGGGCTGAGGGTCCGTCTGCACGGCGGTTGCCTGGCGGCCCGCTCCGAGGGCCCCGCCTGAGGGCCCCGTCCGAGGGCCACCCCCAGGGCCCTGTCCGTTCGGTCCGGGCGGGGGGCCGGCGGAAAGGGCCGAAACGGGCGGCCGGGGGCGGGGCTGCGTGAGCAGCCCCCGCGCGATGTCACCATGGTGCGGTGTCTAACGAGGGTCTGACGAGCGGGCCGCCACGGGGCCGGAGGGTCCTGCGGCGCGTCGTCATCGGGTTCGCCGCGGTGGGACTGGCTGCGGTCGGGGCCGTGGTGTTCCCCCGCACCGCCGAACGGATGGGCCCGGTGGCCGATGTCGCCGTGCAGGCCGAGCGGGCCGCCCGCGAAGTGGGATTCGAACCGTCCGTTCCCTCCGGGCTGCCCGAGGGCTGGACGGTGACCAGCGCCAAGGTCCGTCGGACGAGCCGCGACCGCGCGGTCTGGCATGTGGGGATGCGCAGTGCCGACGGGCATTTCGTCGGGCTCGACCAGGTCGTCGGAGCCGATCCCGGGTGGATCCAGGGACAGGTGTCCTCGGGCCAGGAGACGGGAACCCACACGGTGGGTCGGCGGTCCTGGATCCTGAGGGAACGGGTCGAGCGCGGGACCGTCGGGCTGGTCCACACGGGGCCACGCGTGACGACGGTCGTCACGGGACACGCCCTGCCCGACGAGATACCCATCGCCCTGGCGGCGGCCGAGAAGCTCGCCTCGGCCCTCGACCTGCCGGACACCCGACTCTGAGGACCTGCGGGGCGTTACCGCGTCACCGTCCGGAGAACTGCTCAGACCGGCGGGGAAACCCGGCTCAGCCGGTGGTGCCGTCGCCGGCGATGTCGTGGGCCGGGCCGGTGGCGGGACCGCCGTCCCGCTGCTCCTGCGCGGCTTCCTGGGCGGCCTGCACGGCCTCGATCCGCGCGCGGGCCCCGGCGAGCCATTCCTCGCAGCGCCGGGCCAGGGCTTCGCCGCGTTCCCACAGGCGCAGGGATTCCTCCAGGCCGGGGCCTGAGGACTCCAGACGGCGCACCACCTCGACCAGTTCCTCGCGGGCCTGCTCGTATCCGAGGTCTGATGGATCGGGAGCGCCTGCGGCTTCCTGGGCGGAGGTCATGGCTTCCACAGTAATGCCACGGTCTGCGCGACACTCCGGTCCGGCGGCAAGGGGACGTCCTGCTCGCGCCACCCCGCAGGTCCGCTCGCCGACCGGATCGGACCTTCCGCGGACGCTCTATGATCCGTCCCGTGAGCAGCATCCTGGTGATCGGGGAAGCCCTGGTCGACATCGTCCGGCGGACCGACGGCTCGCGGGCCGAACACCCCGGCGGCAGCCCTGCCAACGTGGCGCTGGGACTGGCCCGGCTGGAGCGTGACGCCACGCTGCTGACCCGGATCGGCCGTGACGAGCGGGGCCGGACGGTGCGTCGGCACCTGGAGGGGGCCGGGGTCCGGCTCCTCGACGGGTCGATCACCGCGGAGCCGACCTCGACGGCGACCGCCCGGCTCGACGCCGCCGGTGTGGCCACCTACGAGTTCGACCTCGACTGGCGGCTGCCCACGGCCCTGGATCCCGCCGGGCTCGCCCGGGACTTCCAGGCCCTGCACACCGGTTCGATCGCCGCCTTCCTGCAGCCCGGGGGCGACGACGTCCTGCGGGCGTTGGAAGCTGTCCGCGGCACCATGACCATCAGCTACGACCCCAATGCCCGCCCGGCTCTCATGGGCGAGGCGTCGCAGGCCAGGGCGAGGGTCGAGCGGATCGTCGCCCTCAGCGACCTCGTGAAGGTCAGCGACGAGGACCTGGCCTGGCTGGCCCCGGGCGAGGACCCGCTCGACGTCGCCCGGGAGTGGGCAGCACGGGGACCGGCGGTCGTCGTCGTCACGTTGGGCGGTCAGGGGGCAGTGGGGCTGTGCGCCGCGGGCCGCGTGCGGGTGCCCGCCCCCGCCACGACGCTCGTGGACACCGTCGGTGCGGGCGACTCGTTCATGTCCGGGCTGTTGGACCACGTGGCAGGGGCGGATCTGCTGGGGGCCGACCGGGCCGAGCGTCTCCGCGGGATCGACGAGCGTTTCCTGCGGGACATGCTGGAGCACGCTGCCCGCCTCGCCTCGATCACCTGTGGCCGGGAGGGCGCAGACCCGCCGACCCGAGCAGAACTCTCCTGAGGCCGACTCGCGCCGGGGAGGGATCCCTTCAGCGGTGGTCGGGGGCCGGGGCCGTCGATCCTCGCAGCACCAGGCGGATCGGGTGCAGCGACACGTCCTCGGGAGGACGATCGGTCCCGGGAGGACGATCGTCTTCGGGAGGACGGTCGGTCTCCTCCGACCGGGAGTGCCCGTCCAGACGGTCGATCAACCAGCGGGCTGCGGCAGCGCCCTGGGCCGCGACCGGCTGCGCGACGGTCGTCAGGTCGAAGACCTCCGCGAGTTCGTGGCCGTCCACCCCGACGACCGAGATGTCCTGCGGGTAGCGCAGGCCCGATCGACGCAGCGCCCGGAAGGCCCCGAAGGCCATCTCGTCGGACTGGCAGAAGACCGCCGTCGGCGGGTCGACCGAGGACAGCAGCGACGTCATGGCGGACTCGCCCCCCTGCGGTGTGAAGTCGCCGTTGCGCTCCCATTCCGAGCGGGGGTCGATGCCGGCCCGGTCCAGGGCCTGCCGGTAGCCGCGGGTCCTCAGCCCCGGGAGGTTGTAGCGCTCCGGGCCGGTCATGTCGCCCCCGATGCAGGCGATCCTGCGGTGCCCCAGATTGAGCAGGTGCTGGACGGCGGTCCTGCCGGCCGCGACGTTGTCCACCAGCTCGCTGTGCAGGCCGGGTACGGGTTCTGCCACGCAGGCCAGCGGGATCCCCAGTCCGCGCAGGACCTCGCTCTCCCGTTCGTCCAGGGGAAGCCCGACGACCAGCAGGGCGTCCACCCGCCGGCGCACCGGCAGGGAGTCGAAGAAGTCCCGTCGGCGGCGTTCGTCGGCCAGGACGTGCAGGACCAGGTCGTACCCCTGATCGCGCAGGGCCTCCTCGATCCCACCGATCACCTCGGCGAAGAACCACTGGCTGGCGTAGGGCAGCACGACCCCCACCGAGCGCACCCGGCCCGTGACCAGTCCTGAGGCCAGAGGCGACGCGGTGTACTGCAGTTCTGCTGCCGATCGGAGCACCCGTGACCGCGTGGCCTGTGACACGTTGGGCATACCGCGCAGGGCACGGGACACCGTGGCCACCGAGACCCCGGCATGGCGGGCCACATCCACGATGCCGGCCCGGGAAGGTTGCCCCGTCCGGCCTCTCTCGCTCGCCACTACCTTCCTCCGCGTGACCCACTGCTCGCTATAGGTATAAGGTGCCACGCTCCCCCTTCCCTGGCAAACGTTTGCAGCGAGCAGTTACTTCTTTCTGGGAAAATCCCTCAAAGCCCCGGAGCTTCCCCCTCGATCCGAGATGCAAACGTTTTCACAGTCCTCTTTCGGGATCTTTCGGCTGCCGGGCCGGCCCGCCCCTGTCCCGGGGGGCCCGGCCGGACCCCCGCCCCCGTCCGGCACGCCGACGACGTCACACCCGCGGTCCTGGTAACACGGCCCGGGCGGATTAGGCTGCCGACCGTGGAGTTCACCTACAGCGATCTGCTTCCCACCGGTCAGGACGACAACACCCCGTACCGCCTGCTGACGACGGACGGCGTGCGCACCGTGCAGGCCGCGGGCCGGACCTTCCTCGAAGTGTCGCCCGACGCCCTGGCGCTGCTCACCCGCACGGCGATGCACAACATCGCCCATTTCCTGCGCCCGGCCCACCTCGCCCAGGTCCGCCGGATCCTCGACGACCCGCAGGCCTCGGCGAACGACCGTTTCGTTGCCCTGGACCTTTTGCAGAACGCTGCGGTCTCCGCGGGCGGGATCCTGCCGATGTGCCAGGACACCGGAACCGCGATCGTCATGGGCAAGCGGGGCACCGGCGTGCTTCCCGTCCCGGGGACCTCCGACGGCCCCTTCTGCGGGCGCGCGGTCGGCGACGAGGAGGCCATCAGCCTCGGGGTCTTCGACGCCTACACCAAACTGAACCTGCGCTACTCCCAAATGGCTCCCCTCACCATGTGGGAGGAGCAGAACACCGGGTGCAACCTGCCGGCCCAGATCGAGCTGTACGCCGACACGACCCCCGGACACGAGCTGGCCTACAAGTTCCTGTTCATGGCCAAGGGCGGGGGCAGCGCCAACAAGTCCTACTTGTACCAGGAGACCAAGGCGATCCTGAACCCCTCGTCCCTGCTGTCGTTCCTCGACGAGAAACTGCGCTCCCTGGGGACCGCCGCCTGCCCGCCGTACCATCTGGCGGTCGTCGTCGGCGGCACGAGCGCGGAGTACGCGCTCAAGACCGCCAAGTACGCCTCGGCCAAGTACCTGGACGGCCTGCCGACCGAGGGCTCCCCGGTCGGGCACGGTTTCCGGGACCTGGAGATGGAGCAGCAGATCCTGGGGCTCACGCAGGACTTCGGCATCGGTGCGCAGTTCGGGGGCAAGTACTTCTGCCACGACGTGCGGGTGATCCGCCTGCCCCGGCACGGTGCGTCCTGCCCGGTCGCGGTCGCGGTCTCCTGCTCGGCCGACCGGCAGGTCCTTGGCAAGATCACCCCCGAGGGGGTCTTCCTCGAACAGCTGGAGACCGACCCGGCCCGGTTCCTGCCCGACGTCTCGGCCGAGGACCTCGCGGGCGACGTCGTGCGCCTCGACCTCGACCGGCCCATGGACGAGATCCGCGCGGAGCTGAGCAAGCACCCGGTCAAGACCCGGCTGGCCCTGAACGGCACCCTCGTGGTCGCGCGGGACATCGCCCACGCCAAGCTCAAGGAGCGCCTCGACGCGGGTGAGCCCCTGCCGCAGTACCTGCGGGACCACCCCGTGTACTACGCGGGCCCGGCCAAGACCCCCGAGGGGCTCCCCTCGGGTTCCTTCGGCCCCACGACGGCCGGGCGCATGGACTCCTACGTCGAGGAGTTCCAGGCGGCGGGCGGCTCCCTGGTGATGCTGGCCAAGGGCAACCGGTCGGACGCCGTGACGCGCGCCTGCCAGGCCCACGGCGGCTTCTACCTGGGGTCGGTGGGAGGACCGGCCGCCCGCCTCGCCCAGGACTGCATCACCAAGGTCGAGGTGCTCGAGTACCCCGAGCTGGGCATGGAGGCCATCTGGAAGATCGAGGTCAGGAACTTCCCGGCCTTCATCATCGTGGACGACAAGGGCAACGACTTCTTCCAGCAGGTCGGCACGCCCCTGGGAGCAACGATCCCCAAGCGTCCCGGGCTGTGAGGTCCTGCGGGCTGTGACCGGCTGGCCGGTTCCCCGGCCTCGACGGCGCGGCGGCCCCCTCGCGGAGCCGCCGCGCCGTGCCAGGTGTGCCGTGTCAGGTGTGCCGTGCCAGGTGCCCTCGAACAGCCGTCTCACCGGTCCAGCAGGCGCAGGCCGGGCCGTTGGAGGAACGCCTCGGCCTCCAGGGCTGCGACGGCGACCCGGGGCAGTTCCGCCGCCCGTTTGAAACACAGGAACCGCGGCACCCACAGCGGTGCGTACTTGGCGTTGGCGCGGTAGAGCGATTCGATCTGCCACCACCGCGAGGCCAGCACGAGGGTGCGGTGCCACAAGCGAAGCACGGGTCCGGCCCCCACGCGGGACCCACGTTCGAACACGGACCGGAACACGGCGAAGTTCAGGGAGATCCTGCGGATCCCCAGGTCCGAGGCCATCTCGGCCAGAGAACAGACCATGAACTCCAGGGTGCCGTTCTCGCTGTCCCGGGACCGACGCATCACGTCGAGGGACAGCCCGTCGGACCCCCAGGGCACGAAACTCAGCACGGCCACGAGCCTTCCCTCGGCGTCCCTGGCCCTGACCAGTACGAGGTCGGGATCCCGCGGGCTGCCCAGCCGGCCCAGCGCCATGGAGAAGCCGCGTTCGACGTCCTCGGTCCGCAGGGAATGGGTGACGGCGAGCAGCTCCGGCAGTTCCTCGTGGGGCAGGTCCCGCTGACGGCGCACGTCCAGGGTGCAGCCGGCCCGGCGCACCCGGTTGACGGCCTGGCGCACCACACGCATCCGCCGCCCCTGGAGGGTGAAGGTGCCCAGGTCCAGCACGGCCTCGTCCCCCACCTCCAGCGAATCCAGTCCGGCCCGCTGGTAGGCGATCGCCCCGTCCTCGGAGGCCCCGATGACGCCGGGGGTCCAGCCGTACTCCACGGTCTCGCGCAGCCAGGTGTCGATGGCCCCGGGCCAGTCCCCCGGATCGCCCACCGGGTCGCCCGAGGCCAGGGAGACCCCGCCCACGACCCGGTAGACCACGGCGGCCTTGGCCGACGGCGAGAAGATCGCGGTCTTGTCCCCCCGCAGGGCGAAGTATCCCAGGGAGTCCCGCTCCCCGAAACGGGTCAGCAGGTCCCGTAACCGATCCTCGTCGACAGCGGACAGGCGGGACGTCTTGCGCACGGGGGCCAGGGCCACCACGAAGACGAGCAGCGCGGTCAGGCCCCCGAGGGTGTTGAGGGCCACCTGCAGGGCCGTGCAGCCCGTGGTCCTGCCGATCTCGATGTCGGGCGCGAAGCCCAGCAGGCCCAGCAGGACCTCCACCAGCCGGTCGTCCGTCTGGTCGTGGGGCGCCAGACGCACGGTGATCAACATTCCGGCGATCACGGAGAAGGGTCCCATGACCGCGAGGAGACGCAGGGCTGCCATCTGTGATCCGCGTTCGGACCTCGCGTGGAAGTCGTGTCGGGCCCACAGCAGCAGAACGAGCACGGCGACGTTCAGGGCCGCCACCCACCAACGCCGGACCTGGCAGTTCGCGACCGTCCCGATCGCGACGACGACCAGCATGAGGACCCAGGCGCGCTCCTTGCGGCGGCTGAGGGCACCGGCGAGCACGAGCATGGTCCCGGCGGACAGCATGGTCGCGGCGAAGGCCGTGCCGTCCAGCAAAGGGTCGAGCTTGCCGGAGGGGTAGCCGCCGTCCTCCGGGTGCGGCATGCCCAGGACGGCCAGCAGTGCTACGGCACGCACGACCCAGGCCATCAGGACCGGGACCCGGCCGCCACGCCCACCTCCGCCCGTCGGTTTCCGCGTCGAGTCCTCGGCAGCTCGTACCGTTGTGCTCTGTACCATCGCCACGGCCGGAAGTGTATGTGGACGGTGGACGCTGTCAGGATGGCCCCGTGAGTACCGAGAATCATCCCGAAGGCGATGGGATAAGCCTGTTCCACGGGGACAGACTGCCCTATGGGGACGGGCTGCCCCCGGGGGACGGCCCTGTCGTGCTGGCCGAGGCCGACGGCCCCGACGGCCGAACGGTCCTGCGGCGCCGCGGGGGGACCCTCGAACTGATCGTGAACGGCGTCTTCGCGATGGACTCCGAAC
>JAUPKJ010000275.1 GCA_030837505.1 Actinomycetota bacterium
CGCGTGGGAACGATCAGCGCGTCCGGCCGGACGGCTCTGCCCGGGGACCGCCCCGACAGGCCCCGGGCGCTCAGCAGGCCCCGGGCGGTCCCGAGGGTCCGGGTGATCGGGGCGCCACGGGTGCGACCTTGCAGAAGCATCCGATGGGACGGGTGGTGCGGGACGACCGGGAGCGCCGGTCGTCCCCTGTCCGGTGGCCCGGTGGGTCCTTCGGTGGAGCCGGGCAGGGGGTCTACGCGGTCCATGGCACCTTCCCCAAGGCCGTTGGCGGACCGTCGGATTCCGCCCGGAATCCGGTGGGTGCCCCTCGATGAGGGAATGCCCCTCGATAGCAGTCTGCGAAAGCCGGACGGTCCGAATCAATAGCGGGCTGCCGTGTGCAGGGAAATGAGACTTCAGGGACCGGGACGCGCCGTCCCCCGCCGTCTCACTGGAGTCCGTCCACCCAGCCGAATCGTTCCGGAGATCCTCCGCTCAACCATCGGGTGCGCCGGTCCAGACCGTAATTCTCGTACAGAGGGGTGGACCGGGCCCGCCTCAGATGCTCCCGCCACGTCAGAAGATCATCGGACCAGGAGCGGAGGAAATCGACGAAACTCCCGGGACGCACGCAGGAACGAATCTCCTCGGCGGCCTCGAGGACAGCGGTCATCCTTTCCCGTGTCTCCGGGGCGATCGTTTCCGTGGATTCGATCATCTTCAGCATGTGGTTCGTCATGTCCTCACGGCGTTCCAGGACGCCCTGCCAGTAGGATTCGTCCTTCATGAATCTCTCGGGATCGGCGGGATCGTCTCCTCGGTGCAGAAGGCTGAAGAGCCCCTCGGCCAGGATGTCCCCGAGTTCCTCCGAACGTGCCCTCTCGGGAAGGAAAGGATCGTAGGCGTCCTGCAGCACGTTCCCGGCCTCGGCCAGTTCTCCCCTGTTCCCCCGGCGCCACATCAGCTCGAACATGAAGAGCCAGTCCTCGTTGTAGATCCGGGGAAAGAACGGCAGTTCCTCGGTGATCTTGACGAGCAGGGCCCCTCCGCCGATGAATTGTTCCTGAGGCATCCCCAGCGCCCGACGCGTGTGGCAGACGACAGAGTTGTCGTCGAAGTCGGTCAGGGTCCACCCCACGGCCCCCGTGTCCCCCCCGTCCAGGAGATGGGCGACGGCGTCCGCGAGCTGATCGGGGTCGAGCGTCCGGGCCGTCCCGGGTGTCGTTCGTGTTCCCCGGCCGTTCGGGAGGGGGAGGGCGCGCACGTCGTCGTCCAGGAAGAGAACGGTGCGCAGACCGGCCCGAACAGCGAGCAACAGTCCGAGGTTGCGTTTGTCGCCCAGGTCCCTGTCGCTGCGCAGGGCCGTGCTCAGCAGACGGCGCGAGGTCGCGAACCGGGGCAGGAGCTCCTCCCCCACCGGGAAATCGACGACGGCGACCCCCTGCGGGCAGGATCCGGCCAGGTCCCGGGGGAAGCCCTCCGAGCGGGCGCGTCCAGAGCAGAGGACGACGAGCTGACACGCGTGGGCTCCCGCCAGTTCGACGGCCAGCCGGATCCCGTTGCCGGCGTCGTCGAGGGAACGGCTCGTCGGAACCACGATCGCTCCCACACGACCGGACCGGTCAGCTGTGCCCGGTCCGGGCAGGGGGCGCACGAGATCGCGGTGGGAGGGACGGTGGCTCGGCAGTCCGGGGTCGCCGTCCCACGCCGGTCGGCCGGGGATCGGGGGGGTCTGATCGGCGGTGGCCGCGGTGTCGGAGGATTCGAGTTCGACCAGGGGGCCGGGGTGCTCGATCAAGAGGTCAGTCACGAAGGTTCCCTTCTCGGCGAAGGCACCTGCAGCGAGAACGACCGACCCCGCCCCGAGCGAACGCTGCACTCTCAGGAGCTTCGAAGCCGGGTGAATGGACGTTGGAGGTCGGGGGTGAGGGTCACCCCTCCGGTCGGGGTCTGGTAGACGGGGACCTGCAGAAGGAGCCAGAATTCCTCGAGTCCCAAGTTCTGCGCGATCCATTGTTCGTTGCTCGTGCGCAGTTGGGCGTCTGTGGTCGCTCGGACCGCGCCGTACGTCCCCCTGCTGAAGATCCCTGAACAGATCGTCAACGAGGCTGCCGTGTTGAGCGGATTGGGACGGCGTATCAGGAGGGCGACGTCGTATTCCAGTTGCGGTTGGTCGTGCACGAGGAGGCGTTCTGCGGAATCATCTCTCGACCGGCGGATGAAAGTGGGTCTGTAGATCTCCTCCTGGGTTCCTCGGGCATCGGGGGTCCCCGTCCCGTCGACCAGCACGACGAATTCCGTGTCGTACTCGTCGTTCTTGCCGTCGGGGAGTCTCGTGACGATGGGCAGGCCAAGACGACGAATCAGCCAGGACAGGGGCGAGAGCTGATGGGATTCGCCCTTCGACACGGGGGGGAACGCGAAGGTGTCCGCACCGCCCAGGATCACCAGATGGCCTGTGAAATTGTCTGCGTTGACGCGGTCGTAGGTCAGGTACCTGACCTCGCTGCCGGGATTCTCGGCGCGTATGTGCCCGACGAGTTCGATCGTCGAGTCCATGTCACCGTTCCGCAGGGATCCCACGTAGTTCGGATGCCAAGGACTCGCGTATTCGATGTGCTCGAGTTTCTTGTCGGACAGGGGATTGGCGATGATCGTGATCTGCCGTCCCTCGGGGAAGTGCCAGAACCGGCCGCCGAGGCGTCCGGCGGTTCCGGGCCACGGGGCCAGAGCCAGTTCGCGCAGGCCGATCAGTTCGTCGATGAGCCGGCGGCGTTGTTCCTCCTCGCCCCCGGTCAGTTCCTCCGGCGGGATCAAGCGGGGCTCGTCCCCGGCGAGGGAACGATCCGTGGCGAAGAAACGGGCGTAGTCCCGCAGACGCTCCTCAGGAGGTACGGCCTCACCGCTCAGGTTCTCCCAGGAGGAGACCAGCGGAGTGCTCACCCGGAGGGCTGTGGCCAGATGACGTTGTGTGACCTGTTTGCCGGCCAGGCCCTCCCGACGCAGTTCCCGGAGCCTGGTCACCAGTTCGGCCCTGGCCCGGGCTGCCCCTTCGGTCACCGTGGGCCCCCTCGGGCCGGCGTCGGGCGGGGGAGGAAGTTCGGCAGCGGTGTTCCGGATGCTGGCATACCAGGATTGTTCCGGGTGCCCGGGGCATCGGGGGTGTCCGACGCCCGACCGGGGCCGCCCGGGGACTCGACGTCTGCGCGGGTTGCGCAAGCTGTTCCGAGAGGCATCGGTCCGTCCAGAGGCCGAGTACAGAGGACTGTGATGGCGCCCCGCAGGGATCCGGCGAGCAGCGGGGGTCTTGCGGGTGGCGAACGTCTTGCCGGTGGCGAAGGTCCGGCGGGCAGCGGTGAGGAACCTCCGGCACCGCGGACCTCCGGAAATTTCAGGTGTTCACTGAATCTGGAGGGTATCGCACCGCAGTGTGCCTCCCTCCTCATGGGGGAGCGTCCACCCCGAGTTCGAACCGTGCCGTGTCACCGGCCGGGGACCCCGCTCGCGAGACAGAGCTGCACACCACACCGGGTACGGCAGAGCAGCCGCCCCTGGTGGGCTGCTCCACGGCCCCATCGATGACCACCTGTGAGGTCTCCTCACGTTTTGTGGACAAATTCACCATCCCGATTGCCGGATGAACCAACCGCTTCTAGGATTTCACTGAACTCAGTGATTTCAGCTGATCTTTTCTTCGCGCCGGCACTCTCACCGAACACCCACCCGAACAAGACGAAGTCCCGCACCAGCACGACGTATCTCGATCAGACTCATCCGCCCGAGCTGCGTCACCGGGCCCACCCGGTGACAGGGAGCTGCTTCGCGCAGCATCGGCGTCCGTCGCCCGTCCCGTCCACCCGGGGCCGGCGGGGGCGCCTCGTGGGCTGAGGGTTCAGCCACAGTGGACCCGTCATCTGGGGGAACGCCATGTACCCACCATCGCTATCCGTCCACATCGTCGTCGAGCAATCGGCCGATCCCGTCTCCCAGGCCGTCGCCCAGAGCCACGGGGCCGGGCTCAGCCCCCTGCTGATGCTCGTCCTCATCGGGGTTCTCGTGGCCGTCGTGGTCCGCGGGCGCCCAGCGGTGCGTTCGCAGTCCAGGAACTGGTCGGGCAACGGCTCCTCGGGCAGCGGCTCCTCGGGCAGCGGCCTGCCCGACCACGGGCTGCGTCGGGAGGAGTTCAAGAAAGCGGCCGGCACGGTCCTCGTCACGGCCCTGTGCCTGGTGATGGTGGTCAGGCACTTCCTGCTCGGGTAGAGGACCCTGCTCGGGGGGAGGACCCGCCGGATCGGAACGCCGGTCAGGCGGACCCGATCCGTCAAGTGTGCCGGACCACAGCCGTGGAGCTGGCAGAATCCGTCCATGTTCCGCCCGGTCCACACCCTTCCCAAAGCACACCTGCATCTGCACTTCACGGGCTCGATGAGGCCGCAGACCCTCAAGGATCTCGCGACCCGGCACGGGATACGGCTTCCCGAGAGCCTGCGGGAGCAGCACCTGCTCAGGCTCACCCCCGACGAAAGGGGGTGGTTTCGTTTCCAACGCCTCTACGATGCAGCCCGCGCCTGTGTGAGGGACGAACAGGACATGCGTCGGATCGTCCTGGAGGCGGCCGAGGACGACGCCGCGGAGGGCTCGGGCTGGTTGGAGCTCCAGGTCGATCCCACTTCCTATGCCCCCTTCGTCGGTGGGTTGACGCCGGCCCTGGAGATCGTCCTGGACGCCGCGGCCGCTGCGAGCGAGCAGACCCCGTGTCAGGTGGGGATCATCGTGGCTGCCAGCAGGATCCGCCATCCCCTCGACGCGAGGATCCTGGCGCGTCTGGCGGCCCGGTACGCCGGGGACTCCCCCGGGCAGGTCCTGGGGTTCGGACTCAGCAACGACGAGCGGCGGGGCAACACGCCGGAGTTCGCCGCAGCCTTCCGGATCGCCGCCCGCGCCGGGCTGGCTTCCCTCCCGCACGGTGGTGAGTTGCTGGGCCCGGAGCACATCGCGACGGCGGTCAGGGAGCTGTCACCCGCGAGGCTGGGCCATGGGGTCCGATCGGCCGAGGACCCCGAGCTGCTGCGCAGGATCGTGCGCGCCGGGATCGCGCTGGAAGTCTGTCCCACGTCCAACGTCGCACTGGGGGTGTACCCGACGGCGGCAGAGGTCCCGCTGCGCAAGCTCCTGGACGCCGGGGCCACGGTCGCGCTCGGAGCCGACGACCCGCTCCTGTTCGGCCCCAGGCTGGCCGACCAGTATCGGATAGCCCGGGAGGACCACGCCTTCACGGACGAGGAGCTCGCGGAGCTGGCCCGTGGGTCCGTCCGGGCCAGTCTGGCCCCGTCGGAGACGAAGGCCAGGCTGTTGGCGGGGATCGGCGCCTGGACCGCGACCCCGATCTGAAACCGCGACCCCGATCCGAACGGGCCGGAAGAGCGGGCCGTCGGTCCTCAGAGTTCGCAGCCGATGAGCACCGGTTCCGGGAGCAGCAGCACCCCGAACCGGGCGAGGACCCCCTGCTGGATCTGGCGGGCCAGGCGGAGCAGGTCCTCCGCCGTGGCCTGGCCCCTGTTCGTCAGGGCCAGAGTGTGTTTCCAGGACAGGGCCGCCGGACCCGGCAGGCCGTGTCCCTTGCCGAACCCGGCGTTCTCGATCAGCCACGCGGCGCTGACCTTGACCCATCCGTCGTCCATGGGCCATCGGGGGGTCCGGGGCGGCAGCAGTTCGGCCTGCCGTGCGTCCACGATCGGGTTGGTGAAGAAGGAACCGGCGCTCCAGGTGTCGTGGTCCTGGGGGTCCACGACCATGCCCTTGCTGCGTCGCAGCTCCAGCACGGCCTGCCGGACCTCGCCGAGCGGGGCCCTGTCACCGATCCGGATCCCGAGCCTGCGAGCCAGCTCCGCGTAGCGCACGGGGGCGGACTGGGGATCGCGTTGTACCTGGAGGGTGATTTCCAGGACGACGTAGCGCGGACCACCCCGGAAACGTTCCCGTTTGAGACGGGAGGTCCGATAGCCGAATTCGCAGTCGGTGTGGGACAGCGTCCTGACCCGACGATCCTGCCGGTCCCAGACCCGCAGTCCCACGAGGAGGTCACCGATCTCCCGCCCGTAGGCCCCGACGTTCTGAACGGGGGTCGAGCCCGTGGAGCCGGGGATCCCGGAGAGGGCCTCCAGCCCGCTCCACCCCTGGTCGGCGGCGGCCCGGACGACATGGTCCCAGGGTTCCCCGGCCGAGACCCGGATGCTGAGCCCTCCGGCGGGATGGGTGGCCTCCTGCGTGATCCCCCGGGAGGCCACGTGCACCACGGTGCCGTCGAAACCCTCGTCGGCGACCAGCAGGTTGGAGCCGCCGCCCAGCAGGAGGACGGGTTCGGCAGCAAGGTCGCGTTCGCTGACCGCGTCGATGAGGGCGTCGGAGGTCTCCGCCCGCAGATAGCCCGCAGCAGGACCGCCGACGTGAAAGGTGGTGAGCTCCGCCAGCGTTACCGGGGAGCCCTGGCCGGGGGGGTGCGCCGACTCACCGGACGATCCTGCGGAGGGCACGGACATGTCGGTCACGACCCACACGGTAACCGGGTCCGGTACTGGTGATGCACCCGGGCTCGCCGACCGGCCGGTGCAGACCGGTTCCCGATACGATCCTCGCTCGGGCGATCGCCACGTTCGTCGCCCGGAGCCGCGCCCGGACCGGAGCGCTCGTCAGCGGAGCCGGACGGTGGCCCGGGCCTTGCCGAGGACCTTCCGCCCCCCGCAGGTCACCGTCAGATCGATGCAGGCGGTACCCGCCTGGGTATCCACCGCGCCGACCTTGCCGGCGACATCGATCGCCGTCCCCTCGGGATCGGGGACCACCACGGGATTCGTGAAACGCACGCCGTACTCGATCACGTCGCCCGGGTCCTGCACCCAATCGCTGACCAGCCTGGCTGCGGTCGCCATCGTGAGCATCCCGTGGGCGATCACGTCCGGGAGACCCACCTCACGCGCGAAACGTTCGTTCCAATGGATCGGGTTGAAATCCCCGCCGGCGCCTGCGTACCGGACCAGGGTGGTCCTGTCCACCGCGTAGCGGGCTCCGGGGAGTTCGTCCCCCACCGCAACGGTTGTCAAAGAGGGGCGCTCCGTGGAAGTCATGGTCACTCTCCCCGGACAACAATGGTGGAATAGACGGTACTGACCGGTTCCTGCTCTTCGGTGCTGATGTCGACCCTGGTGGTGACCATCCAATGGCCCCCTGCCCGACGTACGCGGTCCACGTGCGGTGTCGCCACGAGCCGGTCCCCGGCGCAGATCGGACGGTGATGAACGAAACGTTCCTCGCCGTGCACGACCCTCGAGAAATCGATCCCGGATTCGGGATCCTGGACCACGGCGAACTCCGCGCGCTGCGCCACGACCACGGAAAAGGTGACGGGGGCGATGACGTCGGGGTGTCCCAGTTTCCGGGCGGCCCGCGGATCGAAGTGCACGCGATCCGTGCTGCCGATGGCTTCGGCGAACTCACGGATCTTCTCCCGGCCCACCTCGTAGACCGGGGCCGGGGGAAAAGCCTTGTTCTCGATGTCGGGATTGACGTCCATCGCCGCGTTACTCCAAGGCTGCCGGGTGGGCAGGGCTCCGCTCCCGGGAGGAACGAGCGTACCCGGGAGCGGAACGAGCGTGGTAGGGGTGGATCAAGGGCCGCCGACCGGGCCCCGGTCGGAAGGTCCGGGGCGCACGAGGCGTCAGCGGGTCTCGCGGTGCGAGGTGTGCTTGCCGCAACGCGGGCAGAACTTGTTGATCCCCAAGCGATCGGGGTCGTTCCGCCGGTTCTTCTTGGTGATGTAGTTGCGTTCCTTGCACTCCGTGCACGCCATCGTGATCTTGGGACGGATCTCGCTGCTCTTGCTGGCCACGGTAGTGCCTTCTCTCGCAGTCGTGCCGGACAGGTCGCGGGCCGCCCGTCGCGGTACCGCCAGGTGCCTTCGTGGTGCTCCGGGGCAGTACGCCTAGAGCACCACGGAAGAGGATACGTGACAGCTCCCACGACTCAGAAACCTGCCGCACTGATCCCCGGTAGCGGAGGCCGGACTTGAACCGGCGACACAGCGATTATGAGCCGCTTGCTCTACCGACTGAGCTACTCCGCCGCGCCGGCTCGGCATGGTCGACACCCGAGACGGGGTCCGATCTTACCGAGCCGGTTGAGAGCCCCAATAGGGAATCGAACCCTAGACCTTCTCCTTACCATGGAGACGCTCTGCCGACTGAGCTATTGGGGCAACGCCAGGCAAGGTTACACGGCAGGGACCCCAAGATGGAAATCGGTTCCCCACCCCTTCCCGGCAGCCCGTTCGGGGGTTGCGGTCCGCCCCGGGGGACGGCCGCTGCCCGCCGTGGGAGAGCTGCCGGCCACGGGCGCAGAGGAGGGGACCGCCCCTGTTCCCGCCGGAGGCAGGGAGCGCGGAGGGATCGACAGGACGCCGCTGTTACCGATCACGATCGACCGGTCGGAACACACGGCGAGGACCCCCTCGAAGGTCCGTCGCTCGGTGTCCGTGATCGACAGGTCGTACTTGGCCTTGACCGCGATCTGACGACTGACGTACGTGCACTGGTAGGCGTAGTTCTCGGGGAGCCATCCCGAGACGTCGCGTCCCTGCCGACGGTCGTCGGCCCGCGAGTCCACGGCCAGGAGATTGAAGGGGTCGTTGGCCAGGGACACCCTTCGACCGGGCGGCCACAGGGAGGCCCCGGCCGACCAGGCGTCCACGAGGGACACGACGTGGCCGACCCGCACGAGCCCGGAGGTCGCCGTGGTGCGCCGGAACGTGATGCTCCTGCCGGTGAACGGCTCCCGGAGGATCCCAGCGCCCACGATGCAGGGATCGGTCCGGGACAGGGACTCGACCTGTCTCAGGTCCCTGCGCAGGATGTCGTTGCGCGTGTCACAACCGTTCCCGTCGGGGTCCGGCCACCCGCCCCCGAAATAGCTGCGGGCGTACCCGGGGACCCGGGCCGCCGTCCGCACGGGACGGTCCCGCAGCGCGAGCAGGACCTGGTGCGCCGTCACGCGCCGGGCCCGCAGCAGAACGGACTCGGCTTTGGTCGTCCGCCCAGCACGCCGGGCGGCCTCGGCCTCGACTGCGGTTCCGACCCCACTGCGAGCGCTGGTTCCGGGGTCGGGACGGGGTTCGGTCCCCGGGTTCGCGGCCGACGACGGGGAGGGTGCGAGGGCCGAGGATCCGGGCAACGGGGTCCCGCCCACAGATTGTTCCCCGAGACCGGGGGGCCAGATCCCCCGCGCGCCCGCTCCGGCCAGACCTCCCACGAGCAGCAGCGCGGCGCTCGTCAGGAGGGTCGGGCGCGTGGTCCGTCGTCTCCGTCGGTGTTTGCGGCGTCCGCTCTGCTCGCGTGGACCTGGCAGCACGTCGAGCCCACCACGGACGGCCCCCGTGTCCCGAGGGGTGCTCACAGAGCCTTCCCTCCACGAGTTCTTGGGTTCCACCTCAGACCGCCTCCCAACAGAACAACACCCTAGGTAACCATATCCACACCCTC
>JAUPKJ010000276.1 GCA_030837505.1 Actinomycetota bacterium
GCCGACGAGGGCAAGCTCCTGGTCACCGTGGCCGACGACGGGTGCGGTGTGCGACAGGAACTGTTGCGCCCCGACGGCGGCCTGACCCGCAGCACGGCCCCCCTGCGCAGGCTCGGGGGCGAGTGCGAGGTCCTGACCCGACCGGCCGGTGGCACCAAGGTCGTCATCACGTGGGAGAACCGCCGCTGCTGTCCCCCGGGCGACACCACCGCCGACAGAGCAGCTCGCGCGGTCCGGACCCCGTCCGACGCCCCGGGGCGGACCCCCTGCGGACAGGGTGGGAACCATGGGTGATCCCGGAGCCGGTGGTCCCGGAGCACCCTCCCCGGTGACCCGATTTGCCCCGGTGACCCGCCTGGCGGTGGTGGACGACCTCCCCTACTACCCCGAGGCCCTCCTGCCTCACCTCAGACGGCACAGGATCGTCGTGGTCGCCGTGGTGCAACGGGTCGAGGACCTGCCGCCCCCGTCGTTGATCGACGTCGTCCTGTGCGATCAGAGACTGCGCAAGGAGCACGGGCTCAGTGGCCCGGACGCGATCGCCCGGGTGGTGTCCGAGGGGCTGCGGGTGCTGTCGACCTCCGCAGTGGCCCTGCCCGACGAGGTGTTGGAGGGGATCGCGGCGGGGTCGTGCGGTTACGTGTCGAAGGAGAGACCGCCCACGGAACATGCCCTTGCCGTGTTGGAGGTCGCCTCCACCGGTCGGTACGTGGGCAGCGAGCTGGCGGGACTGCTGCTGGACGACAGCGAGCGAAGGCCGTTGCGGCACGGCGAGCCCGGCCCCCCGGCGGTCGAGGTCCTGCGGAGCCTGGCCCAGGGCGACAGGCGGCACGAGGTCTGTGCCCAGGTGGGGCTGAGTGCTCGGGAGTTCGACGACGTCCTGGGGGCTGTCCTGCGGGCGGCCCGACGGCGCAGGGAGGAGTTCCGGCTGGGACCGCGGGCCATGGAGGTGGTCGAACTCGTCGGTTGTGAACAGCTGCCCCAACAGCTCGTGGCCCGCCGGATGGGAATCTCCGCGAGCGCCGTCGAGAGCCATCTGCGGCGCATCCGTCAGCGGTTCGTCCAGATTCATCCGGAACACCGGTCCGTGACTCCGCACGCCGCAGCCACGCTGTGGGCGCGGCTGTGGGGGATGGGGGCCCCGGACGGCCCGGCGGGGGCCAAGGGGCGTTCGGGGCGGGGCGGTCCACCGACCGGGCAGCCGGGGCGGGGCGGTCCACCGGGGCGGGGCGAGCAGCCGGGGCAGCCGGGGCGGGGCGAGCGGCCGGAGCGGCCGGGAGGTCCGGGGTGAGCGCTCGATGGTTCAGTCCCGCAGGACGATGGTCTGCGAGCGTTCGGCGAGCCGGCGTCCACCGGCCACGGTCCAGGAGACCGACCATCGGATCCTGACCATGAGGGGAAGGCACCGGGGGTCCAGGACGGCGTCGGGCAGGATCAGGCCGGTGATGAGTTCGTCCGGTTCCCCGGGAGTTCTGCGGGGGCGGCGCACGGGATGGGGCAGGTAGTTCCGTTCGAGCCAGGCCACCAGGGCCGCGGGATCGCCGTCGTTGAGGGAGAAGGCCGTGACCGCCGTCAGGTGGATCTCCACTCCGCTCGTGCGGGGATCGGCGAAGGTGAGGGTCAGGTCCGGTAGACGCAGTTTTCCCGTGGTGCTGCGAACGGCGCTCAGGGGGCTGTCGAGGCGCAGGTCCGTGCGGACGGGGGGCGAGGTCTGTCCGGGCACTGCGGTTCCGTCCGTTTCCCGGTGGTCGGAGAACTCCGTTTTCCGGTGGTCGGAGAGCCAGGGCAGTCCCAGGCCGCTGGGGGTCGTGTCCCCCGCCGTCGTGGAGTCCACCGTCATCACCGTGCCTCTCAGTGCCGCCCTGTCGCCAGGGTCCTCAGTGCCTGCACCGGTGTCGGGATCCGCGCCGATGCCGGGCCCCGACCCCGTGCGGGACCCGGCACCTGGACGTCACCGTGGCCACCGGTCCAGGAGGGGAACGGCCGAACGAATCGGTGGCACCGTGCTGTTCACAGTGTTGTCCGTGGTGTCCGGTTCCGACAGCTACGTAAATCCCCTGCACCGTCTGTTCGGACTGCCGTGTTCGAGCTGTTCGCCTTGCTGTGTTCGCCTTGCTGTGTTCGGGCTGCTCTGTTCGGGCTGTTCGCCCGGCGGCGTTCGGGGAAATTTTGTCCGGCGAGTCCCCCTCTCGGCCGATTTGCCGACCACGGTCCGGCCGACCACCGGGGCCGAGACCGCACGCCCCCATCAGCGCGCCAAGGCCTCCAGAAGCACTCCGACGTGCTCACGCAGCCGGTGGAAGGTGGCCTCGTGGCGGGCGCCCTCGTGGGGGTCCGGCAGGTCGTCCTCCTCGGCGCGCGTAGGACGGGGCGGCGCCCCCCGATGGGCGTCCAGTTCGCCCACCAGAGCGAGCAGCCGTTCGGACACCTCGGGTGAGGGCAGGGAACTCGTCCTCCCCCGCAGATCGCTCCTCCGGGCGGTGTTCCCCTCGACGCCGCCGGGCTGCTCGGAGCGCTTCGGGTCCTCCAACAGCCAGCCGGCGATCCTCGCGGCCTGGGCCAGGGTGAAGGTCCTGGACTGCGCCCCGGGAACCATCGAGATCACTTTCGCCCGGTGCTCGCGCCCCGCCGTCAGGACCAGGTCGGCCCTCTCCACCTCGGTGGCCGTGAGCTGCCGGGCCAGGTGTCCGTGTGCTCGCACGAACCACAGGAACATCCCGTTCGGATCGTCCTGTGCACTCCGGCCGCCGTCCTGGTGGGCGGCACCCGGTCCGCCGACCGTGAAGCAGCCTTCCGGCCGAACGGGACGACGGATCCGCACGGGCAGGGGGCCCTGTTCGAGCGAGGGCACCTCGAACGAGGGACCCGACCGGGCCGGTCCGGCCCCGACCCCGGACAGCGATGCGACCCGGGGGACCACCTCGACCCCGGAAACTGCTTCTTCCCCGGACGGCAGCTCGACC
>JAUPKJ010000277.1 GCA_030837505.1 Actinomycetota bacterium
CCAGCCCCACCCACCGACCCCTCCCCGGCCGATCCCGCCCTGGCCGATCCCGCCCAGGCCGGACCGGCCCGGATCGACCCGTCCGGGCCCCGGACCCCCTCCGCGGACGCGGACGCCGGCCCCACCGGGGCGGACCGGCGCACCGGCCCCCTCCGGGAGGGGGACCGGGTCCAGCTGACCGACCCCAAGGGGCGGATGCACACGATCACCCTCGCCCCGGGCAAGGAGTTCCACACCCATCGGGGGCTGTTCTCCCACGACGAACTCATCGGCCGCCCCGAGGGCTGGGTCGTCACCAACTCCGCCGGGATCGAGTACCTGGCCCTGCGCCCCCTGCTGTGCGACTACGTGCTGTCCATGCCCCGAGGGGCCGCCGTGGTCTACCCCAAGGACGCCGGACAGATCATCGCGATGGCCGACATCTTCCCCGGCGCCCGCGTCGTGGAAGCGGGAGTCGGCTCGGGCGCCCTGTCCATGTCCCTGCTCAACGCCGTCGGGGACCGCGGGAGGCTCTTCTCCTACGAACGCCGGGAGGACTTCGCCGACATCGCCCGGGGCAACGTCGAAACCTTCTTCGGCGGCCCCCACCCGGCCTGGACCCTGACCGTGGGAGACCTCGCCGAGTCCCTGGACGAACACCGGATCGACCGGGCCGTCCTGGACATGCTCACCCCCTGGGAATGCCTCGACGCCGTCGCCCACGCCCTCGTGCCCGGCGGGGTCCTGCTGTGTTACGTGGCGACCGCCACCCAGTTGTCCCGCACCGCCGAGCAGATCCGCGAGGACGGCCGCTTCGCCGAACCCAGCGCCTGGGAGTCCCTGGTCCGCGGCTGGCACCTGGAGGGCCTGGCGGTCCGCCCCCAGCACCGCATGGTGGGACACACCGGCTTCCTCATCACGACCCGCCGACTCGCCGACGGAGTGACACCCCCACTGCGACGCCGCCGACCGGCCAGGACCACCCGCGAGGGCGGAGAGCAGGTCGAGCAGGCCTGGAACGACTGGACCGCCGAGGACCTGGGAGAACGCCCCGTCTCCGAACGCAAGATCCGCAAAGTTCGCCGGGCCGTCACCCGGGAGGAACCCGACCCCGACACACAGTGAGAATCATCACCCGCTCCGCAGGCTCTCCCCTCAACGGCCCCGATGACGCAAAGTAGGGGGTCAGGAGACCGGACCGCACGAAACGGGCGGGACGTCGCGGGCACGATCTCCCCATCCGGCATTAAGGTCGAACGACTCCGCCCCGCCGCTACGAGGGAGCTGCCTGCCATGACCGGTGACGAGCTCAACTCCCAAGAACCCATGTTGCGTGATGAGATTGCCCGTTTGCAGGACGAGATCGACCGGCTGAGGGGCTCCCACACCCACCCGTCCGACCTCGACCAGATGAGTCGGCTCCGAGCCCAGGTCGGTCAACTCGCCACCCAGAACGACCGGCTCACCTCCACCTTGCGCGACGCCCGTGAACAGATCATCACGTTGAAGTCCGAAGTCGACCGCCTCGCCCAACCCCCCAACACCTTCGCCTACTTCCTGGGCGCCACCGACGACGACCAGGCGGAAGTGACCAGCGCAGGCCGCAAGATGCGCGTCACCGTCAGCCCCACGGTCAAGATCTCCGACCTGCTGCCCGGCCAGGAAGTCATGCTCAACGAAGCCCTGAACATCGTGGCAGCCCAACACTTCGAACGCACCGGCGAGATCGTCGTGCTCAAGGAACTCGTCGGCCAGGACCGCGCCCTGGTCGTCGCCCACGCCGACGAGGAACGCGTCGTCCACCTCGCCGGCCCCCTGCGCCAGGAGCACCTGCGCGTCGGCGACGCCCTGACCATGGAACCCCGCTCCGGCTTCGTCTTCGAGAAGATCCCCAAGACCGAGGTCGAGGACCTCGTCCTGGAAGAAGTCCCCGACATCGACTACACCGACATCGGAGGACTCGGCCCCCAGATCGAACAGATCCGCGACGCCGTCGAACTGCCCTTCCTGCACCCCGACCTCTACCGCGAACACGGCCTCAAACCCCCCAAAGGCGTCCTGCTCTACGGACCCCCCGGCTGCGGCAAGACCCTCATCGCCAAGGCCGTCGCACGCTCTCTGGCCCAGAAGGTCGCAGAACTGCGCGGGGAAACCGACTCCAAGAGCTACTTCCTGAACGTCAAGGGACCAGAACTGCTCAACAAGTACGTGGGGGAGACCGAACGCCACATCCGCCTGATCTTCTCCCGGGCCCGGGAGAAAGCCGGTGAGGGAACCCCCGTCGTCGTGTTCTTCGACGAGATGGACTCCCTGTTCCGCACCCGCGGCTCCGGAGTGTCCAGCGACGTGGAGACCACGATCGTCCCCCAGCTGCTCAGCGAGATCGACGGAGTCGAACGGCTGGAGAACGTCATCGTCATCGGAGCCTCCAACCGCGAAGACATGATCGACCCGGCGATCCTGCGACCCGGCCGCCTCGACGTCAAGATCAAGATCCAGCGCCCGGACGCCGAGAGCGCCCGCGACATCTTCACCAAGTACCTGACCTGCGACCTGCCCCTGCACCCCGACGACCTGCGGGCCAACGACGGATCGCCCTCCCTCACCGTCGCCGCCATGATCCAACGAACCGTCGAACGCATGTACGCCGAAAGCGAGGAGAACCAGTTCCTCGAAGTCACCTACGCCAACGGCGACAAGGAAACCCTCTACTTCAAGGACTTCAACTCCGGTGCCATGATCCAGAACATCGTGGACCGCGCCAAGAAGACCGCCATCAAGGAACTCCTGGAGACCGGGCAACGCGGCATCCGACTGGAACACCTGCTGAGCGCCTGCCTCGACGAATTCAAGGAGAACGAGGACCTGCCCAACACCACCAACCCCGACGACTGGGCCAGGATCTCGGGCAAGAAAGGCGAGCGGATCGTCTACATCCGCACCATCATCCAAGGCAAACAGGGCAGCGAACCCGGCCGCACCATCGACACCGTGGCCAACACCGGCCAATACCTGTGACCACCCCCGCGCGGGGCCCCGGGGCCAGAGCCCCCGGGCCCCGCGGCCCTGTCCGCCCCCTGTCCACCAACCCTGCCCACCACCCTGTTCGCCCCCCACGAACCCAGCACGACCTCGTAAGCTGATCCACCATGAGCGTCCGACGGGTCATGGGGATCGAGACCGAGTACGGCGTCAGCTCCCCGCACGACCCGAGCGCCAACGCCATGCTGCTGTCCAGCCAGGTCGTCAACGCCTACGCCGGACCCCTCGGAGTGCGCTCCCACCGCACACGCTGGGACTACGAGGACGAAGCACCACTGCGCGACGCCCGCGGCTGGGAGATCGCCCGCGAACAGGCCGACCCCACCCAACTGACCAACACCCCCGACGACCCCGGCCTGGCCAACGTCATCCTGTCCAACGGCGCCCGCCTGTACGTCGATCACGCCCACCCCGAGTACTCCTCGCCCGAGGTCACCGGGCCGCGCGACGCGCTCCTGTGGGACAAGGCCGGCGAGCGCGTCATGCTCCACGCGGTCCGCCGTCTCGCGGCAGCCCCCGGGCTGGGCCCGGTCAACCTCTACAAGAACACCACCGACAACACGGGCGCCTCCTACGGCACCCACGAGAACTACCTCATGCCCCGCAGCACGCCGTTCTGCGACATCGTGCGCCATCTGACGCCGTTCTTCGTCAGCCGGCAGGTCCTGTGCGGGGCCGGGCGGGTCGGGCTGGGCCAGGACGGCACCGGGACGGGCTTCCAGATCAGCCAGCGGGCCGATTTCTTCGAGGTCGAGGTCGGCCTGGAGACCACCCTCAAACGACCGATCATCAACACCCGCGACGAGCCCCACGCCAACGCCGACCGGCACCGCCGCCTGCACGTCATCATCGGTGACGCCACCCAGTGCGAGGTCGCGACCTTCCTGAAGCTGGGCACGACGTCCCTGGTCCTGCACCTGATCGAGCACGGTGGTCCGACCGCGGACCTCCGCGTGGACCACCCCGTGCAGAGCCTGCACGCCATCTCCCACGACCCCACCCTGCGCACGCTGGTCCGTCTGCACGACGGACGGCGCGTCACGGGGGTGCAGTTGCAGTGGCTCTACCACGAGCAGGTCGTCTCCTTCCTGGACGACCGCGTCGGGTCGGACCTGGACCCGCAGACCCGGGAGGTCCTGGACCGCTGGGAGAGCGTCCTGACCCGCCTGGAGCGCGACCCGGCCGAGTGCGCCCGGGAACTGGACTGGGTCGCGAAACTGAGCCTGTTGGAGGGCTACCGGCGCCGCGACGACCTGGAGTGGGACTCGGCCCGCCTGCAGCTGGTCGATCTGCAGTGGGCCGACGTGCGCCCCGAGAAGGGCCTGTACCAGCGGTTGCTGGCCCGGGGCCGGGTCGAGCGCCTCCTGACCGACGAGGAGATCGACCGCGCCGTCACGATGCCCCCCGAGGACACCAGGGCCTATTTCCGCGGCCGGTGCCTGTCGCAGTACGGCTCGCACGTCGCAGCCGCGTCCTGGGACTCGGTGATCTTCGACGTCCCCGGCAAGGGAGCGCTCCAGCGCGTGCCGACCCTCGACCCCCTGCGGGGCACCCGCGAACACGTCGGCGACCTGCTGGACCGCTGCCCCACGGCCGTGGACCTGGTCCGGGAGCTGTCGGGGACCTGACGGCCCGGCAGCCGAACTGCTGCGCGGCGACCTCCCCGCCCGTCCCGGGTCCGCCGCCGGGCTGCGCGACCCCCCAAACGTCCCCGAGCGGCTCTAGGGTCTGTTTCGCCAACTCCTGCCCGGTGCTGTGCCCGGCCCGGTCGGCGCTCCGGGGCGTTCTCGTCGGGGCCGATAGGAACCACTATCGGCCCCTCCTGCGGCCTTCCAGAGCACTCAACCGGACCACGCACAGCACCGACAGAATTCCGAAACAGACCCTAAGATCTGTCTATACGACTCGGATGCGCCCGACCGCGTCCGGCCGACACGTCGGGTGAGCCGACCGGGCAGGCCCGGGCCCCACCGGGCCCGCGGCGCAGGGCCGACCGGGCGCTCGCCCGCAGGCTACGAGGAGGACCAGATGCCCGGTCAGGAACAGCAGCGACCCCGCCCTCGCCAGGACGATGCCGAAGAGGCCCCGGTCCCCGCAGCCCCCAAGGCCCACGCGCAGGACGACGAGGTCGACGCCCTCCTCGACGAGATCGACGACGTGCTGGAGAGCAACGCCGAGGAATTCGTGAAGGGCTTCGTGCAGAAGGGCGGGCAGTGAGGCCCCGGGCCCGCGGCCGGCGGGCGGGGCGCCCGGCTGCCGAGGGCCGGCACGGAACCGTCACGGAACCGGTCACACGCCCCGGAGCTCCGATAGGGTCACGTTCGTGACCGTTGCCCGATCAGATTCCGCCTCGGGGCGGCTGCCGTCCGCGTTCCTCACGCCGGGTTCGTCGTCCTTCACCGAGTTCCTCACCCAGCAGCGCGCAGATCTCCTGCCGGGCAGCAGCCCCCTGCCGGCAGGGCGGATGCCCGAGACCCCCCACGGCACCACGATCGTCGCCCTGGAGTTCGACGACGGCGTGCTCATGGCCGGGGACCGGCGCGCCACCATGGGCAACTACATCTCCCACCGGGAGATCGAGAAGGTCTACCCGGCCGACGACTACTCCTGCGTGGGCATCGCGGGCACCGCGGGCATCGCCGTGGAACTCGTCCGCCTGTTCCAGGTGGAGCTGGAGCACTACGAGAAGATCGAGGGCGCCCTGCTGTCCCTGGACGGCAAGGCCAACCGCCTGTCGACCATGCTGCGCGGCAACATGGGCCTGGCCATGCAGGGGTTGGCCGTCGTCCCGGTCTTCGCCGGGTACGACCTGGACCGGCAGACCGGCCGGATCTTCACCTACGACGTCACGGGGGGCCGCTACGAGGAACGCGACCACCACAGCATCGGATCCGGATCGGTCTTCGCCAGAGGGTCCTTGAAGAAACGCTGGCGGCCCGGGCTGTCCCTGGACGAAGCCGTCCTGGTCGCCATGGAGGCCCTGCAGGACGCCGCGGAGGACGACTCGGCCACGGGCGGCCCGGACCGGCAGCGCAACATTTATCCGCTCGTGGCGCAGGTCACGACCCTGGGGTACCGCCGGATCGGTGAGGAGCAGCTCGCCGCGGCGGCCACCCGACTGCGCGAGGCACCGGGGTCGACCGTCCCCGGCCGGTCCGGACCCCTGGAGAACCGCCGATGACCATGCCGTTCTACGTCTCGCCCGAACAGCTCATGAAGGACCGGGCGGACTACGCGCGACGCAACATCGCCCGCGGACGACCCGTGGTGGTGCTGGGCTACGAGGGGGGCATCGCCTTCGTGGCGGGCAACCCCTCCCGGGCCCTGCACAAGGTCAGCGAGGTCTACGACCGGATCGCCTTCGCCGCCGTCGGCAAGTACAACGAGTTCGAGAACCTCCGGGTCGCGGGCATCCGCTACGCCGACCTGCGCGGCTACTCCTACGACCGCCGCGACGTCACCGCCCGCGGCCTGGCCAACGCCTACGCCCAGACCCTCGGCACGGTCTTCACCACGGAGTCCAAGCCGATGGAGGTCGAGATCGTCGTGGCAGAGGTCGGCAAGTCCCCCGACGAGGACCAGATCTACCGCCTCACCTACGACGGTTCCGTGGCCGACGAACGCGGTTTCGTGGCCATGGGCGGCCAGGCCGAGCAGATCACGGCGGGCCTGACCGAACGCTGGGAACCGGGCCTGTCCCTGTCGGCGGCCCTCACCCTGGCCGCAGAACAGCTCACCCCCGACGCCGCCGGGTCGGCCTCCCCGGGGCCGGAGCACCCCGGGGGAGCGGAGCAGCTGGAGATCGCGATCCTGGACCGGCACCGGCCCCGGCGGGCCTTCCGCCGCCTGGCCGGTCCCCTGCTGGAACGGCTCCTGTCCCCGCAGGACCCCACCAGCGACGTTCCCCCCGTCGACGAGAACAGGGCCGGCCTGCACGACACCCTCACCGGGAACCAGGACAGCACCGGGCAACAGGACAGCACCGGGAACGAGGACCGGGAGGGGAAGACCGAGCACGACGGCGGTTCGGACGACCCCGAGAACTGAAGGGAACGGCGACTTCCCCTGTGACAGAACGCGTTCCGTGTAATTCCCCCGGTGCCCCCGAGCCCCGGGGCACCTACAGTGGAGGGATGGAGCGTCGGATCTTCGGTCTGGAGACGGAGTTCGGCGTCACGTGTGCCTTCGAGGGCCAGCGCAAACTGTCGCCCGACGAAGTGGCCCGGTACCTGTTCCGCAAGGTCGTCTCCTGGGGACGCTCCAGCAACGTGTTCCTGCGCAACGGCGCCCGCCTGTACCTGGACGTCGGCTCCCACCCCGAGTACGCCACCCCGGAGTGCGACGACATCCGTCAGCTCGTCGTCCACGACCGGGCGGGGGAGCGGATCCTGGAGGGCCTGCTCGTCGACGCCGAGCGCCGCCTGCACGAGGAAGGCATCGACGGCGAGGTCTTCCTGTTCAAGAACAACACCGACTCGGCGGGCAACTCCTACGGCTGCCACGAGAACTACCTCGTCAGTCGCCACGGGGAGTTCGCACGCCTGTCGGACATCCTCATCCCCTTCCTCGTGACCCGCCAGCTCATCGTCGGGGCCGGCAAGGTCCTCCAGACCCCCCGCGGGGCCGTGTACTGCCTGTCGCAGCGGGCCGACCACATCTGGGAAGGGGTCTCCAGCGCCACGACCCGCTCCCGACCGATCATCAACACCCGCGACGAACCCCACGCCGACGCCGAGCGCTTCCGCCGCCTGCACGTGATCGTGGGTGACTCGACCATGTCCGAGACGACCACGATGCTCAAACTGGGCGCCACGGAACTGGTCCTGCGGATGATCGAGGCCGGCATACCGCTCCGGGACCACTCGCTGGAGAACCCGATCCGCGCGATCCGCGAGGTCAGCCACGACCTGACCGGTCGGCGCCCCGTGAAACTCGCCAACGGCCGCGAGGCCACCGCCCTGGAGATCCAGGAGGAGTACCTGTCCCGGGCCAAGGACTTCGTCGACGCGCAGGGCCCGGACACCGACACCGTCAAACAAGTCCTGGACCTGTGGGAACGCGGACTGCGCGCGATCGGTTCCCAGGACCTGTCCCTGGTGGACCGCGAGATCGACTGGGCCATCAAACACCGACTGATCGAACGCTACCGGGCCAAACACGACCTGCCCCTGTCCAGTCCCCGCGAGGCCCGCCTCGACCTCGCCTACCACGACATCCACCGCGACCGCGGCCTGCACCACCTCCTGGCCCGCCGCGGCCTGGTCGAACGGGTCGCCTCCGACATCGAGGTCTGCGAGGCCACCGCGGTCCCCCCGCAGACCACCAGGGCCAAACTGCGCGGAGATTTCGTGCGCCGGGCCCAGGAACGACGCCGCGACTTCACCGTCGACTGGGTGCACCTGAAACTCAACGACCAGGCCCAGCGCACCGTCCTGTGCAAGGACCCCTTCCGCTCGGTGGACGAGAGAGTCGAACGACTCATCCAGAGCATGTGACCGGCACGGTGCCCTGCCCCGGGCACCGGCCCCGGCAGCCCCGCCCCCACCGCCCGGCGACAGAAGGCCCGTCCGTGACCCGCCCCCCGACCGCCCCCCGGACCGCCCCCCGGACCGCCCCGGCGCTGCTCGGAACGGTCCTGGGCCTGTCGGCCTGCACCGTCGGCCTCAGCGCCCCCGCCGTCACCGACGGCCCCTGCGAGGACCTCACCTGCGTGCAGGTCATCGCAGGAACCGGGAACGGGACCGAACCCACCCTGCGACCGCCCACCCCGTTCTCGGTGACCACCACCCGCCGCCGCGTCCTGCACGCCGGCACCGGCAACCCCGTGGCCGCCGGCCAACGAGTCGACGTGCGCTACGTGGGGACCAACGGCTCCACCGGCCGCCAGTTCGACGACTCCTGGGACGACACCCCGCGCACCCTGCTGCTGGACCCGGAACAGAACCTGCCCGGACTGATCACCGGGCTGCTCGGCACCCGCGTGGGCTCACGGGTCCTCGTGGCCGTCCCCCCCGCGGAAGGCTTCGGCCTGCGCGGCTCGACCACCCACGGCATCGACCCCGCCGACACCCTCGTGTTCGTCGTGGACGTCCTGAGAGCCCACAGCCCCCTCACCCGGGCCACGGGAAACCTCCTCCCGGCCCGACCGGGCCTGCCCACCGTCACCCGCGGCCCCAGCGGCAGACCCACCATCACCGTCCCCTCCCGGCCGGCCCCCCGGACCCTGCTGTCCCAGCCCCTCATCGAAGGCACCGGCCCGACCGTCCGCGCCGGACACGCCGTCACCGTCCACTACACCGGGGTCCTCTGGGACGACGGCCGCCGCTTCGACTCCTCCTGGGACCGCGGCCACCCCGACACCTTCACCGTCGGCACCGGCGACATCATCGCGGGCTGGGAACGCAGCCTGCCCGGCCACCGCGTGGGCAGCCAACTCCTGCTGGTGGTGCCCCCCCGGGACGGCTTCGGCACGCCGGGCCGCCCGGAGGTCCACGTCGAGGGCCCCCACACCCTCGTCTTCGTCATCGACCTCCTCGACATCGACTGACCCCTCCCCGCCGAAAACCCCGCCCCCTCAACCCGGCCCCCCTCAGCCCGGCTCCGTCAGCCCGGCTCCGTCAGCAACCGCGCCGCCCACCGCCCCGCGGCGGCCGCCGCCAAGAACGCCGCCGGATCCTCCCGCAACCCCCGGCCCATCGTCGACAACCGCACCGGACAACCCTCCAACGCCTCGAACAACCCCTCCACCGACACCGGGACCAACCGATGCGGCGTGGACGGCGCCGCGATCGCCCGCGCCTGCTCCCGCACCATCTGCCCGAAAGGCCCCGGCAACTCCGGCAGCACCAGATCCGCCGCCCGCAGAGCCACCCGACCATAAGCAGTCAAACTGTGATGAGACACCCCCCGATGCCGCGCCCGCCCATCGGCCTGCGACAACCGCAACACCCCCACCGGCCGCCCCCCCAACCCCGACCCCGCATTCACAGCCTCCCCGACCGCCACCCCCGAGAACCCCCACCGCGTCCCCGTCCCCAAATTCCCCGGCCCCTGAATCACCACCGCGATCCGAGCCCCCAGCACCACCCGACACGCCAACAACGCACTGTGCACACTCACAGCCTCCAGATCCCCCCCG
>JAUPKJ010000032.1 GCA_030837505.1 Actinomycetota bacterium
GCCGGCCGCCTACAGTCCCATGCCGGCCGCCTACAGTCCCATGCCGGCCGCCTACAGTCCCATACCGAGGCCGCCGTCCACCGGCAGGACGGCTCCGGTGATGTAGGAGGCCTGCTGGGAGGCGAGGAAGCGGACGGCCTGCGCGACCTCGTCCGGTTGGGCGAACCTGCCCGCCGGGATGGCCGCGAGATAGGCGTCCTTGCGCTCCTGGGGCAACCCGGCGGTCATGTCGGTCTCGACGAAGCCCGGGGCCACGACGTTGGCGGTGATTCCGCGTCCACCGAGCTCACGACTGATCGATCGGGCGATGCCGGTCAGTCCCGCCTTGCTCGCACCGTAGTTGACCTGTCCGGCGCTGCCCATGTGGCCCACGACGCTGGAGATCAGGACGATCCGACCCCGCCGCATACGGATCATGCCTTTCACGGCGCGGCGCGCGCAGCGGAAGGCCCCTGCGAGGTTGGTGTCCACGACGGCGTCGAAGTCCTCGTCGCTCATGCGCAGCAACAGCTGGTCCCTGGTGATGCCGGCGTTGGCCACGAGGACCTCGACCGGGCCCTGGTGCTTCTCGACGGCCGCGAAGGCCGCCTCCACGGCTGTCGTGTCCGTGACGTCACAGGTGACTGCGAACAGGCCCTCGGGCGCAGGTCCGGAGCGGTGGGTGACGGCCACGGCATCTCCGTCCCGGGCCAGGGCCCTGGCGATCGCCAGCCCGATGCCTCGGTTGCCTCCCGTGACGAGCACACTGCGGGACATCCGTTCTCCTATCGACGAGTCGTACCGTTTCGCCTTGTCCGTGGCGGTGCCACGACCGTAGCCGCCCGACAGTGGCACGCCCAGGGCTGTCCTACCAGAACACCGGCCCCTGTCCTGGTGGATCCGACAAGAACGTGGGGTGCCCCCGAACGGGTAGGGGACGTCCGTGGCGTTCCCTACCCGACCTGTGACGGTTTTCGGGGGATCGTTCCACCGAACGAGTGGTCCTCCGGGGATCGGGGAGACGCTCGTGGAGGCTGGACTTTCGTTTACATCAGAGCGTGTCATACTGGGAAAGCGCGTTCTGCATCCCCCGTCGGGACGCGCCTCTGGACGCCGGGCGGCATCCCCCGTGGCCGCCCGGCGTCCCTTTTTCTCAGGACGTATCCACCGTTTCCGTCCACTTCATCCTGCGGATCCGTCCCAGTTTTGTGACTCTCGGTATTCAAGGACAACTCTTCGGGCAATCGCCTCCCGGGTCCCCCCTGGTCCGCATACTGATCCGTGACTCAGATTCGTGGCTGGCGGAACAGTGACTGGCGGAACAGCTGTGGCCGGCCGGCGCTCAAGGACGGGGAGCGCCGTTCCGATACGTCTCAGGTGCACACCCCTCTCCTTGCCGGACGTCTCCGGGGCCCTGTCCCGGGGATCCGTGACGGGCGGGGAGGCCCGACCGGGCGACCGGCCGGGCGAAGCCAGGGAACGGACTCACGGATCGCTCCTGCGCACCGATCGGGGATCGGAGCGAGGTGGCCATGGATCTGGGACTGAGCGACCGGGTCTACGTCGTGACCCGGGCCGCAGGAGGCGTGGGCAGAGCCTGCGCGGAGCAACTCGTCGGCGAGGGAGCGAGGCTTGTCCTCACGGCCCCCCAGAGCGAGGAACTGAAGGCCACGGCAGCCCATCTGGGCGGACCGGAACGCGCCATAGCCCTGCCCGGCGACATTTCCGATCCCGGCCTGGAGACCTGTCTCGTCGCGGCGGCCGTGGCCCGGTACGGGCGGATCGACGGCGCTCTCATCACGATGGAGGACCTCGACGACGGAACGACGATGAACGTCGACGACGGCACCTGGCGGCTGTCCTTCGAGTCCGCCTTCCTCGGGCCCCTGCGGCTGTGCCGGGCCATCGGGACGCACGCCTCCCTCGAAGGAGCTTCGATCGCCATTGTCCTCTCGCCGTCGGTGCACGAGCCGATCCCGGGCAGGGCGCTGGCCAACGGGCTCGCCCCCGCCCTGGCCATGACGGCCAAGAGCCTCGCGGACGAACTCGGTCCGCGGAACATTCGTATCAATTCCGTTCTGCCGGGGAGTCCCCGGCAGAACGCGGCCTCCTCCGACGGCTCCGATCAGTTCGAGTCCCAGGAGCGGGAGGTCCTGGCGCCGCTGCGCCGTCGGGGGGAGCTTCTCGAACTCGCCCGCCCCGCGGTCTTCCTGCTCTCCCCCGCCGCCAGCTACGTGACGGGCAGCGCCCTGGTCGTGGACGGCGGGTCGGCCCGCCGCCTGTGACCGGGCGGACGGAACGGTCTTCCCGATCAGGCTTCCCCGGACGTCAGTCCGATCCCACGGAGAACTGTGTCCGGTGCAGCCTTGCGTACAGACCTGCGCGGGCCAGAAGTTCGGCGTGTCGGCCGCTTTCGACGATCCGCCCGCCGTCCACCACGAGGATCCTGTCCGCGGCCCGCACCGTGGACAGGCGGTGGGCGATGACCAGGGCCGTGCGTCCCGCCAGGGCGTGGTCGAGGGCCTGCTGGACGGCGGCCTCCGAACCGGAGTCCAGGTGGGCCGTGGCCTCGTCGAGCACGACGACGGGCGGTGCCTTGAGGAGCAGGCGGGCCAGGGCGATCCGTTGTTTCTCCCCTCCCGACAGGCGGTGTCCCCTGTCCCCGACGACAGTGTCCAGGCCGTCGGGAAGGCTCTCGACCAGATCCCAGATCAGCGAGGCCCGCAGGGCCTGGATCATCCGGTTCTCGTCGGCTCCCGGATCGGCGTAGGCGAGGTTCGCGCGGATGGTGTCGTGGAAGAGATGGGCGTCCTGGGTGACCATGCCCACTGCGGCCCGCAGGGATCCCAGGGTGGCCGAGCGCAGGTCGATCCCGCCCAACCGGACGGCCCCGGACGTCGGATCGTAGAGTCTGCTGACCAGATGGGTCAGGGTGGTCTTGCCGCCGCCGCTCGGTCCGACGAGCGCGACGAGTTGCCCGGGCTCGACCCTCAGGCAGATCCCGTGGAGAACCTCTTCGCCGTGGCGCGTCGCCGGTTCGGTCCGGGGGTCCGGTTCGGTCCGGGGGTCCAGGGAGGCCGGGCAGACCTCCTGCGCGCTCGGGAAAGTGAAGTGGACATCCTCCAGCTCGATGTCCAGGGGGCCCTCGGGCAGATCCCGGGCGTCCGGGCTCTCCACGATCCCCGGACGCAGATCCATCAGTTCGAATACCCGTTCGAAACTGACGAGGGCTGTCATGACGTCGACCCGCACGTTCGACAGCGCGGTCAGGGGACCGTAGAGGCGCCCGAGCAGGGCCGCCAGAGCCAGAAGGGTTCCGATGGTCAGGGATCCCTCGATCGCGAGCAGGCCCCCTGCCCCGTACACGAGGGCTGTGGCCAGGGAAGCGACCAGGGTGAGGGCCGTGAGGAAGAAGCGGTTGCCCATGGCGATACGAATGCCGACGTCACGGACCTGCCCAGCCCTTTGGCGGTACTCAGCGCTCTCCCTGGCCGGGGTTGCGAACAGTTTGACCAGCAGAGCCCCGGCCACGTCGAACCGCTCGGTCATCCGTGTGCCCAGTTCGGCGTTCAGGTTCATCTGGTCACGCGTGAGGCGCTGCAGATGGCCCCCGACCCACCGGGCCGGCAGCAGGAACACCGGGACCAGCAGCAGAGCGCCCAAAGTCACCTGCCACGACAACACGAGCATCGCCACGACCACGAGCACGACGGAGACGATGTTCGAGACGACCCCGGACAGCGTCGAGGTGAAGGCCCTCTGGGCTCCCACGACATCCGTATTGAGCCGGGAGACCAAGGCCCCGGTCCGGGCCCGCGTGAAGAAGGCGATGGGCTGGTGCAGGACATGGTCGAACACCTGGGTGCGCAGGTCGTAGATCAGGCCCTCGCCGATGCGGGCAGAGAGCCAGCGCTGGATCAGCACGAGGACGGCGTCCAGGACGGCGATGCCCGCCACCGACAGGGACAGCCGGACCACGAGGTCACGGTCGCCGGGGGTGACGCCCTCATCGATGAGCTGTCGGAGCAGCAGGGGGGTCAGGACCATGAGCACGGAACTCAGGACGACCAGGCCCAGGAAGACGATCACTTGGGCCCGGTACGGTCGGGCACAGCCGAACACCCTTCGCCACGTGCCCACAGCCAGTTTCTGCTGCGCGACCCGGGGATCCCGGGAGAAGGACCTCACGGTCGACCAGGCCTGGTGCCCCGACATCTTCTCGTTTTCCGTGTGCTGTCCACCGGCCCCCACCGGGACACGGGCACCCGGCAGGTTCGGTGTTCAGAAGTTTGTTCGGTGCTGCGCAGGCTGAGATCCGGCAGCAAGAGGGAAGGCCGCCAGTGGGCCTTCGGCGTGTTGGGCCTTCGACGTGTTCGAACGGTTCGTCGGCGTCCGGGGGGTGGCCTCGGACGCCGACGAACTCTGCTCGGCCGGACAGGGAAGGACCGGGCTTGTTCAGCCCTTGGACTTCCCGCGGGTTGCTCCGCCCCTACTGCGCAAGGAAACCTCGTTCTCGGTGAGGATGCGGTGGACGAAGCCGTAGGAGCGTCCCGTCTCCTCGGCGAGCGCCCGGATGCTGGCACCCTGGGTGTACTTCTTGGTGAGCTCTCCGGCGAGCTTGGCCCGGTCCGCTCCGGTGATCCGGGCGCCCTTCTTCACGGTGTCGGTCACTGATCCTCCTCGACGATGTCCGTGCCCGACCATGGTCCGGCGGACGATACGCAACGGCCACTCCAGAGACGGCACGACCTGCGAGAACGCCTTGACCGCTGGTTGTTGGTTTCGAGTCTGAACGATGTTGCTCGGGGTGGGACGTTGCCACGCCGTGCCTCAGCCGTCCATATGTTCGTCCGGACTGGCCGCCCGGTTGCGTCGATCGACCGGTCAGGCCAACGACACGAGTTCAAGATAGTCCGCGTTCCAGAGATCCTCATCACCATCGGGGAGCAGAACAACCCTTTCCGGGGCCAAGGCCGCCACCGCCCCCTCGTCGTGTGTGACCAGGACCACAGCCCCGGCGTAGCGGTGCAGCGCACCGAGGACCTCCTCCCGGCTGGCTGGATCCAGGTTGTTGGTCGGTTCGTCCAGCAACAGCACGTTGGCTCCGGACACCACGAGTGTTGCCAAGGCGAGCCGGGTCTTTTCACCTCCGGACAGTACTCCTGCCGACTTGTCAGCATCCTCACCCGAAAAGAGGAAAGATCCAAGGACGGTACGCACCTGCGTGTCGCCGAGATCAGGAGCGGCCGAACGGAGATTCTCCAGCACCGTCCGGTCCACGTCCAGGGTCTCGTGCTCCTGCGCGTAATAACCTAGTCGCAATCCGTGACCATGCGCCACTTCTCCACTGTCCGGACGCTCCAGACCGGACAGGAGCCTCAGGAGTGTGGTCTTGCCCGCACCGTTCAGGCCAAGCACGACAACGCGGCTGCCTCGGTCGATCGCGAGGTCCACCCCGGTGAAAACTTCCTGACTGCCGTAGGTCTTGGACAGCCCTCGGGCGCTCAGCGGAGTCCTGCCGCAGGGGACCGGATCCGGGAAACGGAGCTTGGCCACCTTGTCCTGGCGACGTTCGGCCTCAAGACCCGCCAACAGCCGCTCGGCGCGCCGCTCCATGTTCTGGGCGGCCACGGCCTTGGTCGCCTTGGCCCTCATCCGGTTCGCCTGGGCCATCAGGACGGAGGCCTTCTTCTCGGCGTTGGCCCGTTCGCGGCGGCGACGGCGCTCGTCCGTCTCCCGCTGTTCGAGGTAGGTCGTCCACCCCGTGTTGTAGATGTCCAGGACCGACCGGTTGGCGTCCAGGTGGAAGACCCGGTTGACGGTGAGGCGGAGCAGTTCGACGTCGTGGCTGATCACCACGAGTCCGCCGGCCCAGACCCTCAGGAAGTCGCGCAGCCAGATGACGGAATCGGCGTCCAGGTGGTTGGTGGGCTCGTCCAGCAGAAGGGTGTCCGACCCGGAGAACAGGATCCTGGCCAGTTCGACCCGCCGCCGCTGGCCGCCGGAGAGAGTGCCCAGGGGCTGTTCGAGGACCCGTTCGGGCAACCCGAGGCTGGAACAGATCGTGGCCGACTCGCTCTCGGCCGAGTAGCCCCCGCGCGCGAGGAACTCGGCGTCCTGGCGCGAGTACCGGGCCATGGCGGCTTGGCGGGTGCGCTCGTCCCCGCTGGCCATGCCTTTCTCGGCCTCCCGGAGTCTGCGGACGATCTCGTCCAGCCCCCGGGCGGACAGGACCCGGTCCCTGGCCAGCATGTGGAGGTCGCCGGTCCGGGGATCCTGGGGCAGGTAGCCGATCCCCCCTCCGCGGGTGACCGTGCCCGTGGCGGGCAGGGCCTCACCGGCCAGGACCCGCGTGAGGGTGGTCTTGCCCGCGCCGTTGCGCCCGACGAGCCCGATCCTGTCCCCCGTTCCGACCCGGAAGGTGGCGTTCTCCAGCAGCACTCGTGCCCCGGCGCGGAGCTCGACCCCCTGAGCAACGATCATCGTGTGAGAACTCCTGGACAAGACGAAGGGAACGGATGTGACCGGTCGGACACGGCCGCGCCGACGACCGCTTCCTCGGACCACGAGAGGCACTGCCCTGTGCCGACGTCGGGCGGCAGCGCCACGGGCCTTGCGCCAACGGGGCCGACCGGGACCGAAGGACCCGGTGGAAAGCTGCCGGTGCGGTACTCGCCGCGCGGTACTGGTTTCGCGCGCGGTGCTGGTTGCACGGTACTGGTTGCGCGCGGTGCTGATCGGTGATGGTTCTCGCTGGTCGGAGCGGTGGTTCTGTCACGCTCACCGCGCGGTGGCCCGCACGACGTCGGCAATTCTACGGTCGGCCGAGAGGCGCCCGGAACCGAGTTGTGCCGTCTGTGGACGGGAACGGGCGAGGAACGGCCCGGTCCGCGTCGGGAGAACAGCACACTATGTCATGACAAGGAACCGTCCACAGGTGACCGAAGGCGTCGCCGGGGCCGGGCGTCCCTGGGTACTCTGCTGACCAGGCCGATGAATGACCCGCCCGGCCGGCCACCCGACGACAGCCCGACCCGACGACAGCCCCACCCGACGACGGCTTGCCTCCGACGACAGCGCAGCACCCGACGACACAGCGGAAGGGCCACAACCCGTGCGCAGGACCCCCCTCGCTACACATGATCTTGCTCTCGTCGCGGTGTTCGCCGCTCTCGTCGCCGTGCTGGGAGCCCCCGGCTACATCTCCGTGTCCGGGCTCAGCGCCCCGATCACCCTGCAGACCCTCGGGGTCATGCTCACGGGCAGCGTGCTCGGGGCCAGGCGCGCGCCCCTGGCCGTGCTCACCTTCCTCGCCCTCGTCGCCGCCGGCCTGCCCCTGCTGGCGGGCGGACGGGGCGGCCTGTCGATGTTCACGGGTCCGACCGGCGGGTTCCTCGTCGGGTGGCTCGTCGGCGCGGCCGTCATCGGGTGGCTCGTGGAGCACCGCCCCTCGCGGTTCGGCCTGGGCTGGGTGGCGCTGGCGAACCTCGTCGGTGGGATCGCCGTGGTCTACGCCTTCGGTGTGCCGTGGATGTCCTGGGCTGCCACCGACCTGTCGCTGTCGGCGGCCTGGGCCGCGTCGATCGTCTACCTGCCCGGAGACTTGATCAAGGTGGCTGTCACGACGGTCATCGCCGGGGGTCTTTTGCGTGGCTACCCCACGGCCATGCCTGTGCAGCACCGGGTCCGCCGCGATCGGGACTCGGTGGCCGGCTGAGCCCCTCGAACGCCGCGGACCGCCGCCCGGGGAACAGCCGGGGCGGCCCCTCAGCGGCCGACCCGCCCCCCGAACCGGCTCTCCTGGCCGGGCTGCGGGCCGTTCTGCGGGCCACGGGTCCCGCCACGACGGTCCTGCACCTCGCGGACGGTCCCGCCACGACGGACGGGACCGGCAGAGCCGAGTCGCAGGATCTCCTGGCAGGGGATCTCCTGGCCCTGGCGACCGCGGCTGCGGCGACGCACGGGGCGACCACGGCGATGGGGTCGACCACGGCAACCGGAGCTACCACGGCAACCGGAGCTACCCGGGACCCCGGGGGCGCCGGGTCCCTGGCCGTGGACACCACCGAGCCGCGGACCGCGCTCGTTCACCTCGTCGCCGCGGAGATCGCCGGGGCCGTCCCGGTCGTGTGTCCCGGATCCTGGTCCCCGCAGGCAAGGACCCGGTCCCTGCGCGCAGCCGAGGAGCTGTCCACGGCCGGCGCCGGTCCGTGGCTGGTACTGCCGACCTCCGGAACCACCAGAAGCCCCCGGGCCGTCGTGCGGACCGCACGATCGTGGGACGACAGCCACGCCTCCTTCAGTGCCCTGACGGGGCTGGGGCGGCAGGATCTCGTCTGGGCCCCCGGGGAGATGTCTTCGACCCTGACGTTGTTCGCGGTCAGGCACGCGGTGAGCTGTGCCGTGCCCGTCCTGGCCTCGGGCCGATGGCGCGGTGCCGCGGCCGCGGGCCGGCGGGTGGCCGAGGCCACGGTCCTGCACTGTGTGCCGGGGCTCCTGCCGGAAATCCTCGCAGCCCGTGACCAGGGCCTGCTCGGCCGACTGCGGTCGGCCGTCGTCGGCGGCGCGGGCCTGAGCCCCTCCCTGCGCACGGCCCTGCGGGACCGGGGCGTGGAGGTCGTGGAGTACTACGGGGCCGCGGAACTGTCCTTCGTGGCGGCCGACGCCGACGGCCGCGGGCTGCGGGCCTTCCCCGGGGTCGACGTCCGGGTGGAACGGGGCCTGGTCGAGGTCCGATCGGCCCACCTCGCCGAGGGGTACCTCGATCCCCTGCGCGGCGGCCCGTTGCGGGTGCACGACGGCTGGGCCACGGTCGGCGACCGGGGCCGGTTCACGCCCGCCGGTGCCCTGGAGGTCCTCGGACGAGGGGAGAGGACGGCCGGGGTCGGCGGCCACACCGTCCTGTTGGCCGACGTCGAGGCGGAGCTGGCCGGGGTCGAGGGAGTCGCGGAGCTGCTGTGCCTGGCCGTACCCCACCCGCGTCTGGGGCAGGTGCTCGCGGCCGCCGTCCGGCCCCTGCCCGGGGCCGATCCCCGTGACCGGCTGCGGGCCACCGCCAGGCTGCGACTGCCCGCTCCCGCCCGTCCCCTGCGCTACCTGCTGGTGGACGACCTGCCCAGGACTCCCGGCGGCAAGCCCGACCTGAGGCGGGTCTCCCTCCTGTTCGACCGGGACAGGTTCGACCGGGACCGGCCCGCCGTCGAACCGTTGTCCGAAGCCTGTCGGCGGGAGCCGGCGTGAGCGCCGTCCCCGGAAGATGCCCCGGCCAGGGTCCCACCGGACCGGTCGTCGTGCTGGCCCGCCGCACACCGATCACCGCTTCCCTGCGGGCGTCCCCCGGCCCGGACGCCGCCGGGCTCGGGGGGGCCGTTCTCGCGGCCCTCCGGGAGGAGCTGCGGTCCCTGACCGGGCAGGACCGGATCGACGACGTCGTGCTGGGCAACTGCTGCGGACCGGGCGGGGACGTGGCACGGGTCGCCGTCCTCGCCGGAGGGCTGGGCCACGAGGTGCCCGCCGTGACGGTCGACCGGCAGTGCGGTTCTGGACTGGAGGCTATCCGGCTGGGAGCTGCCCTGGTGGCCTGCGGGAGCGCGCAGATCGTCCTCGCGGGCGGCGTCGAGAGCGCGAGCACGGCCCCGCTGCGCCTGCACCGCCCGGCCCCCGGGTCCCCGGCCGCACCGTACGATCGAGCACCCTTCGCCCCCGAGGGGTTCGCCGATCCCGAGATGGGCAGCGCCGCGGACGACCTGGCGGCCCGGTGCCGGATCCCCCGGGACAGACAGGATGCCTACGCCGCCCGCTCCCACGCCAGGGCCGTGGCCGCCCGGCGATCGGGGACCTTCGACGCGGAGCTCGTGGTCCCGGCCGGTTCTGACACGAGGGCCGACCCCCGGCCCCGGTCGGGCCTGCAGGAGAGGACCCTGGCGCGTTTCCGTCCGGCCTTCACGGTCGGCGGTACGGTGACGGCCGGCAATTCCTGCGGGATCAACGATGGCGCGGGCGCCGTGGCCCTGGTCCGGGAGGACTTCCGGGCCCGGCACTCCCTGCCGGGGCTGAGAGTGATCGCGACGGCCGTAGCGGGGGTCGACCCCGCCCTGCCCGGTCTGGGGGCACCGGCGGCCGTGCAGGAGCTGCTGCGTCGCACTGGTCTGGGGGTTCAGGACATCGAGGTGTTCGAAATCACAGAGGCCTTCGCCGCGCAGGTTCTGGCCTTCACGGACGCCCTGGGCCTGGACCCGTTGGGCGCGGACGCCGACCGGGTGTGCCCCGACGGCGGCGCGATCGCCCTCGGGCATCCCTGGGGAGCCTCGGGCGCGCTGCTCGTCGTACGCCTGTTCTCACGGCTGGTCCGTGCAGGACGGCCCCCGACGGGTCGAGGAGCGCACGCGGCGGACGGGGGCGGGTCGGCGGCGGACGGGGGCAGTGGCAGATTCGGGGTGGCGACCTGCGCCATCGGCGGGGGTCAGGGCGTGGCGGTGCTCGTGGAACGGGTGGGATGAGAATGACGACGATCCGTCTGGACGGTGTGGGTCACAGCTACGGGGAACGGGTCGTGCTGCGCGACGTCGATCTGACCCTCACCGAGACCAGGATCGGGCTGGTGGGTGCGAACGGGTCCGGCAAGTCCACCCTGGCTCGGATGATCAATGGGCTCGTGCTGCCCACGGCGGGCCGGGTGGTCGTGGACGGCCTGGACACGCGGGAACAGGGAGCGCGGATCCGCCGTCGGGTGGGCTTCGTGTTCACCGACCCCGATGCCCAGATCGTGATGCCGACCGTGGCGGAGGACGTCGCGTTCTCCCTGCGCCGCAGCGGCCTGAACGCGAGGGAGAAACGCGAGAGGGTCATGGCGGCCCTGGACCGGTTCGGTCTGGCCGGGCACGCCGACCACCCGGCCCATCTGCTCTCCGGAGGCCAGAAACAGCTGCTGGCGCTGACGTCGGTCCTGGTCACCGAGCCGCAGGTGCTCGTGTGCGACGAGCCGACGACCCTCCTGGACGCCCGCAACGCACGTTCGGTCGCCCGGCTGCTGGCGGGTCTGGAACAACAGGTGATCGTGGTGACCCACCACCTGGACCTGTTGGCGGGCTTCGATCGGGTCGTCGTCCTGGAGGACGGCCTGGTCGTCGCGGACGGCCCGGTGAGCGAGTCGTTGGCCGCCTACCGAGCGCTGCTGGACTGATCGCCGTGCTGCTGGGGTTGTACGTGCCGGGGAACTCCCCGCTGCACCGAAGGCGCGCGGGAACCAAACTCGCGGTCCTGGGAGTGCTGCTGGGGGTCATGGGAGTGTTCCGAACGGCCGAAGTGGTCACCGGAGGTTTCGTCGCGCTGACGGCGCTCACCCTGCTGTCGGGGGTGGGCCTGCGGACGATGCTCGCGCAGTTGCGACCCCTGCTGTGGTTCGCCGTGTTCGTCGGGGCCTTCCAGATCTGGTTGTCCGGCCCGCGACAGGCCGCCCTCGCCGTGGGCTTCCTGCTGGTGAGCGTGGGGCTGGCCGCGCTGGTGACCCTGACGACCCGGACCCAGGAACTCCTGGACTGCATGGTGTCGGGACTGCGGCCCCTGCGCCGTCTGGGGGTCGACCCCGAGCGGGCGGCACTGACCATGTCCTTGACGATCCGCAGCATCCCGGTGCTCCTCGAACTGTCCCAGGACGTCCAGCAGGCCCGCCGGGCGCGCGGCGCCGAGCGGTCCCTGCGGGCCTTCGCCGTCCCCCTGCTCATCCGCACGGTCCGTCACGCCGACCGCGTCGGCGAGGCCCTGGCCGCCCGCGGCGTCGACGACCCCTGATCGAAGACCCGTCCTGTCCGGTCGCTCGTAGAGTGTTCTTCGTGGACCGTGCGTCGAGGCCGGAGCGTCTGAGGAAGTACTGGGACCGTCAGGCCGGGGGGTACGACGGTTGTGTGGCCTTCAGCGAACGTCACATGTTCCGGGACACCCGTCCCTGGCTGTGCGGACGGGCCGAGGGCGAGACGCTGGAGGTCGCGGTGGGGACCGGGCTCAATCTGCCCCACTACCCGCCCGGGGTCCGGCTGACCGGGCTGGAGTGGAGCCCCCGGATGCTCGAGCTGGCACGGCACCGCGCCGACCGGATCGGCCGCAGGGCCGATCTGCGCCTCGGTGATGCGCACGGTCTGCCCTTCCCCGACGCCCGGTTCGACACCGTCGTGTGCACGTTCTCCCTGTGCTGTGTCCAGGACGACCGGCGGGTCCTGGCCGAGATGGCGAGGGTCCTGCGCCCCGGGGGGCTGCTGCTCCTGGCAGATCACGTGCCCTCGACCCTTCCCCCGGTGCACGTGCTCCAGGCCCTGGCGGACAGGGTGAGCGTCCGTCGGACGGGGGAACATTTCTGTCGCCGCCCGCTGCTCGCGGTCCGGGCCCTGGGCTTCGCCGTCGAACAGAGCGACCGCTTCTCCCTGGGGATCATCGAACGCCTGGTCGCCCGCAGACTGTGACCCCGTTCCTCGTACATGAGTCCTTGCACTCAAGTCGAACGTGCCGCTTCCCGACGAACGGAACAGGGTTTTCGGATAATCCACTCGACATCAACGATTCAGCAGGGGAGTAGTCATGGCGCAGGGATCACCGATCCTTCGGGGCAGATCGCTCAGTGTCCGGGCCAGTATTCTCTCCACGGTGTTCGTCGTGGCGTTGGCCGCTGTGATCATCGGGGTCCTGGGACTGGTCGAGCTGCAGCAGGTCTCCGGTGACGGTGAAAAGATCTACACCGAGAGCTACGAGCCGTCCCAGGACGTTGCGAACCTGGGGGAGAACATCTACCGCGTGCGCTGGGCGGCACGTTCGAAGTCCGCGGCCCCGGACCAGAAGAGCAAGTCGTACTACCAGGAAGAGCTGGACAAGGCCATCAAGATCGTCACCGATTCGACCCAGATCTACAAGAGCCGCGCCATCGGAGACGACCAGCGCAAGGAGATCGAGGCGTTCTCCCAGAACTGGAACGCCTACAACGAATACCGCGAGCAGACCAACGAACTCATCGCCCAGGGCAAGGCGGCGCAGGCGCAGGCCTTCATCGCCGAGAAGCTCAACCCGGCGATAGCGTCCGCGCAGGAAAGCCTGGACAAGCTCGGGAAGGTCTCCGAGGAACAAGCCACACGACACATCGACCGTATGCGCAACACCAACTCCAATGCGCGGCTCACCATCATCGCGGCTCTGATCATCTGTGTCGGGGCCGCCGTGGGTCTGGCGCTGCGGACCGCAGCTTCGATCATGAACCCGCTCGACAAGATCCGAGCTGTCCTGGCCGCGGTGGCGGACGGCGATCTGACCCGCCGGGCCGAGGTCGCCCAGAACAACGAACTCGGACAAATGGCCCAGGCGCTCACCCGGGCCATCGACCGTATGCGGACCATGGTCAAAACCATGGTCGACAGCAGCAGCGCCATGACCCAGCGGGCCGCGCAGTTGCAGAGTTCCAGCCACAACCTGAGCGGGATGGCCTCGGAGACCACCGACCAGGTCACCCGGATCCACACCGCGACCACCGACGTCGCGGCCGGGATCCAGTCCGTGGCCGGCGGGGCCACGCAGATGGGCGCGTCGATCCGGGAGATCGCCTCCAACGCCCAGAAAGCGGCCCAGGTGGCCAACGAGGCCGTCTCGGTGGCCGGGGCCACCGACGAGATCATGTCCCGGCTCGGCGCCTCCTCCATGGAGATCGGGAACGTCATCAAGCTCATCAACGCGATCGCGGAGCAGACCAACCTGCTCGCTCTCAACGCCACCATCGAGGCCGCCAGGGCAGGAGACGCGGGCAAGGGCTTCGCCGTGGTCGCCAACGAGGTCAAGGACCTCGCGCAGGAGACCTCCCGGGCCACCGACGACATCTCGCAGCGCGTGGAGGCCATCCAGACGGACGCGGGCGGCGCCGCCCAGTCCATCAGCGGAGTGACCGAGGTCATCGGCCAGATCGACTCCTACCAGACCACGATCGCCTCGGCCGTGGAGGAACAGAGCGCGACGACCAACAGCATGGCCTCCGACCTGGAGCACGCCTCCGACGACGTCAGCCGCATCACCGAGGGCATCGACAAGGTCCGGCAGGCTGCCGAGGCCACCGGCGCAGGGGTTCACGAGGTCGGGGATGCCGCCACGGAAATGGCGGCCCTGTCCGCGGAACTGCAGTCCACCGTCGCGGCGTACCGCTACTGAGGCCGCGCCCGACCGGACCGGGGGGCCGGGTTCCCGGGGACACAGGTCGGTCCTCGGAGACACAGGTCGGTTCTCAGGGACACAGATCGATGCGGACCGCGGACAGGAGCGCCGGCAGGGTGCGGACCAGGGTCCCCTTGGGGTCACCGACGGCCAGGTGAGGTCGGTGGGGCAGGTCGGACAGGAAGGACAGCGAGGAATCCGCCAGGACCTGTTCGACCAAAGGACGGTCTCCGCCCGTCGCGAGGGTGTCCAGTCGGCCGGACCAAGGGCTCAGGACCTCCGCAGCCAGCCGGACGGCGGCGTCGGCCAGTTCGTCGGTCTGTTTGCGACGGCGACGGGCGAAACGCTGCTGGGACCAGCCACCGGCGGCGGTCCTCCCCTGGACGTGTCGGGAACCCACGCGGTGCGCGGCCAGCGAGCCCCGCTCCACGACCGCTGCGGCGAAACCGCCCCGGCGGACCAGGACGACGCCGACGGTGCCGGCGGACAGGACGCCGTCCGCGAGCGCCGTCACGGCGCCGGTCAGCGCCTCACCGGTCAGCGCCTCACCGGCCGTGTGATCGCCGGCCGTGTGATCGGGGGCAGCGTGATCGGGGACCGTCGGCGGGCGGAGGACGGCCAACGCACCGTCGGGGGCCGTGATCCGCAGAAAACCGGTGGCGGGCTCGGCGGTTCCCGCGAGCGCTTCGCCGTGGTGGCGGGCGAAGCCGGCGACCCAGCGGGGCAGGCGGTCGGCCGGGACCGCGACGGTCCGCCAGGGGGAGGCGCCGCCGGTGGTTCCTGGCCGGTCCGTCACCGTCTGGTCACCGTCCTGTCGGGGTTCCGGGTCGGCCCGCGTCGGCTCTGGTCGGCCCGGGTGGAGCAGGGGGAACGGGTGGTCAGACGTTGAAGCCCAGGGCGCGCATTTGTTCCCGACCCTCGGTGGTGATCATTTGCAGGCCCCAGGGCGGCATCCAGACCCAGTTGATCCTGACGCCGGGGGTCAGGCTCTCGAACACTGCGCGGATCTGCTCTTCCAGGACGTCGCTGAGGGGGCAGGCCGGGGAGGTGAGGGTCATGTCCAGGACGGCGGTGCCGTCGGGGTCCAGGCTGAGTCCGTAGACCAGGCCCAGATCGACGATGTTGATCCCGAGCTCCGGGTCGACGACGTCGTGCAGGGCCTCCCTGAGGTGGGAGACGTCCCCGAGGCGGGAGACGTCCTCGCCGGCCGGTGGCGCGAGCGCCGTGCCCTCCGAGCGGGGGGCCGTGGTCTCGTGGTTCATCGGTCTTCCCCTCGGTCTGCGGTTGCCGGAACAGGGTCTGCGGTGACGGGAACGGGGACTGCGGTTAGTGGAACAGGGGCTGCGGTTGCCGGAACAGGCCCGGCGTCGGCGCGGTGCAGGGCGTCCTCGAAGGCAGCCCAGCCCAGCATGGCGCACTTGACCCGGTTGGCGTGGCGGGAGACTCCGACGAAGGCCACGGCGTCGCCGAGGACCTCCTCGTCGGGTTCGACCGTGCCGCGGGATCGGATCATGGTGCGGAAGGCGCCGAGCAGTTCCTCGGCCTCGGGGACCGGCCTGCCGACCACGAGGTCGTACAGCACGGAAAGGGACGCCTGGCTGATGGAGCAGCCCTCCCCCGCCCAGGAGACGTCCTGGACGACGGGGCCGTCGGGGGTCTGCCGGACGGCGACGCGCAGGGTCACCTGGTCACCGCACAAGGGGTTGACCTGGTGGCTCTCGGCGTCGGCCGTGCCCTCGGGGGCCGGGCGCAGGCCGCAGCCGTGGCGTTCGCGGTCGTGGTCCAGGATCACCTGTTGGTAGAGCTGGTCGAGGGACATTCACGCCTTCTTGAAGTAGGCCCTGACCCCGGACAGCGCGTCGAGGAACGCGTCGACCTCGTCGGGCGTGGAGTACACGTACAGGCTGGCCCGGGTGCTGGCCGTGGCCCCGTACCGGCGGTGGACCGGCTGGGCGCAGTGGTGTCCGACGCGCACGGCGATCCCCGAGGCGTCGAGGACCTGACCGACGTCGTGGGGGTGGACGCCGTCGACGACGACACTGACGGCGCCCACGCGGTCGACGGCCTGCACGGGTCCGAGGACCCGTATCCCGGGCAGGTCCCGCAGACCGGCCAGGGCCCGGGCGGTCAGGGTCCGGTCGTGGGCCGCGACGCGGTCCATCCCCAGGGCCGTGAGGTAGTCGACGGCGGCGTGCAGGGCGACGGTCTGGCTGACAGGGGGCGTTCCGGCTTCGAAACGCTGCGGGGGGTCCTGGAAGGTCGCCGTTTCCATGGTCACGGTGGAGACCATGGATCCTCCGGTGAGGAACGGCGGCAGGGCCTGCAGGATCTCGGCCTTGCCCGCGAGGACTCCCAGGCCGGTGGGGCCGAGCATCTTGTGGGCGGAGAAGACCGCGAGGTCGACGTCCAGGGCGGACAGGTCGACGGGGAGGTGGGGCACGGACTGGCACGCGTCGAGGACCACGAGGGCCCCGACCTGACGGGCTCGGGCCACGAGGACGTCCACGGGGTTGATGGTGCCCAGGACGTTCGAGACGTGCGCGAAGGACAGGACCCGGGTGGCGGGGGTGACGATTTCTTCCAGGCGGGTCAGGTCGAGGCGGCCGTCGTCGGTCAGGGGCAGCCAGCGCAGGCGGGCGCCGCTGCGGGCGCAGGCCCGCTGCCACGGCACGAGGTTCGCGTGGTGCTCCATCTCGGTGACGACGACTTCGTCGCCCGGGCGGAGGGCCAGGGGGGCCGCGTGCGGGTCCTGCGCTGTCAAGGGGTCGCTGAGGACGCCGGCGACGAGGTTGAGGGCCTCGGTGGCGTTGCGGGTCCACACGATCTGGTCGGGGCCCAGGCCCACGAAGGCCGCGGCGGCGGAGCGGGCGGCCTCGTAGGCGTCGGTGGCCTCCTCGGCGAGGGTGTGGGCACCGCGGTGGACGGCGGCGTTGCACCCGGTCGAGTAGGCGGTCTCGGCGTCGAGGACGGACCGGGGTCGCTGGGAGGTGGCAGCGGAGTCCAGGTAGACGAGGCGATGGCCGCCGACGGTCCGGTGCAGGACGGGGAAGTCCTCCCGGATCGCGGCGATCTCCTGCGCCGTCGGGCCCGGCGTTGAGCCGGGCGCCGGGTCGGCGGCCAGGAGGCCCACGGCGAGGGTGCCCGGGTCCTGTTTCAGGGCTGTGTCGGCTTTCAGGGCTGTGTCGGCCATGGCCGGTCAGGCCCCTGCCCCGACGCCCTGGGTGTACCGGTCGTAGCCCTCGGACTCCAGCAGGTCGGCCAGTTCCGGTCCGCCGCTCTCGACGATCCGGCCGTTGACGAACACGTGCACGAACTGGGGGGCGATGTAGCGCAGGATCCGCGTGTAGTGGGTGATGAGCAGCACCCCGACCTGGCCGGAGGCCGTGACCCGGTTCACGCCTTCCGAGACGATCCGCAGCGCGTCGACGTCGAGGCCGGAGTCGGTCTCGTCGAGGATCGCCAGCTTGGGCTTGAGCAGTTCCATCTGGAGGATCTCGTGGCGCTTCTTCTCGCCGCCCGAGAAACCCTCGTTGATGTTTCGCTCGGCGAAGACCGGGTCCATGCGCAGGGCCTGCATGGCCGTGCGGACCTCCTTGACCCAGGTGCGCAGGTTGGGGGCCTTGCCGTCGATGGCGGTCTTGGCCGTGCGCAGGAAGTTCGACACAGTGACGCCGCTGACCTCCACGGGGTACTGCATGGCCAGGAACATGCCGGCGCGGGCCCGCTCGTCGACCCCCATGGCCAGGACGTCCTGGCCGTCGAGGGTCACGGTGCCCCCGGTCACGGTGTACTTGGGGTGTCCGGCCAGGGAGTAGGCCAGGGTCGACTTGCCCGAGCCGTTGGGGCCCATGACCGCGTGGGTCTCGCCGGCGCGCACCGTGAGATCGACCCCCCGCAGGATCTCTTTGGCCCCGGCGTCGGTCTCGACGCTGACGTGCAGGTCGTGGATCTCCAGAGTGGACATGGGTTCAGCCTTCCTTCACGGGCGCACCGGGCGTCCCGGAGGTTCTCGCGGGGGCCTGGGGTATCGCGGGGGTATCGGAGCCCTCGGGGGCTTCGGTGCTCCCGGTGACATCGGTGCTCCCCGTGACATCGACGAGGACGTCCTGGCCCTCGACGGTCAGGGGGTAGACGGGCACGGGGACGACGGCGGGCAGGTTCTGGGGCACCCCGGTGTTCAGATCGAACTGGGAACCGTGGTGGGGGCACTCCAGGAGGCTTCCCTCCAGTTCCCCCTCGGTCAGCCAGACCTCGGCGTGGGAACACAGTCCCCCGATGGCGTGCAGACGGCCGTCGGTGTCGCGCACGACGGCCACGGGCACGCCGTCGATCTCGGCCCGCAGGGCGCCCGGGCCCGGCAGGTCCGTGACGGCGCACGCACGACGGAAGGTCATCGCACGGCTCCGCCCAGTTCGTCGTCGACCTTCCGCTGCAGCCGCTCGCGCAGGTCGACGAGTTCGATGCGCTGGAGGGTCTCGGCGAGGAAGCCGTGGACGACCAGGCGGCGGGCCTCGTCCAGGGGGATGCCCCGGGACTGCAGGTAGAAGAGCTGTTCGTCGTCGAACCGGCCGGTGGCGCTCGCGTGGCCCGCGCCCTGGATCTCACCGGTCTCGATCTCCAGGTTGGGCACGGAGTCGGCGCGGGCGCCGTCGGTGAGCACGAGGTTGCGGTTGAGCTCGTAGGTGTCGGTGCCCTCGGCCTCGGCGCGGATGAGGACGTCGCCGACCCACACGGTGTGGGCGCCGGGCCCGTGCAGGACGCCCTTGTAGCGCACGTCGCTGCGGCAATGGGGAACGGAGTGGTCCACGAGCAGCCGGTGTTCGAGGTGCTGGCCCGCGGCCGCGACGAACACCCCGGCCAGGTCGGCGTCGCCGCCGGGGCCCGTGTACTCGACGGTCTCCACGACCCGCACGAGGTCACCACCGAGGGTGACCTGGGTCGAGGCGATGGCGGCGTCGCGGCCCAGACGGATACCCAGGTGGACGACGTGCACGCTGTCGGCGTCCCAGTCCTGGAGGCCGACCAGGCGCAGCCGGGCGCCGTCGCCCACGAGCACGCTGATCGCGGCCCCGCAGCGCAGGGAACCGCAGTGTTCGAGCACAACGGTCGCCTCGGTGCCGGGGGCGACGTCCAGGATCACGTGGTTCCAGGCCACAGGGGGCCGGGCGTCGGAGGGCTCGGAGGGCTGGGCGTCGGAGGGTCGGGCGTCGGAGGTCTGCAAGCGCAGGTGGACGGGAGTCCCGGCAGCGGCTTCCGGGGTGATCCGTACGCGGGTGGCGCCGAGGGACCGTTCCATCGCGAACGCGGCCACCCGGTCCGCGGGGGTCACGACGGCGCGCAGGGCAGGGTCCCCCGGTCGGAGCTCATCGCGGTGCACGCCCTGCGGGAGGTCGGCTTTCCAGCCGACCTCGACCTGGGCGCAGGGCCCGTCGGACAGGCCGCCCAGGCGTTTGAGGGGCGTGAAGCGCCAGTCCTCCTCCCGGCCGGTGAGTTCGGGGAAGTCCGCCACGTCGAAGCTGATCAGCCGTTCGGCCCTCGACGCCGCGGGGGGACGGCCCGGGGCGCGGGCGCCCATCGGCATCGGGGAGGTGAGTTCTGTGGTGGCTGCCATCAGCCGACGGCCCCTTCCATCTGCAGCAGGATCAGGCGGTTCAGTTCGAGCGCATATTCCATGGGCAACTCCTTGGCGACGGGTTCGATGAAACCACGCACGATCATGGCCATCGCCTCCTCCTCGGACAGGCCCCGGGACATGAGGTAGAAGAGCTGTTCGTCGCTGACCTTCGAGACCGTGGCCTCGTGGCCCAGGGAGACGTCGTCCTCCCGGACATCGACGTACGGGTAGGTGTCGGAGCGGCTGATGGTGTCCACGAGCAGGGCGTCGCACCGCACGTTCGAGGTCGAGTGGTGGGCGCCGTCGTCCACCTGGACCAGACCGCGGTAGGAGGTCCGGCCGCCGCCGCGGGCCACGGACTTGGACACGATGGACGAGGACGTGTGGGGGGCGGCGTGGACCATCTTGGCGCCGGCGTCCTGGTGCTGGCCCTGGCCGGCGAAGGCGATCGAGAGGGTCTCCCCCGTCGCGTGTTCGCCCATGAGATACACGGCGGGGTACTTCATGGTGACCTTGGAACCGATGTTGCCGTCGATCCATTCCATTCTGGCCCCGCTGTGGGCCACGGCCCGTTTGGTCACCAGGTTGTAGACGTTGTTCGACCAGTTCTGGATTGTGGAGTAGCGGACCCGGGCGTCCTTCTTGACGATGATCTCCACGACGGCGGAGTGCAGGGAGTCGGAGCTGTAGATCGGCGCTGTGCAGCCCTCGACGTAGTGCACGGAAGAACCCTCGTCCGCGATGATCAGGGTCCGTTCGAACTGGCCCATGTTCTCGGTGTTGATCCGGAAGTACGCCTGCAGCGGGATGTCCACCTGGACGCCGGGCGGCACGTAGATGAAGGAGCCCCCGGACCAGACGGCGGTGTTGAGGGCCGCGAACTTGTTGTCGCCCACGGGGATGATCCGGGCGAAGTACTCCCGGAACAGGTCCGGATGCTCGCGCAGGGCCGAGTCGGTGTCCAGGAAGATCACGCCCTGGTTCTGGAGCTCCTCCTGGATCTGGTGGTAGACGACCTCGCTCTCGTACTGGGCCGCGACCCCGGCGATGAGGCGCTGTTTCTCGGCCTCGGGGATGCCGAGCCGGTCGTAGGTCCTGCGAATCTCCTCGGGGACCTCGTCCCAGGTCGTGGCCTGTTTCTCGGTCGAGCGCACGAAGTACTTGATCGTGTCGAAGTGGATGCCGGTCAGGTCGGCGCCCCAGGCCGGCAGGGGTTTGCGGTGGAACATCCGCAGACCCTTCAGGCGCAGGTCGAGCATCCACTCGGGCTCGTCCTTCAGGGCGGAGATGTTCCGGACGACTTCTTCGGACAGGCCCCGGCGGGCGTCGGCGCCGGCCACGTCGGTGTCGGCCCAGCCGTACTCGTAACGGCCGAGGCCATCCAGCTCGGGGTGGGCTACGGAGCTCATCGGCGACTCGTCTCCTCGGAATCGGCGCTGTTCGGGGTGGTACCGGAGGCGACGCTGCCCGGTGGCGCGGGCCCGCAGGAGGTCCGGGACCCGATCGGAATCCGCGAGGGAGTTCCTGTCCGCGAAGGGGTCCTCGGGGGAGCTTGGGCTCCGTCCCTGTCGGGAACGTGGGTGGTGCACACGTGTTCGCCGTGGGCCAGCGTGGCCAGCCGCCGCACGTGCACCCCGAGCAGGCGTGCGAAGACCTCGGTCTCGGCCTCGCACAGTTCCGGGTAGCTCCGGGCGACGTGGTGGACCGGGCAGTGGCACTGACAGAGCTGGACGGCCGGGATCTCGCCGAACCCCAGCGGGCGGACGCTGGCGGCGTAGCCGTCGGCGTCCAGGGCCCGGGCGAGGGCCTGCGCCCTGTCGGCGGGTTCCGGGCCGGCGGCCTCGACGATCGGCAGGTAGCGCCGTTCGAGTTCTGCCACGCGGGTGCGGGCGAAGGCGAGCACGGCTTCGGGGCCGAGGCTCTGTTCGAGGAACTGCAGGACCTCGGAGGCCAGGTTCCCGTAGCCGGTGGCCATGACCTCGTGGCCGGCATCGGTGATCACGAATCGGCGGGCGGGGCGCCCCCGTCCGCGACGGCGGGAGTCCGCGGGCTCCCAGACGGCGACGTGTCCGGCGGCCAGCAGTGCCTCGAGGTGTCTGCGGACGGCCGTCGCGGTCAGGCCGAGGCCGTCGGACAGCTGTCGGGCTGTGACGGGGCCGTGTTCGAGGATCTCCCGGTGGAGCCGGTCCCGCGTGGGTTCCTCGTCGCCGTCGGACGACAGAGAGGCGGTTCCGGGAACGCGGGAGTGATCGGAACAGGCGCAGCCGGACTCGGGCTGCTGCGGCTCCGGCTGCGAACACTCTGCGTTTCGGACAGGAGGGACCTGGAGGTGTTCTGGCCGGTGGGGTCCGGATCGGACGGTTTTCTGCTGGGGGTGGGCGAGCGCCGTCCCCAGCAGGGGATCGGGCCCCTGACGGAGGTCGGGAGAGCGCTCGTCGAATTTCACCACACCATTGTGTCGTAAATGCTTTCGCCTCTCCACTCCGGGGTCCTCGCGGGCTCGGATCTGCCGTGATCGGGTCCTGTCGTGGCCCGGTCCGCCCCTGTCCGGGATCCCCCGATCGGACCACGGGACGACCGGCCGAAACAGCAGGGTGCCGGGTCCGGCGGAGGCCGGACCCGGCACGGTGGGCGGTGCGGGCGCGGGGTGCTGCGCCCAGTTGCAGGTCGTGCTCAGTTGCAGGTCGTGCTCAGTTGCAGGTCGTGCTCAGTTGCAGGTCACGCCCGGTGGCAGGGCGCGCTCAGCTGCAGAGGGTGCTCAGCTGCAGGCCGCGCCGTTGAGGGAGAAGCCGCTCGGGGCGGAGTCGTCGCCGCTGTGACTGGCTTGGAAGCCGATGGTCGTCGAGCCTCCCGGTGGCAGCGAGCCGTTGTGTCCCACGTTGGTGGCGGTCACCTGGCCGCTGGTCGGCGAGTAGTTGGCGTTCCAGCCGGAAGTGATCTTCTGTCCGGAGGCCAGGGTGAACTTCAACGACCAGTTGCTGATGGCGCTGTCACCGGTGTTGGTGATCGTGATGTTGTCGGTGAGGCCGGTGTTCCAGGCGCTCAGGGAGTTGGTCACCTTGCAGGTCCCACTACCGCTCGGCGTGGTCGGCACGGGGCCCGGCGTGGTCGGTTGGGTGACCGTCGGGGTGGGGTTGGGACCGATGGGCCCCTCGCTCACGGTGATGTTCGAGCTCGCGTTGCTCTGGTAACCCTCTGTCGCCATGATCTGGTAGTCGTGTTTCCCGAGCTGCAGACCGGCCTTGGACCAGGCGTTGAAGTGGTTGGCGGTGGTGATGGTGCCGCTGGTCCGCTTCTGCTGCCGCACGCTCCAGTACTGGTAGAACGTCGCGTTCCCGATGATGGAGGGCTGGTTGACCCGCTGGGTGCGGTACAGGTCGTAGGTGCCGCCGTCGCTGGTCAGGGTGCCCAGGCGGGAGGCCCCGGTGCTCGGGTTGTAGCTGCCGAAGCTCTCCACGACGTAGTACTCGATGAGCGGATCGGTCGTCCAGCCGTAGAGGGCGAGGTAGCCGTTGCCGTTCGGGCTGAAGTTGCCGGAGTAGTTCACGGTACGGCTCGAGCCGGGTTTCCAGCCCTTCCCACCGACGAAGTTGTTGATACCGCTCATCTGGACGCTGTACTGGCCGCCGGCGCCCAGCTTCATCGTGACGTTGCCGCTGTCCTTCCAGTACGAGTAGAAGAACCCGTTGTGGGTGCCGGTCGAGTTGGAGGTGACGGTCCGGTCGGCCTCGGCGTTGGCATTGCCGATCAGGGTCAGGGAGGCCGCTGCCAGGACGACGGCGCTGACACCGCCGACGAGCAGCCGCAGACGGCCGTGGCCGAGGCGTTTCGGGTGGGCTGGGGAGTCATTCATGCGCAGGCATCCTTTTCGTGACGGCCGGCCCGAGGGCCAGACTGCGTGACGCGACTCGACGGTGTTGCGTGGCCTGTCCGAGCACGGCCGATACCGTTGACGTCGCGCACGCCGCGGAGGGAAGGTCGTCGTCCGGTCGACGGCCGCATCGATGACCGGTTCGACAGCCGGGAACGAGATGGGACCACCTCGTGGACCGGCGGCGGTTGAGATCCGACAATGGCGGCAGTATTGGTGCGCTTCAGGAACATGTCAATGATTTCCGGAAGAGCTGCGGAAGTTCCGGATCAAGGAATAGTGTCGTCCCGGGCACGACCTCGACTTTCCTCCCGATCGAACGGTGGCAATCGCGAGAGCCGTCCATGAAAGACCCATCCTCTTAGTGTTCGAGACATGTCGGGTCGGGCCGATTCAGGGGGCGTACGCCAGCCGGGCAACGCTCAGGGTCCTCGTCGTCGGGTTCGCGCCGTTCAGGGGGCCGGTGCGGTCGGGGGGCGCGTCCGCGTAGGCCCACACCAGGTCGCCGTTGGGCAGGGGGGCGATGTCCCCGGCGATCCGGGCCTTCACCGTGAGGTCGCCGGTCAGGAACTTCCCGGCCGTGTCGATCAGGCGCAGGTGGGTCCCGGTGAAACGGCCTGTGCAGGTGCCCTGCGAGCACTTCGCGTCGGCGTAGCTCTCCCAGGAGATCATCATCCGGTCCTTGCCGTAGGGGGCGAGGCGGACGTTGACATTGTCGACGGAGAGCGCACTCGTGAGGGTCTTCACCGCTCCGGTCGGGGTCGAGGCGTTGCTCAGGAAACGCAGGGCCACCTGATGGGTCTGCGTTCGGGCCGTGACCTTGTAGCCGCGGCCGGTTCCGTCGGGGGCCTGACTCGCGGCCCCCCGGGTCGTGAAGGCCACGGCGTAGCGCGAACCGATCCGAACGAACCCCCCGGGGACCCCGCCGCAGTAGCCGGCCCAGCACTCCTCGCGGCTGATGAGGGGAGCCTCGTTCGGGGCTCCGATCCCCGTGCTGACGAAGATGCCCGAACGCCAGTCCTCTCCGCACAGCGACGGGAAAGGACCGGAGTCGGACGGCAGGAGCGCCGTCCCCTGGTTGTGGCTGCATCCCCAGTCCCAGCCGCCGTCGAGGACCTTTCCCTGCGAGGAGACGTAGCGGAGTTTGTCGCCGAAGTGACCGTCGGTGGATCCTCCGGCCCCGTGCACCACGAAGTAGGCCCCGTACTTGCTGCCGTTCCAGCGCAGCTGTCCGGTCAGGACCCGGGCGGTGTCGTGGGTCGCTGCCCCCGTCAGAGCAGTGTCGAACAGGCGTCCGGTGTCGGAGTACCGAACGAGGTGGGCTGCGGTCTCGTTCCACTTGTTCGAGTCCGGCAGACGGGTGAGCAGGGCGAACCCGCCCTTGTGCGCGATGAGACCGCTCACCTCCGCCGCGTCGTCGACGACAGTGTCGGCCCCGGCACGTTTCAGGGCCGCTGTCAGGGGGGTGACGTGGATGCTCCCGGAGGCCGGCCAGGCGACCCGGAGGGTTCCGTCGGGGGCCGCGGCCGTGTCGATCCGCGCCCACTCCGGCAGGCCGTTGTAGCCGGACTGCTGGTGGGGCAGTGCTGTGGGCAGGCCGATCCGGGCCACCGTCAGGCGTTCGCCCAGGGGGGTCCTCGCCGACGGGGTTTTGGCGGTGGTGGCGGACGGCCGGGGCGTTCGGGTGGCCGTCGGGGTCCGGGACGGTGTGGCCGTCGAGGACGGGGAAGTCGTCGGGGGCGGGGAAGTCTCCGGGAACGGGTCCGCCCCTTTCTCCCAGTCCTCCTCGGCCGGTGCCGAGGGGGGCTGTGCCGACACGGTGCGGTCCGCGAAGGGACCGACGCCCGCTGCGGCCGCAGCTCCCCCGACGGCGCTCACCGCGAGCGCCGCGACGAGGGCTGCGCGCAGTCGTCGGACCGGGAGTCCCGGCCCGGAAGTGGTGTGGGCTCCTGCCATGGTGGGCCTGTCCGCTCAGGCGGGGCTGCAGGTCGGGAGGGGTGGGGTGTTCCTACCGGCCCAGGTCCCGCGGAGGGTGAAGGAGGTGGAGGTTCCGGCGTTCAGGCGTCCTCGGCCGGTCTGGGGGGCTGCCGTGACCTTGGCGCCCGCGACCGTGGCCCTCGCGCCCTGGACGCCGGTGAGTTTCTGTCCGGCGGGGTAGGTCCAGGTGACCTTCCAGCCGGTGAGGGCTCTGGTTCCGGCGGTGACGGTCACGGTGCTGCGGAAGGTGCTGCGGGTCTGGTGCGTGGTCCGGTAGGTCGCCTTGCAGCGGGCGGCCGGGGCCGGACGGGCGGGGGTCGCGGTCGGTTTGGCTGTCGGCTTCGCTGTCGGTTTGGCGGTGGGGGTCGCGCTGGGTTTCGCGGTCGGCGAGGGGGTGGTCGGTTTCGCGGTCGGGGAGGCCGTGGGGACAGGGCTGGGCGCGCCCGTGGAGGTGATAGCCAGTTCTGCGTCGGTGAAGCGGGCGTGGGTGGGGTTGAGGTCCTTCTCGCCGGCCTTGCCGTCGCACGTGCGGTCGGGGTTGTACAGCAGGTAGGTGCCGGAGCTGCAGGTCCCCGAGGGCTCGGCGTCGCCGCCGACGACGGCGCTGCCCGAGATGGTCACCCCGCCCTGGACAATGGCGTTGTCCTTGACGACGGCGCTGCCAGAGACCGTGCCGCCGCCGTTGACCCAGGCCAGTCCTTCGATCCTGGCCTGGCCGCTGACGGTGGCGTTCCCGTACACGGCGGCGCGGGGGCCGACGTAGGCGGTGGAGTCGACCTTGGCGGAGTCGCTGACCCAGCCGCCGCCGTTGGAGTGCCAGTGGCCGCCGCCCGTGGCAGCGGGCTTGGTGTAGCCGGTCTCGTGGCCGGCGGGGGTGGCGCCGTCGAGGCGGAACTCGTAGGGGTAGCGGTGGTTCTTGGTGTAGCCGTCCAGGAAGGCGTAGTGGTGGACGGTCTGGGGCGCGCCCGCCACCACGAGGTAGACCTCTTTCTCGCCGGGTTGGGTCTGGAAGCTGAGTTGGCCGTCGGCGGCGGTGGAGACGTTCCCGTAGCGGGCGGTGCCGTTCTTGACGGCGACGAAGCCGTAGCTCCAGCCGGATTGGGCTGCGCTGTTGACGTGGCCCTTGAAATGCAGGCGGACGAGGGCTCCGTCGGAGGAGGGCACGAGTTTTATCTTGTTGTAGCCGTAGTCGGAGGGGGCGAGGGCATCGGGGATCGCGTAGTGGCCCGTAGATTTGTTGACGGCCTCGACGGGGACGCCGTTGTAGGCGTTGATGAACGCGGCGCCGTACATGTTCTTGATCAGGGGGAGGACGGTGTTGCGGTTGCTGTGGTCGTAGGTGACCTGGCGCTGGGCGTACTCGCCTGCCGTGGTGTTGAGCTGGGCCTGGGTCCGGCCCATGACGCGGCGGTAGGTCTCCAGGGGGTGTTCGGTGTTGCGGGCCTGGTTCCACAGGTCGGTGAAGACCTTCAGGCCGCCGTGCTTGTCGACCAGGTATTGCACGAGCATCCAGTTGCCGTAGTGGTGGCGGCTGCTGCTGTAGGCGAGGTTCTCGGTGCGCAGGAACCGGGTGAGGTCACCGGCGCCCTTGCCCGGGTAGTACTGCATGGTCATGTATTCGGCGCTGGTTTCCCAGAAGCTGCCGGCGGAGGGGTCGGTGAGGCCGATCCCGCTGCCGCGGCCCAGGAAGGTGAAGTTCTGGAAGACATGGGCCAGTTCGTGGGCCAGGGCCCAGGAGCCGGCGGCCGCCGCGGCGGGGGCGAGGTTGATGACGCCGACCTTGCCCTCGGCGGATCCGCCGTTGGCCCAGGCGTCCAGGGCCGTGCGGTTCCAGGTGCGGGTGACGATCACGACGGTCTTGTACTGGGCCATGGCACCGGTCTCCGGGGTGAACTTCATGGTGTCCCGGTAGTAGGTGTAGGCCTTTTCCAGCTGGTTCAGGATGTCGTCCGGGTCGAACTTGTAGTCCCCGGAGGCCGTCTTGGGGTTGGTGCCGGATTTCTCGCCCCACAGCAGGACGAAGTTCGCCGATTCCCGGGAGCGGTCGGTGCTCCAGGGCACTTCCCCCGTGGTCTTCCAACTGCTGGGGAAGTACACCGTCTTGGTGGCGGCCTGCGCGGATTGCCAGGTCGCCCGTGCCCCGACCGTGCCGACGGCGACAACAGCCGCCGCGCCCAGGGCCACAGCGACCCTGCTCCATCTCGTCCTGAGGATCATCCGGAACCTTCCGTCGTGGTGGAACGCGCGCCAGCGTCCCATCACCGTCGGTCCCACCCCAAGGGTTCGCTCCTCTGCGCAACCGGACGCCTACGGTCCGCA
>JAUPKJ010000033.1 GCA_030837505.1 Actinomycetota bacterium
GTCGCGTCCCGGGACAACTGTTCGCCGACCCGTTCGAGCAGATCGGCCACCAGCTCCCACCGGGACGCCGCTATCTCCAGAGCATCCGGATCCACGTCGATCGTGTACCCGCCACCGGCCCCGTTCACAGCGCGATCATCACCCTCGACGCCCGACGATCCACACCCCGCAACCCGGCCACGAAGTCCCCCACACCATCAGAAATCAACTCCCCGGCCTGGGAACACGCCCCCAGGACCCCGGCCCACGACACCAAGAAATCCCCCACCCCGCCCTCCAACGCCCCCGCGAACTGCCCCGCCCCCACCGAGGCCTGCGAGCCCCCGCCCTCCAACGGCCCTCACCCGCCCACAGATCAGCACCAACACCGTCCAGCCGAGTGCTCAACCCCTCCAAAACGCTCAAACGCGCCGCCGTCACCACCGGAACCATCGCCCGAACCCCCGAATAACGCGAACCGACTCCCACCCCCGCCGGGGCGGACGACCCGACCCCACCAGCCGAGCGCCCACCACCCCACCACAGGACGTCCCCAACTGTCCAGAGACAAGAAACAGCACAAACCCCGCCCACACCGGATCCCCCCGAACCCTACGTCAACAAACCAAATCGAAAAACGACAACACCTGCCAATAAGAGCTGGAAGGACGATGCAGGCATACCAGGACACTTCAACTGCTACCCGACACGGGAAACCAGAATTGCCCAGAAGACAACTGCCCACGCCGACCCCAACGCGCCCCATCACCGAACCGACGACAGCCCCACGCCAGGACCCCGTTCGGGCAGCTCAGCCCCACAGCTCAGCCCGACGGCGGGGCGGAAGGCAGGTGGAGGCACACGCGCAGGCCCCGGCCGGGGGCAGCGACCGTGAGACGGCCGCCGTGACGTTCCAGGAGGGTTCCGGCGACCGCCATGCCCAGGCCGCTTCCGGAGGTGCCCCGGTGGCGCGGGGACCGCCAGAAACGGTCGGTGAAACGCAGGAGCTCGGAGGGTTCCAGCCCCGGGCCCTCGTCGGCGACGCACACCTCGATCTCCCGGGCGCCCTCTCCCTGCCGGTCGCCCCCGCTCTGCCCCTCGCCCACACCCCGCGGGTCCTCGTCCTCACGGCCGGAGCAACGGACCTCGACCGTGATGCGCGACTCGGCCGGGGAGTACTTCAGGGCGTTGTCCAGGACGGCGTCGAAGGCTCCCGCCACGGCGTTGCGCTCGTGCCAGGCCAGGGCGTTCGCCGGGCCTCGGCGGCACACCTCGATCCCCCGGCGCTCGGCGAGGACCTGCCAGCCGGCCAGGCGGTCGTCGACGACGGCCGCGACGTCCACGGGGCCCGCGACCGACCCCGTGTGCTCGGCCCGGGCCAGTTCCAGCATCCTGTCCAGGGTCTCCGCCAGGTACCTGCCGTCGTGCGCGGCGCGCAGCACCGCGGTGCGGTCCGACTCCGCACAGGTCAGGGCCAGCCCCTCCAGCCGGACAAGCAGGGCTCCCAGGGGATTGCGCAGCTGGTGGCCCGCGTCGGCGACGAAGGCCCGCTGCGCCCGGTCGGCAGCCTGCACCTGATCGGCCATGTGGTTGAAGGACCCGGCGAGCCTGCGCAGTTCCGCCGGACCGCAGTCCGTGCGGGTGCGGGCCGACAGGTCGCCGCCCGCGATCCGCTGCGTGGCGCCGTCCAGGACCTCCACCGGTCCCAGGACCCACCGGGTGAGCCGGTCCGCGGCCAGCACCGCGCCGAGCAGCCCCGCGATCCCGGCGAGCGCCAGCAGCGTCCAGTCGCGCAGGACGAGGTTGCGGGCCTTGGTGGCCGGGGAGACGCTCACGGCGGCTGCGACGACGTCCCCACCGGTCACCACGGGTCTTGCCACGACGGTGGGGGTGTTCTGCCAGGGCAGGAGTCCGCCGGGGGAGCTGGAGGGGCGGCCGGCGAGGGCTGCCCGGACGGCGGCGCGGATCCGGGGGGATCCGAGGTCTAGTCCTTCCGAGGAGGCCAGGCCGGGTGTTCCGCCGGTGTCGACGAGGGCCACGGTGATGCCGTAGATCTCCTCGTAGCGCCGCAGCTCGTCGCTCAGGACGGACAGGGCCACGCGGTCGGCGTCGGCGGGCACGAGGTCGGCGAAGCGGTCGAGGTCGGCGGCTCTGTCGTCACAGACGGCGCGGGCGCGGGTGTCGGCGACGCTGCGGGCCAGCGGGACGCCCAGGACGACGACGACCGAGGTCATCAGGAGGGTCAGCAGGATGTTCAGGCGGACGCGCATTCAGGCCGTCCCGAGCCGGTAGCCGACGCCTCGTACGGTCTCGATGATCCCGGCCAGGCCGGTCTTGGCGCGGATGGAGGCCACGTGGACCTCCAGCGTGCGCCCTCCCGCGCCCCAGGAGGTCTGCCACACCTCGCTGAGGAGCTGTTCGCGACGGACGACGACCCCGCGGTGCTCGGCGAGCAGAATCAGCAGGTCGAATTCCTTGCGGGTCAGGGGGACCGGGCTGCCGGCGCACGAGACGATCCGGCGGGCGGGGTCGATCCTCACGGGTCCCACGTCGAGGGGTTCGAGGGGGTGGGGGCCGGAGGAACCGGGGGCTCCCGAGGGCGCTCGGGCCTGGACACGGCGGGTCACGGCGCGGATCCGGGCGAGGAGTTCGCGCACGTCGTACGGTTTCACGAGGTAGTCGTCCGCGCCCAGGTGCAGGCCGTGGACACGGGACGGAAGGTCGGAACGCGCCGTGGCGATGATGATGGGGACCTGGTGTTCCCTGCGGATACGAACGCACAGTTCGAACCCGTCCCGGTCGGGCAGGCCCAGGTCGAGCACGACGACGTCGGTGTCGGGGCGCAGTTCCCGCAGGCACCCGGCGGCGTCGGGGACGAGGTCGACCGTGAAGCCGTGCAGGCGCAGGACATCCGACAGGGCACGGCCCAGTCGTTCGTCGTCCTCCACGATCAGCGCCCGCATCCGTGCCTCCCGAGACGGCGCGGCCCGTCGGGCTGCGCCGGTGCAGCGTCGTCGCCGGCCGCGGTTCGACCTCAAACCTTGCTCAATTCCCTGTGCGATCCGGATCGCACGAGCCTAACGTTCGTCCGTCCCCGCGCCGTTCGGGTGCGGGCCCGACCTGCTCCTTTCCCGGACGTGGGCTTGTCGGGCGGAGATGTCCGGTGGGAGATCCATGGGTGAGCGGGGCAGACCTCTGGTCGTGTTGGAGGGGGTGAACAAGCATTTCGGCCCCCTGCACGTGTTGAAGGACATCGATCTGGAGGTTCGGGCGGGGGAGGTCGTCGTGGTGATCGGCCCCTCCGGTTCGGGGAAGTCGACTCTGTGTCGGGCCATCAACCGGTTGGAGACCATCCAGAGCGGGCGCATCCTGTTCGACGGTGTTCCGTTGCCCGAGGAGGGCAAGGATCTGGCCAGGTTGCGGGCTGACGTCGGGATGGTGTTCCAGTCCTTCAACTTGTTCGCGCACATGACCGTATTGGACAACGTCACCCTGGGGCCGGTGAAGGTCCGCCGGATGAAGGACGGCGCCGCGCGGGAGCGCGCGATGCGCCTGCTGGAGAGGGTCGGGGTCGCCGACCAACGGGACAAGTACCCGGCGCAGCTGTCCGGTGGGCAGCAGCAGCGGGTCGCGATCGCACGGGCCCTGGCGATGGAGCCCAAGGTGATGCTGTTCGACGAGCCGACCTCCGCGCTCGACCCCGAGATGATCAACGAGGTGCTCGATGTGATGACGGCCCTGGCCGCGGAGGGGACCACGATGCTCGTGGTCACCCATGAGATGGGTTTCGCGCGCAGGGCCGCCGATCGGGTCGTGTTCATGGCGGACGGCGAGGTGGTGGAGACCGGGACCCCCGAACAGTTCTTCACGAGCCCCACCAGTGCCCGGGCCCAGGACTTCCTCTCCAAGATCCTCACTCACTGACCGAAGGAGCTTCTCCCATGCGTTCGACACAACGAGTCACCCTGTCCGTGGCGGTCGTCGCGGCCCTGTCCCTGGCGGCCTGCGGCGATGGGGGATCGGACGCCGAGTCCGGTCCGGCGCCGAGCTTCTCCCCCGGCACGACCATGGCGAAGATCGCCGAGAGGGGCAGTGTCAAGGTCGGCACCAAGTTCGACCAGCCCGGGTTCGGGCTCAAGGGCCTGGACGGCAAGCCCGCCGGGTTCGACGTCGAGATCGCGAAGTTGGTCGCGAAGAAACTCGGCGTCTCCGACAAGAAGATCGAGTTCGTCGAGGCTCCGTCGAAGGTCCGGGAGGAGTACCTCCAGCAGAGCAAGGTGGACTTCGTCGTCGCGACGTACACGATCAACGACAAGCGCAAGGAGCGCGTGAGCTTCGCGGGCCCGTACTACGTGGCGGGCCAGGACCTCATGGTGAAGTCCGACGAGACCGTTCTGACCGGGCCGGACTCCTTGAAGGGGCATCCGGAGAAGAAGGTGTGCTCTGTGACGGGCTCGACGCCGGCCGAGACGATCGCGGGGTACCTGGCGTCCCCGTCGCAACTGGTCCTGTTCGACGTGTACTCCAAGTGCGCCGATGCCCTGCGCACCGGGCAGGTGTCGGCGGTGACGACCGACAACTCGATCCTGCTGGGGCTGGTCGGCGAGTCGAAGGGCTCCTTCAAGATCCTGAACAACACGTTCTCGAAGGAGCCCTACGGGATCGGGATCACCAAGGGGGACACGGCGTTCTGCGAGTTCATCCACGGCACCCTCACGGAGGCCGCCGGGTCCGGGGACTACGAGAAGGCGTGGAAGGACACGGCGGGCACGATCGAGGGCGCCCAGACCCCGCAGCTGCCCACGTTCGAGTCCTGCTCCTGACCGGTGGTCGGCAGCGTCGCCGGCCGTAGCGTTTCGTTCGTTCGCCGAGAAGGGCTGCTGTGGATCCGTTCCTGGATTTCGCCGAACCGGTCCTGGACAACCTGGACCTGTACGCCACCGGACTGTGGACGACCCTGAGGATCTGTCTGTGGTCCGCGTTCCTCGCCCTGTCCCTGGGTACTGTGATCGCTGCCTGCCGGGTGTCCCCCGTGCCGCCGCTGAGGCGGTTCGGGTCCGGCTGGGTGCTCGTTCTGAGGAACACCCCGCTGACGGTCGTGTTCTTCTTCGTGGCCTTCGGGCTGCCGGAGATCGGCGTCAACGGTGAGTACTACTGGTTCGCCGTGGCCGCCCTGAGCCTGTACACGTCGTCCTTCGTGGCCGAGGCCCTGCGCTCGGGGGTCAATGCCGTGCCGGCCGGGCAGGCCGAGGCCGCGCGGGCCATCGGACTGACGTTCGGACAGAGCCTGGGACAGGTGATCCTGCCCCAGGCGTTCCGCACGTCGGTCCCCCCGTTGGTGAACGTTCTCATCGCGATGGTGAAGAACTCGGCCACCGCGGGATTCTTCGGGGTGGCCGGTGACCTGTCGTGGGTCGGGGACACCCTGACCAGCGGCCGGGGTTACGCGGTCATCCCCGTCCTGCTCGGCGTCGTGATCGGTTTCTGGATCCTCGTGCTGCCCGCCGGTGCACTGTTGTCGGTCGTGGAGCGGAAGGTGGCGGTGGTCCGATGAGTGCTCACGCGAACGCCGGTCCGGACGGCGGCGTGCTGTACGACGCCCTGGGACCCCGCGGGCGGCGACGGACCCTGATCTGCACCGTGGCGGTCGTGGCGGCCGGGCTCGCCGTCCTGATGGGGATCGGCCGACGGCTGGCCGACCACGGGCAGTTCGCCTCCGAGAAGTGGACGCCGCTGGTCGACCCGCACGACGAGTCGTTCGAGCTGCTGTGGAGGTTCCTGGGAGGCGGTCTGTGGCGGACGGTCCTGGCCGCTGGGCTCGCCATCGTCATCTCCCTGGTGGTGGGGACGGCTCTGGGCGTGGTCGGGGCGTTGTTGACCGGGAGATCCCGATGGCCGTTCACGGCCATGATCCATCTGTTGCGGGGGATCCCGGTCGTCATCGCGATCTTCTTCGCGGCGCGCGTGCTGCCGGACCTCGGGGTGGACCTGGACATCCTCTGGTACGTCGTGATCGGCCTGGTCGTCTACAACTCCGTGGTGATCGCGGAGATCCTGCGGGCCGGGTTGAACGCCCTGCCCTCCGGGCAGCGGGAGGCCGCCGTGGCCCTGGGGCTGTCCCGGGTGGCCACGCTCCGCCTGGTCCTGCTGCCCCAGGCTTTCAGGATCATGTTGCCGTCCTTGATCTCCCAGATCGTCGTGGTCATGAAGGACACGTCCTTGGGTTTCATCGTGGGCTACGAGGAACTGCTGCGACGCGGGAACATCGCGATCCAGACCACGAGGAACCCGCTGCAGATGTACTTGGTCGTCGCGATCGTCTACATCGTGATCAACGCTTCTCTCGGCAGGCTCGCCGAGGCCGTGGAACATCGGATGGCCCGGTCGCGGTCCGCCGGCCGACAGGCCCCGGCCCCCGGAGGGCAGAGCGAACAGGTGCAGCCCGTGCTGATCACGCACCCGGTCGAGGACGAGCCGCCGACCCGTTGACCGGGCGGTCGCACGGCCGGTCGGCTCCCCATGCCCTGGGTGCGGGGGTCGGGCGGGCAGGGCATCGCAGTGGTCAGGGCAGGGACGGGGTCAGGGCAGGTCGAACTCGGAGGTGAAGGGAGCCCGGCAGAGTTCTGCGGGGTCGAGGTCCTGCCCTTCGTCGGCGAGTTCCTCCCGGATGGCCCGCAGGGCGACACCGCTGTCGTACCCCTTGCGGGCGAGCATCCGTGCCAGACGCCGGATCCTGCGGGTCGGGTCGTCGTCCGCCGTGCCCGGCAGCCGCCGTCGGACCAGGGCCCTGGCGGCGCGCAGCTCCTGGGCGCCGTCGATTTGTTCCACGGCGTCGCGGACGAGGTCGTCGGCCACCCCCCGGCGGCGCAGTTCCTGGGTGAGGGCGCGGCGCGACAGCCCTCGGCTGCGGTGCCGGGACGTGACCCAGGTCTGGGCGAATTGTTCGTCGTCGATGAGGTCGACGTCCTGGAAACGGTCCAGGATCTCGGTCGCCGTCTGTTCGGGGATCCCCTTGCGGGCCAGGGCCTGTTCGAGCTGGGCCCTGGTCCGGGGGGGCGAGGGTGAGTAATCGTAGAGCGATCGCCCGGGCCGTGGAGCGCAGTTCTTCCGGGGACGGGCAGGGTTCTTCCGGGGACGGGGAACCGCTCGGGAGAGGTTCCCCGTCTTCCGGGTCGGCTGTCGGCAGGGACATGGCCGATCAGGCGGTGGGCACGGCCGGAAGCTCTGCGGCCGGGTCGTCGACCTGGGGGCCGATCTGCAGCTTTTCCTTGATGCGCTTCTCGATCTCGTTGGCGAGATCGGGGTTGTCCCGCAGGAAGGACCGGGAGTTCTCCTTGCCCTGGCCGAGCTGGTCCCCTTCGTAGGTGTACCAGGCACCGGACTTGCGGACGATGCCGTGCTCGACCCCCATGTCGATGAGGCTGCCCTCGCGGGAGATCCCGATCCCGTAGAGGATGTCGAACTCTGCCTGCTTGAAGGGCGGGCTGACCTTGTTCTTGACGACCTTGACACGGGTGCGGGATCCGACGGGCTCGGTACCGTCCTTGAGGGTCTCGATCCGCCGCACGTCCAGACGGATCGAGGCGTAGAACTTCAGGGCACGGCCCCCCGTGGTGGTCTCCGGGGAACCGAACATGACGCCGATCTTCTCGCGCAGCTGGTTGATGAAGATGGCGGTCGTGCCGGAGTTGCTCAGAGCGCCGGTGATCTTACGCAGGGCCTGGGACATGAGTCGGGCCTGCAACCCGACGTGGCTGTCGCCCATCTCGCCCTCGATCTCGGCCCGGGGCACGAGGGCCGCGACCGAGTCGATGACGATGATGTCCAGGGCCCCTGAACGGATCAGCATGTCCGCGATCTCCAGGGCCTGCTCGCCCGTGTCGGGCTGGGAGATCAGCAGAGCGTCGGTGTCGACGCCGAGTTTGCGGGCGTATTCCGGGTCGAGGGCGTGTTCGGCGTCGATGAAGGCCGCAATGCCCCCGCCCCGCTGCGCGTTGGCCACCGCGTGCAGGGCCACGGTCGTCTTGCCGGAGGACTCCGGGCCATAGATCTCCACGACTCTGCCCCGGGGCAGGCCGCCGATCCCCAGGGCCACGTCCAGGGCGATCGAACCGGTGGGAATCACGGCGATGGGGGGGCAGACGTTCTCCCCCAGCCGCATGACGGAGCCCTTGCCGAACTGACGGTCGATCTGCGCGAGAGCGGCGTCGAGCGCCTTCTCGCGATCAGCGGGAGCTGGCATGTTCTCACCTCGGGAGAGGGCGCCGGAGGAGCGCCTGGACGAGGACGACGAGGATCTTGCTCCCGACGTCCGGGAGTTCCGGCCTGAGTTCGCGCGTGTCGTAGTCATCACCACTGACGCTAGAGCCTGTCGCAGACAGTTCGCCAAGGCTCCCCGCGCCCTGTGGACCGCGTGACGCCTGTGACAGGTGTGACTCACGGTCCTGACAGGGACGAGCGAGCCCTGTGGACAGGCACACCATACCCGAACAGGTGTTCGATCGCGCGGGTGCACGGCACCCGGCTTCCCTCGACCGGAACCTGCCCGGCCGGGCAGGGGAACCGTCAGGACAGCAGCAGGCGCTCCAGGCGACGCGCGGCCACGAACATGCCGGTCAGACCCAGGACCAGCAAGTAGACGACATGGCCCAGCATCGGCCACCCGACCTGTCCCAGGCACAGCCCCCGCGTGATGCCCACGGCGTGGTAGAGCGGTGTGACCTGCACGACCGCTTGCAGAGGCTCGGGGTAGGTCGACAGTGGGTAGAAGGTCGCCGAGAAGAGGAACATCGGCAGGATCGCCAATTGGACAAGGTCGAAGTCCTGCCAGGAACGCATGAAGGTCGTCGCGGCCATGCCCACGCCCGCGAACGACAGACCGATGAGGACGGCGGCCGGCAGCGCCAGCAGCGCCCACCACGAGATGATCACCCCGGCCAGGGCCATCACGACGAGGAAGGCCGCGGCGTACCCCGTGCCCCGCAGCAGGGCCCAGGCGACCTCACCGACCGCGATGTCCCGCGGTCCCAGGGGGGTCGCCAGGACACTGTCGTACAGCCGCAGGTACTTGAGTTTGAAGAAGACGTTCGTCGTGGTGTCGAACACGGCGCCGTTCATGGCTGAGGAGGCCAGGAGGGCCGGGGCGACGTACTGGGCGTAGTCCACGGTCCGCCCACCGCCGACCGGGACGTCGCCCACGAGGGCCCCGATCCCCACCCCCAGGGAGAACAAGTAGAAGACGGGCTCGAAGAACCCGCTGATCAGGGTGGGGAGAGCGTGCTTCCAGGCCGTGACGTTCCGGTACACCAGCGTCCGGGCCATACCGGCCCCCGCCGGGATCGGCAGGGCCCGGGCCAGGCGGGACGCCAGACTCCGCCCGGCCCCGTTCCGCCCGGGCGTCCCGCTCGGGGTCCCAGCCTGCGAGGACGAGACGATCGGCGCCGTCATACCGCCAGCCTCCTGGTGTAGCTGCGGACGGACAGCCACAGGCCGATGACGGCCCACGGCAGCAAGTACGCCACGTGCGCGAGCTGGACCAGGGGATCGAAGACCCCGAGGGCCAGGTCCCGACAGACCTCCGTGGCGTGCCACAGCGGGGTGACCCACGCCAGGGGACGCATCGCGGCAGGCAGCTGGTCCACGGGGAAGAACGTGCCCGCGAACAGGAACATGGGCGTCACCACGAACCGGAACAACAGGTTGAAGCCGTTGCCGCCCTCCTGCCGGACGGCGTAGGCCATGGTCGGCGTCGCATGGGCCACCCCGCACAGGACGGCCACGGGCACTGCGACCAGCACCTGCCAGTGGGTGAAGGCCCCGAGCAGCGCGCCCGTCCCCAGGAAGGCCACCACCGCCATCGCGATCCTCAGCGTCGTGAATGCCAGGTGCCCCAACAGGACGTCGATCACGGTCAGCGGGGTGGCGAGCATGGCGTGGTACTGGCGTTGCCACTTGACCGCCGCCATGACGGTGAAGGTGGACTCCGAGATCCCTGTCTGCATCGCGAGCGCCGTCAGGAGCGCGGGCGCGACGAACTGGGCGTAGGGGATCCCGCCCGCCCGGTCCTGGACCATGGTCCCCAGACCGAACCCCATGGCCCCCAGGTACAGCAGGGGCGCGAGGAAGGCGGAGACCACGGAGGACATCCAGGTCCGCCGGTAATTGAGCAGCCAGTACTCCAGGGCCCTCATCCAACCGGTCCCCGGACGCGCGTCCTTCGGACGGTGTCGGGGTGCGGCTGCCCGTCCGACGTGGGCGTGCGGCACCGTGTTCTGGGTGGTCCCGGACACGGTCAGTCCACCAGGGTGCGGCCGGTCAGCCGGAGGAAGACGTCCTCCAGCGTGGAGCGGCGCACGAGGAAGGAGACGGGGGCGGGGTCCCGGGCCAGCATCGCGGCTGCCGCGGCGTCGCCGTCGTCGGTGTACATCAGGATCCGGTCGGGCAGGGCCTCGATGCGGTCGGCCAGGCCCTCCAGCCCCGGGACGAGGGTGGTGTGGTCGTCCACGGAGTACCTCAGTTCGAGCACCTCGCGCGTGGACCACGTCTCGATGAGGGCCTGGGGGCTGCCCTCGGCGACGATCCTGCCGCCGTCCATGACCACGAGACGATCACACAGCTGTTCGGCCTCGTCCATGTAGTGGGTCGTGAGCACGAGAGTGACTCCCTGCCGTTTCAAACGGAACAGGCGGTCCCACAGGACGTGCCGGGCCTGCGGGTCCAGGCCGGTCGTCGGCTCGTCGAGCAGGAGGATCTCCGGCTCGTTGATCAGCGATCGGGCGATCGTCAGGCGGCGCTTCATGCCGCCGGAGAGGGGTTCGACCTTGTCGTCCCCCCGCTCGGTCAGGTGGGTGAACTCCAGCAGTTCCTCGGTGCGCTCCCGCAGGAGGGCCCGCGGCAGGCCGAAGTACCGGCCGTAGGTGAAGATGTTCTCCCGGACGGTGAGTTCCTCGTCCAGGGTGTCCCGTTGGGGCACGACCCCGAGCCTGGCCCGGATCGCCGGGCCGTCCCGCCGGGGATCCCTCCCCAGGATCGTCAGTTCCCCCTCGGACGGAGGGGAGACGCAGGCGATCATGCGCATGGTCGAGGACTTGCCCGCACCGTTGGGTCCCAGGAATCCGAAGGACTCCCCGGGTGCCACCTCGACGTCGATGCCGTCGACGGCGGTGAAGTCACCGAAACGTTTGACCAGTCCCCGGGCCCGGATCAGGGCTCCGCCCGGGGCCTCGGCCCGCTCGGACCGGACGGTCCCCTCCGTCGACGCCGCCCGACCCGTCTGCACGTTCTGCCCCGTCTGCGCGGCCTGCGCGGAGCAATCCGCCCCGGTGTCCGATTCAGCCCGTGAATCCGGATCATTCTTTTTGTGCCGGTCAATTCGGGCGCGCGGATCGATCCGCGCGGTCCCACGGCTGTCCTGGTCCACGGTGGGACCATAGACCGGCCCTCCGACGCTCCACCAATGGATATCCCCCACCGGCGGGTATTCCCCCACGGGCACGGGTCCCGGCCGGAGGTGTCCCGACAGGGTGTCCCGACAGGGTGCGCTGACAGACCGCCGGTCGGTCAGCGGGTCCGGGACTGCACCGTGTCCCGGCCGTGTCTGCGGGGCCCAGGAACCTCCATCTCCTCGCACAGCGCGAGCCAGACCTCGCGCGGGGGCACCCCGGCGTCGAGGGCAGCGGTCCCCGTCCGGCAGCCCACGCCGAGCAGGACCTGGTCGTGGACCAGGGTCCTGCCGTGCGCCGCGCCGAACTCGCCGGTCACCAGGTCCCAGAAGTCGCTGATCCGCATCGGGCGAGCATGTCACGCCGCGAACCACCGCCGCGCCCGGCGATCCTCCGGCGATCCCGTGCCCGACGATCCCATCACCCGACAGAGACGGCATCCCCGTCGGAGGCACCACGAATTCCATCGTGTCGGACATTCGATCCCGCAGGAGGCGCCGGGCCGCCGGTCACGACGTGCCGAGGGCGAGCGCAGGGGCCTCGGATGTCGGTGTCCCGGGCGACAATCGCAGTCGTGAACGCACCTGACGTGGGCGGAGTGGGCGGAACCGAGGTGGGCGGAACCGAGGGGGTCCCGTCCCGGGGCACCGCCGGCAGCGGGCTGGGGAAGATCTTCTCCCCCGCGGCCCGCACCTGGTTCGACCGGGCCTTCCCCGGCGGGCCCACCGACGCCCAGCGGCAGGCGTGGGAGGCCGTCGGCGCCGGCCAGGACGTGCTGGTCGTCGCGCCGACGGGCTCGGGAAAGACCCTGGCGGCCTTCCTGTGGGCCCTGGACCGGATCATGACCGGCCCCGAACGCCCGCAGGACCTGCCGCGCGAGAGACGCTGCCGGGTCCTGTACGTCTCGCCGTTGAAGGCCCTGGCCACCGACATCGAACGCAACCTGCGCGAGCCCCTGGCCGGGATCGCGCGCACCGCCGAGGACCTCGGGGCGCCGGTCGAACGGATCCGGGTGGCCGTCCGCACCGGTGACACCCCCCAGGCGCAGCGCAGAGCCCTCACCCGCACGCCCCCCGACATCCTCATCACGACCCCCGAGTCCCTGTACCTGCTGCTGACGTCGCAGGCCAGGTCCGTCCTCGGCGGCGTGCGCACCGTGATCATCGACGAGGTCCACGTCCTGGCCGCCACCAAACGCGGCGCCCACCTCGCCCTGAGCCTGGAACGCCTGGGAGCCCTGCTGCCGACGGCGCCCCAACGGATCGGGCTGTCCGCCACGGTCCGGCCCGCGGCCGACGTCGCCACCTGGCTCAGCGGAACCCGCCGCCCGGCCGCCCGACTCGTCCGCCCCGACTCCCCCCTGCGGCTCGACCTGCGCGTCGACGTGCCCCTGGCGGACATGACCAGCCCGGACAGTCCGGAACCGGCCGACGGCACCGACGTCACCGGGGGCACCGGGGCGGGCGACACCCCGCCGGCGCGCTCGCCGTCGATCTGGCCCCACCTGGAGCGCCGGGTCCTCGACCTGGTGACCGAGAACCGTTCGACCCTCGTCTTCGCCAACTCCCGCAGAACGGCAGAGCGTTTCTGTGCCCGCCTCAACGAACTGCACGAGCGCCGTTCCCCGGGCCCGGCCCCCGAACGGCCCGCCCCGGGAGCCGCGGCCCCCGCCCAGATGATGGGCCAGGCCGGGTCCTCGGTCGGGGCCCCGGCCGTCCTGGCGCGCTCCCACCACGGGTCGGTGAGCCAGGCCGAGCGGGCCCTGGTGGAACGTGAGCTGAAGGAGGGGCGGCTGCGCGCCGTCGTGGCCACCTCCAGCCTGGAGCTGGGCATCGACATGGGCGCTGTCGACCTCGTCGTGCAGCTGGGCGCACCGCCGAGCGTCGCCTCGGGGCTGCAGCGCGTGGGCAGGGCCGGGCACGGGGTCGGCGAGATCTCCCGGGGGGTGATCCTGCCGACGTTCGCCGCCCAGCTGCCCGTGGCCGTGACGATCGCCGAGCGGATGCGGGCCGGGCGGATCGAACCGCTCAGGACGGTCAGCAACCCCTTGGACGTCCTCGCCCAGCAGATCGTGGCGATGGTCGCGATGGACCCCTGGAACGTGGAGGACCTGTACGAAACGGTGCGCGGGGCCGCGCCCTTCGCGGGGCTGGGCCCGGCGGCGTTCCGCTCCGTGCTCGACCTGCTCTCCGGCCGTTTCCCGAGCGAGGATTTCGCCCACCTGCGCGCCCGGATCGTGTGGGACCGCACCGAGGACCTGCTCACCGCCCGGCCCGGCGCACAGAGGCTGGCCGTCACCGGCGGCGGGACCATCCCGAACCGCGGCCTGTTCGGGGTCCACCTGATCGGCCCGGCCCCCCGCGCCGACGGCGCCACCCCGGACACCGCAGCGCCCACCGACCGGCCCACCGACCGGCGCGGCGGACGGCGGGTCGGAGAACTGGACGAGGAGATGGTCCACGAGTCCCGGGTCGGGGACGTCTTCACCCTGGGCTCGACCTCCTGGCGCATCGAAGCGATCACCGCCGACCGGGTCCTGGTCTCCGGCGCCTACGGCAGACCCGGACGCCTGCCGTTCTGGCACGGGGACTCCCCCGGCAGGCCCTCCGACCTGGGCGGCGCCGTCGGGGCCCTCCTGCGCGCACTGAACGGTGAAGACCCGCAGGCCGACCGCGAGCGCGCCGCGAGCGCCGGGCTGGGGGACCGGGCCGTCGAGAACCTGATGTCGCTGCTGGATCGGCAACGGGCCGCGACGGGGGTCGTCCCCGACGACAGGACCCTGGTCCTGGAACGATTCGTCGATGTCCATGGCGACTGGAGGGTCGTGCTCCACTCCCCGTGGGGCTCGCCCGTGCACACCCCGTGGGCCCTGGTGGTCGCGGCCCGGCTGAGGGAACGCTACGGCGAGAGGATCCGGGTCACGTGCGGGGACGACGGGTTCGCCCTGCGCCTGACCGACGTGGCGCCCCCCGGGGGCGTCCTGCCGGAGCTGGCCGAGGTCTTCGCGGCAGACCCGGACCTGGTCGAGTCGGCCGTCACCGCAGAGCTGACGGGTTCGGCCCTGTTCGCCTCCCGGTTCCGGGAAAGCGCCGCCCGGGCCCTGCTGCTGCCGGGGCACCACCCCGGACGGCGCACCCCCCTGTGGCAGCAGCGCCTGCGGTCGGCCCGGCTGTTGCAGGTCGCCTCGTCCCACCCCGATTTCCCGATCACGGTGGAGGCCCTCCGGGAATGTCTGCAGGACGTGTTCGACGTGCCGCGGTTGCGTACGATCCTGCGGGACCTGCGCTCGCGCAGGATCCGGATCGTGGAGCTGACCACTGCCGCGCCCTCGCCCTTCGCGGTGTCCCTGACGCAGGGCGAGGTCGCAGAGCTCGTGTACGAGCAGGACGCGCCCCTGGCCGAGCGCAGGGCGGCTGCCCTGTCCCTGGACCAGGGGCTGCTCTCGGAGCTGCTGGGCCGGGAGGGCCCCGACCCGGCGGACCTGTTGGACCCGCAGGTCGTGCGCGACTGCGAGGAATCCTGGCAGCGGTTGGCGCCCGACCGGAGGGCCGAGGGCCCCGAACAGCTCGTGGATCTCCTGGGTGATCTGGGTCCTCTGGACGACGCCCAGGTGCACGCGCGTTGCGCCGACCACGAGCGGTGCGGGCAGTGGTTGGAGGGGCTGCACCGCTCGGGCAGGCTCCTGCGGGTGCCCGGGGTCGGGTCCGAGGCCGGGTCCGGGTCCGGGGTCGGGTCCGGGGTCGGGTCCGGGGCTGGGGCAAGCCGCTGGGCGAGGGTCGAGGACGCCGGGCGGCTGCGGGACGCGCTGGGGGTGGCGGTGCCCGACGGGGTGCCCGAGGTCTTCACGGGTCCGGTCCCCGACCCGCTGGGTGATCTGCTGCTGCGCTTCGCCCGGGCCCACGGCCCTTTCCCTGCGGCGTGGCCCGCCCGGTGGCTGGGGGTGGGGGTCGGCGTCGTCGAGGAGGTCCTCGGGCGGCTCGTCCGCGACGGGCGGCTGGTCCGGGGTCGGTTGCGTCCGGAGGGAGCCGTCGGGCCGGACTCGCCGGCGCAGGGCACGGAGCCGGAGCGCGACAGGGCCGAGCGGAGCGAGGGGAGCGACCACTGCGATCCGCAGGTGCTGCGGACCCTGCAGCGCCGTTCCCTGGCGGTGGCGCGCAGCCGGTTGGCTCCCGTGCCCGCGTCTCGGCTGGGCCGGTTCCTGCCCGCCTGGCAGCAGGTGGGAGGGGGCCTGCGGGGGGTGGAGGGGCTCGCGGACGTCGTGGAGCAGCTCGCCGGGGCCGAGGTGCCGTTGACGGCCCTGGAGACGTGGGTGCTTCCCTCCCGCGTCGACGGGTACGCCCCGGCCCTGCTGGACGAGCTGACGGCCACGGGTCGGGTCCTGTGGTCCGCGCACGGCCCCCCGGGGAGAAAGGACTGGTGGGTCTGCCTGCACCCGGCCGAGCTGGCCCCGGTGACCTGTCCCCCGGCCACCGGGCCCCCGGAGGGGTGGGGTCCGGTTCACCGGGCTGTGCTGGCGGTGCTCGCGGGGGGCGGCGGCTACTTCTTCGACCCCCTCTGCCGGGCCGTGACCGCCCTGTCGGCGGCCGGGACCTCCCCGGAGGGACCCGGCCGCAGCGCAGAGGACGGCGTCGGGACGGAAGCCGGCGGCCCGGTGCCCGCTGCGGGGATCGCGCAGGCGCTGTGGGACCTGGTCCGCGGCGGTCTGGTCACCAACGACACCCTGGGGCCGCTGCGGGCCCTGGCCCCCGCCGGACGCCGCCCGGTCC
>JAUPKJ010000278.1 GCA_030837505.1 Actinomycetota bacterium
CCGGGCGCAGGTAGTGCAGGCCGGACTCGTCCTCCACGGGACCCAGGTAGGTCTTGAGCAGGCCGTTGAACATGCGGGGCTCGGTCCAGGCCCCGCGGGTGCCGCAGTTGGGGCAGGGGACCTCGTCCAAGGAGACGTCCTCGCGCTTCTTGCGCTCGGCGAACTCCTCCTGGAGCTGGTCGGCCCGGAAGCGACGATGGCAGGAATGACACTCCACGAGCGGGTCGACGAAGGCCTCGACGTGCCCCGAGGAGACCCAGACCTGCCGGGGCAGGATCACCGAGGAGTCCAGGCCGACGACGTCCTCGCGGCTGGTGACCATGTAGCGCCACCACTGACGCTTGATGTTTTCCTTGAGCTCGACCCCCAGGGGGCCGTAGTCCCAGGCCGACCTGGTTCCGCCGTAGATCTCCCCGCACGGGAACACGAATCCCCGACGCTTGCACAGGTTGACGACAGCATCGAGTTTGGCTTCGGCGGGCGGCTTGGCGGCCACTGCTCACTCCATCCGGCTGGGTGTCGGCGGATCCTGACGATCTCGGTGGTACGACGATCCTCGGTGTTCGACGACGTGGTGTTCGGCTGGGTCGGTGGTGCTCGGTGATGGTGCTCGGTGGTGCCGGTGGTGCTCGGTGGTGCGGTCCGGGATGTTCGGTGATGCGATCCGGCTGTTAGGTGATGCGGTCCGGGAGGCGAGCGGCGATCGGCCGCCGGAGCGGTCCGCGACGAGGTTCCCCCGGCCGGTCCACGGGGAGGGTGGTCGTGACCGCTCTCCCGCAGGCCCGTGGGGTCAGGCTACCGGTCCGTCGCCGGGCCGTGGAGGCGGGAGATTCCGCCTGTGGACAGTTGGTCCCACTGTCCACAGGCTCCGAGAGTGAAGATGCGTCGTCCTCCTGGCGATGACAGGGTCATCGCTGTCGCTCCTGACGTTCCCGTTTTGACGCCCCCCCAAGCCTGATTGATAATCGTTATCATGAACGAACGTGATCACATGACATCGCCGCAGGCAGACACGGGGTCCCTGGGTGGGCCCTCCTCACACAGAGCACCCCTCGGGCACAGAGCACCTCTCGGGGCGCCCCGCAGCGGGCGCGGGCCCCGGGGCCGCCGGCCCGGATCCTTGCTGGCCGGCGCCCTCGCAGCAGGTTTGTCCCTGGCAGGGCTCGCCGCCTGCAGCTCGGACTCCTCCGAGGCCGACGGCGGCAGGCCCTCCGTCGTCACGAGCTTCTACCCGCTGCAGTACGTCACCGAACGGATCGCCGGTGACACCATCTCCCTCAGCTCGCTCACCAAACCCGGGGCAGAACCCCACGAGTTGGAACTGACCCCCCAGGACATCGCATCGGTCCACGACGCCGACCTGGTGGTCTACCTGTCGAAGTTCCAGTCGGCCGTCGACGACGCCGTGTCGTCCTCCGGCGGTTCGAAGGCCCTCGACGTGGCCGAGGCCGCACGGCTCGGGCTGCCCGCCGGGAGCGAACACGACCATGAGCACGAGACCACCCAGCCCGGCGGGAGCGAGCAGCCCGCAGAGAGCGAGCACGACCACGGCGACACCGATCCCCACTTCTGGCTGGACCCCACCCGCCTGGCCGATGTGGCCGACGCCGTGGCCGCCCAGCTGAAGTCCCTGGCCCCCGAGCACGCCGACACCTACACCACCAACGCCGCGACCCTGCACAAGGAGCTGCTCGCGCTGGACGCCGAGTACGCCGGCGCCCTCAAGAACTGTACGAGCAAGGAGATCGTGACCGCCCACGAAGCCTTCGGCTATCTTGCGGCGCGTTACGGTTTCGAACAGCACGGAATCACGGGTCTCATCCCCGAGGAAGAGCCGGGGGCCGCGGCGATCGCCGAGATCGTCAAGCTCGTCCAGACCAAGAAGATCCGCACCGTGTACTACGAAATCCTGGTCAACCCGGACATCGCCCGGACCGTGGCTTCCGAGGCCAAGGTCACGACCGCGGTCCTCGACCCGATCGGAAACCTCAGCGACAAATCTGCAGCCCAGGACTATCCCGGAGTGATGCACGCCAATCTGGCCTCCCTGGTCAAGGGCCAAGGCTGTTCCTGATCGAAGGCACGAGAGCTGGAGGAGTCATGCAACCGCCCCCCGACGTCCCGCAGCCCCCGGGCTCTCCGGGGTACTCGGAGTCCCCGGAGTCCCCGGAGTCCCCGGGGTCCCCGGACTCGCCGGACTCGGCCCGGGCAGGGTTCGAAACACCTGGACCCCGCCCTGCGGGACCGGGGACAGGACCGGGGGCGGGACCGGGCGACGCCATGCTCGTGCTCCGCGGTGCCCAGATCGGGTACACCCAGCACCCCACGGTCCGCTCGGCCGACCTGACCATTCGCCGCAACGAGGTCGTCGCCCTCATTGGGCCGAACGGTTCGGGCAAGAGCACCCTGGTCCGGGGCGTCCTGGGCCTGGCAAGGGTTCTGGGGGGCGAGGTGGAGCTCTTCGGCCTCCCGGCCTCCCGGTTCCGCGAGCGCCACCGCATCGGTTACGTCCCCCAGCGGCACACCGTGGGCGGGGGGATCCCCTCCACGGTCCACGAGGTCGTGTGCAGCGGCAGGCTCCCCCGACGCCGGTGGGCCCTGCGCAGCAACCGGGAGGACCGGGCGGCCGTGGCCGCGGCGATCGAGACGGTCGATCTGACCGCCCAGACCAAGGTCCCCGTCGCTCATCTCTCGGGCGGGCAGCAGCGGCGGGTGCTCATCGCGAGGGCGCTGGCCTCAGAACCCGAGATCATGATCATGGACGAGCCGACGGCCGGGGTCGACGTCGTCCACGCAGAGCGTCTGGTCAAGACCCTGTCCACGTTGGTCGACAACGGCCTGACCCTGCTGATCGTCACCCACGAGGTCCATCCCCTGCGGAACGTCCTGACCAGGGTGGTCGGCATGGACGGCGGAAGGATCACCCTGGACGTCCCGGCCGATCGGCTCCTGAGTTCCACGGCGGAGGCGGCCCACCCGCTGCTGGCGGCGGACGCCCACGCGGTGATCCCGCCGACGGACCTGGTCGCCGGCTGGATGGGCACGACAGGCATCGGAGGCTGAACCGTGGAGATGCTCCAGTACGACTTCATGCAGCGGGCTCTGCTCGCGTCCCTCCTCGTGGGGCTCACGGCTCCGGTCGTCGGGATCTACCTCGTCCAGCGCAGGCTGGCGCTCATCGGCGACGGCATGGGGCACGTGGCCCTCAGCGGGGTCGCGGTCGGGGTGTTCACCGGCACTGCCCCCGTGCTGACAGCCCTGGTCAGCGCCATCGCCTGTGCCGTGGCCATCGAACTCGTCCGGGCCAAGGGCAAGGCGTCCGCCGACGTCGTCCTGGCCGTCATGTTCTACGGGGGCATCGCGGGCGGGGTCGTCCTGATCGGGATAGCCCCGGAGGGCACTCCGGCGAATCTGAACTCCTACCTCTTCGGTGCGATCACCACCACGACGCAGGAAGACCTGATCGCGTTCGCCGGCCTGGGGATCGCCGTGCTGGGGATCGCCGTCGGACTGGGGCGGCAGTTGTTCGCCGCCAGCAACGACGAGGAGTACGCCCGGGCGAGCGGCCTGAACGTCCTGGGCATGAACATCCTGTTGGCGGTCCTCACGGCGACCACGGTGGTCATCTCGATGAGGGTCGTGGGGCTCCTGCTCATCAGCGCCCTCATGATCCTGCCCAACGCCGTCTCCCAACAGGTGGCGGACAGTTTCCGGACCAGCCTCATCACGGCGATCACGGTGGGGGTCACGGTCAGTGTCGCCGGTACGGCGTGTTCCTACTACACGGCCACGCCCTCGGGAGGAACGATCGTGCTGCTGGCCGTCGCGGTCTTCGTCCTGGCTGCCCTGGCCTCGTGGTTCCGACGGATGGTCCATGTGCTGCGGCACCGCCCCGCAGCAGAGCACCCGCACGAGCACGGCCCGGGATGCGGGCATCCGGCGGTGCCCCACGGGGACCACGTCGACTACCTGCACGACGGCCACCGCCATGCCCTGCACGGGGACCACTACGACACCCACTGACAGCGCCCGCCCACCGCGACCGCCCACCGCGACCGGACGAAGAAGGGAACACCATCGTGAACGCCGTGCGCCGCCGACGGACCAGACAGCGGGCAGCGGTGCGAGCGGCCCTGGAGGAGGGCGGGGAGTTCCGCAGCGCGCAGGAACTCTTCACACAGCTGCGCGAACGCGGGGAGGGAATCGGGCTGGCCACCGTGTACCGGGCACTGCAGAACCTGGCCGAGGACCGGGAGGTGGACGTGCTGCACGGCGTCGACGGCGAGTCGCTCTACCGCCGGTGCACGTCCGCCGGGCAGCACCACCATCTGGTCTGCCGCTCCTGCCGCCGGACGGTGGAGGTCAGCAGCCAGGTCGTCGATCGCTGGGCCGGACGGGTGGCCAGGGACAACAACTACACGGACGTCGAACACGTCACGGAGGTCTTCGGGACCTGCGAGGAGTGCCGGCGAACGGAACTCCCCGAGAGGCGAGCGGAACTCCCCGAGAACGGACGGGCCGCCCCGAGGCGGTGAGAGCCGACAGGACGGCCCGTCCGAGCCCTGTGTCAGTTTCCCCGGAGGTCCCTGCCCGACACCGGACGAACCTGGATGATGTAGCCGACTCCCCGCACCGTGCGGATCGTCGCTCCCGAGCGGGGATCGACCGCCAGGGCTCTGCGCAGGTGTGAGATGTGGACGTCGACCACCCGCTGGTTGCCGAACCACCGGGGTCCCCAGATCGCCTCGGCCAGTTGTTGACGACTCCACACCTGGCGGGGTGGTTTCAGCAGGGTGAGCAGGAGATCGAACTGGGTGGGGGTCAGGCAGACCTCCCGCCCGCTGGAGTTGACCGTGCGGGTCATGGGGTCGACCACGAGTTCCCCCACCTGGATGGGGCCGACGTTGCGCACCGGGGTCGCCACCGAGATCCGCCGCAGGGCGGCTCGCACCCGTGCGACGAGTTCGCTCTGACCGATCCCCCTGCGCACGTAGTCGTCCGCGCCGGCGGCCAGGGCCGCCTCGCACTCCTCGCTGTCGCCGTCCCCGTCGCCGTCACCGCCCACGATGATCACTCGGGAGGCGGTGGAGGAGGTGATGGAACGGCAGACGTTGATCCCCTTGGCCCCGGGAAGGTCCCGGTCCACGAGCACCACGCTCG
>JAUPKJ010000279.1 GCA_030837505.1 Actinomycetota bacterium
GGCGTTCGACACGACGAAGAACGACTGGACGTGGCAGATCCCGGGGAAGTCGACCGACCGGACGGCACCGTCCGTGACCGCTGTCTGGCACGGGCGTCTGTACGGCCGCGTCGGTGATCGTGTTGTCATGCTCGACCTTGCCACCGGACGCGACCTGCTCCCTGCACCGTCCCTGGCGCCCAGTGAAGTCAACGTTTACTTCGGACTCGTCCGGGACGTCGACGGAAAGCTCAAGGCATTCCCCACCATTGGCTGACCAGTGATGACCGGGACGGCGGGTTCTGGTGGGACCTGTCGATGCGCCAGATCGAGACCTCCCGGACCCTGGTCTTCGACACCGACGTGCACGCCCGGGCGTTCTTCGAGGCCCTCCTGGTCGAGAACATGGACCTGGGCCGCCCGGAGAACGTCGAACTGCTGTTCCGCCGCGGGCAACGCCTCGGGGCTGCCAGCAGGACACCGCCCCACCGGCGGGCACGACCGGCCGTCCGGCCAGATGTACGGATCGCATCCAATGGGTGAGGCGGGGCCCGGAAGGCGGCCGGAGACCGCGGGTTCGGAGTCCGGGTCCGACCGCATGGGCTATAAAGGGCCGGACCGGGCTGTGCGAGGACCAGCCCGGGCATCGGTGCGGTCGAGGGGGCGACGTCGTGCGGGAACGACGCTTGGGATCTCGCTATGTCCTGGTCGAGATATTGGGCCGGGGAGCGATGGGCCAGGTGTACCGGGCCCGCGTGGAATCACCCCGTATCGGTCAGGATGCTCCGTCCGGGGCCGAGCCGGACGTCGCGGTGAAGCTCCTGCGGGACGATCTCGGCGGCGATCCTGATCTGGTCCACCGTTTCCTGACCGAGGGCCGTCTCCTCAAGACCGTCGATCATCCGAACGTCGTCCGTATCCTTGATCTCGTCGCCGAGGGCGACCAGCTCGCCATCGTCATGGACCTCCTTCCGGACGGCGACCTGCGCCGCGCGGTCACGATCCCGTGCGGCGAGGCGGAGGCCGCACGGATCCTCGCGGGTATCGCCGACGGTCTCGCTGCCGTCCACGCCGCCGACATCACCCACCGTGATCTCAAGCCGGAGAACGTCCTCGTTGAACGGGATCAGGACGGAGCGATCCGCCCCCGGATCAGCGACTTCGGGGTGTCCCGGTTCAGCTCCGCGACGATCACCAACACCCGGGGGATGACCGGGACGGTCGGGTACATCGCCCCCGAGGTCGCCGAAGGCGGACCAGCGACCCCCGCGAGTGACGTCTACTCGCTCGGGGTGATCCTTTACGAACTCTGTTCCGGTCGCGGCCCGTTCCAGGCGGAGAATCCCATCGCGCTGGTCCGGGCGCACGCGCAGGACCCGGTCACGCGTCCGCCAGGTATGTCCGACTCGATGTGGGAACTCACCGAGATCCTCCTGTCCAAGGATCCCTCCCGCCGTCCGGCATCGGGCGAGGTCGCGGTTCGGGCACGGCTCCTGGCCGCGGAGCTTCCCGCCGAAGCTGCACCTTCCCCGACGGGCCTCCCCACGGCCGCTCCCCCCACGACGGGCCTCCCCCCGACGAGTCTTCCCACGACGGTGAGCCCGTCCGCTCCCCCGACCGTTCACCTCACCCCGACCCCACGGGCACTCCCGCCCTCGCCGTCGCCCCAGAGCCCGCCGCCTTCACCGGACGTGACGATCCCCGGTCCGGTGCAGCCGTATCCGTCCCGGGCCTTCCCGCCGTCGGCGCCGTCCCGGAACACCTCCGGACGCCGGCCCGTGGCCTACGCCGCAGCCGGTATCGCCGCCGTGCTCCTGCTCACAGGCGTCTCCTGGGCCCTGTGGTCCTCCGGATCCGGTGGGAACACCACGGCCGTCGGCTGGGCCGACCCCGTGGACGGCGGCACGCCACCGGGCGACGCGACCGCCCCGGCGTCGTCCAGGCGGGTCGCCGGTGCCAGCTCGACGACGAGCGGAACACCGTCCGCGCCGACCACGAGAACGCAAACGTCCAGAGACCGGCGTTCACCCCGGACGACGACTCACACGACGTCTCCCCGGGCTTCGGCCAGCTCCAGCTCCCTGACACCCCCCGGCACGACGTCCGCGATCGCGGTCCCGGAGACCTCGGTGAGTACTTCGACCACTTCCGCGGAACCGACGAGTTCCTTCAAGAAAGCGACGACGACGGACCCGCACACGGGGACCGCTGCCGCTCCCGCCGCGCAGGCGGGGACGACAAGTAAGAGGGGATGCCCGGCCGGTGCCGTCTGCATGTACACCGAGAGCGGATGGGGGGCGGACTCCCCTCTGCACGTATGGACCAGCTACAACACCTACGCATTGAGCAATGAGTGGGGTACGCGGTACATCTTCAACAACCAGTACGCGACGTCCTCGGGGCGAGCCGGCGCCAACGCCTGCGAGACGAGGTCCAGCTGTTCCATCAGTATCGCGATGGACATTTACCAGAAGGTGGACATCGGCCCGATCAACTTCATCAAGGTCACCTCCAACGGCGGCTGACGGCCATATCCCGGCCGACCAGCCCTCCAAGAAGCCCTCGACTACGCCCTCGGCCTCTACCTCAACAACCCCACCACCTGACAGACCGACCCCCAGGCAGCCTGATGACCCCTCAAGGACTAACGCGGGGCAGCACTAGCTGGCGCGCCAGGGTGGGGCTCCTTCAGCCCGGATCCACCGATCGAATCATCAGGGTTGCCCGGGAATGACCACGCGGGTGCCGCCTGACCTGGGAAGATGTTCTTGCGAAGGAAGCATCTGGACCCAGCAGAGGTGGCACCCGCGAGA
>JAUPKJ010000280.1 GCA_030837505.1 Actinomycetota bacterium
ACGTCGTCACACAGCTGGCGGCCGTGTCCCGGGCGCTGGACAAAGCCGGATTCGCCATCATCGCCGCGGGGCTCGAGCAATGCATGGCCGCGGGGGACGACGGACATCTGGACCGCAGACGCCTGGAGAAGCTCTTCCTCTCCCTGGCCTGACCGTTCCCCGGCCCCACCGGGTCCGGTGTCCCGGGGAGGACCGTCTCGGGAGAACAGCGGGACGACTTTCCCGGGTTCTGCCTGTCCTCCGACGTCCCGACCTCCTCGGGGCCCGGCGCGGAACGGACGGATGTCGGAAGAAGGTGATTGCGTCCCATCACTGCCCGGGTTTGGCTACTCTTAGCAGATAGGTCATTGCGGAACGTAGGTCATTGAGCTGATCTGACGGGTCGTGGACCGGGAACGAGAACGGACCGGAGATCGAGCGGCGCGACTCCGGCCAGATCGCGGTCGGAGGTGGGCGCAACGTGCCGGGTCCGCAGGACGTCCTTCCCAGCACGGCCTCCGCACTCCGGCGCGATCCCACGGGAACGGTGAGGACCGAGCCGCGTCGGGCGGAGCCGGCGACACCGGATCCCCCACTGAGAGGTGCTGAAGGTTCAGGACCCCCGGCGGAGGACCGTCCGCCCGACGACCCGGAGGGCTTCTGCGGCCCCGAATGGGTCGTCCGGGCGCAGGACGGTCACGCCGAGGAGGTCCTCGCAGAGATCGACAACGTCCTCTGCGGAAACCCCGAACCCATGACCAGGGCCTGGGCCCTGTACGCCCGGGCGATAGCCCTGAGCGTGCTGGACGACACCGGACCCGCCCTGGCCTCGGCCAGAGCCCTGTGCGCGCTCTGCCACGACCTGGCACTGCCGGCCGCGGGCCTGAGGGCCAGGGCCCTGTTGGTGGATCTGCTGCGTCGTGACGGCCGCCCGGAGGAGGCCGTCGTCCAACTCGCGCACGCCGTGGCCATGGAACCATTGCTCGAGGACGTCCACGACCGCGAGGTCCAGCTGGCCCTCGCGGCCCTGGCCGTCGCCCTGCGGCTGAGCGGGGTGACCGCCGAGGCCGGCAGGGTCGAGGCGCGTCTGGCCCCCGTCGAACCCAGACTGCCCCGCCACCTGAGGGTGTCACGCTGCAGCAACCTTGCTTTCGAACAGGCCAACACCGCCCTGGCCGCCCACCGGGCGGGCGCGCGCGAACCAGACGTTGCCCTGCTGCGGCTGGCGGTGGCCGAGATCGGCCGCGCCGAACAACTCGCCGCCGAGGGCAGCTACGGGGTCGTGCGCGACGAGGCCGCCGTCCTGCGCGCGCTGCTGGACTCCGTGGACGGCGACCCCACCGAAGCGCTCGCTGCCCTGTGCCGGTGCGAGCACGTCCTGCGCAGGGGGGCCGAAGCCGTTCCCGCGCAGCTCTTCTGGGCCGTGGGACGGGTGAGGGCACTGCGCCGTGCCGGCCGGACCGAGCAGGCCGTCCAGGAGGGCAGACTCCTGTTGGAGACCCACAGAGGACGGGCGGAGACCACGCGCCTGGCCCTCGCGCACGAGGTGATGCAGGCGGAGGAGGAGCACGCCGGAACGGTGCTGCACGGGGCCCGGGCCTATCTCGAACAGGCCGAGGAGAGGCTTCGCCGGGACGTCGACCTGCTGATCGCTCTCTTCCAGGCCAGGGTCGACCTGCTGCGGGCCGCGGAGGAACGCCGGTCCCTGGCCCGGGCCGCGTCCCTGGACTCCCTGACGGGGCTGATGAACCGTCGGGCCGCCGGGGGAGCCGTCGCACAGGCCGCAGCCCTCGCCCCGGGGGAGCCCCTCGCCCTGCTCCTGGTGGATCTCGACGGTTTCGGCGAGATCAACGACGAACACGGCCACCTCGCGGGGGACGTCGTGCTGCAACGGGTCGCCTGTGCCTTGGCAGCGGCGGCCGGTCCGGCCCGGATGGTCGCGCGCTGGGGCGGGGACGAATTCGTGGTCCTCGTCCGGGCCGACACCGCGCAGGCCGTCTGCCTGGCCGAACGAGTGAGGGACGCCATCCGGGACAGCGCGGAGCCGGGAGCCGTCGACGGGGTGACCTCGAGCGTCGGCGTCGCCGTGCGCACGGAACCCATCGACCAGGACGTCTGGATGCAGCGGGCGGATGTCGCGATGTACGCGGCGAAACGTTCCGGAGGGAACGCGACCGTCCTGGGCTGAGTGTCACGAAGCTCCGGGCAGGCCCGCCCGGCCGGGGGCGGCAGCGGGTCACTGCCCGGCAAATCCTCGTTGTCCACAGGTCGGACCGCGATCCGGAGTCCCACGAGCAACACCCGTCCCACCGTCCACAGCACATCTTCTCGCCCCTTCCCCGACCCCCGATACCGGACACGCTGGGGGCATGCTCACCACTCAGACAACAGCCACCGTTGAAGAAACAGACGTCATTCGTGGAGCAGACGCCGTCGACCTCATCGCGCTCGTCTGGTTCAGGCTGGGGTACCGGCCCTGGAGAAGCCTCGTCCTCGTCGGTCTGACCGGCCCCCGACACCAGGTCGGTCCGATCCTGCGTGTCGATCTTCCCTCGTCCCGCAGGAGACGAGGAGTGATCAGGGGCCTTGCCGACGTGTTGCTCCGACACGGACAGGAGAGCGTCGTCGCCCTCGTGGTGTCCGATCGCCGGGGAAACACGCAGGGGGCGCAGGGAGCCCCGGCCGGGCGGGACAAGGTCGGGGAACACCCGCCGCCGCAGCTTTCCCGGGGCCTTGTGCGCAGTCTGCTCGAGGAGCTGTCGCGCGGCCTCGATGTTCTGGATGTGATCTCCGTGGGACCGACCTCCTTCCGCTCCGGCCTGTGTTCGAACCCCACCTGCTGCCCGCCCGGGGGAATCCCGCTGTCCCGGGCCATGACCAGCCGGGTCGCCACACGGATGGTCACGATGGGGCAGGTGGTGAGGGACGACGAGTCCGAGCTGGTGTCCGACGTCCTCCCACCGGAGGTGAAGAACGTCCCTGGCTGTCCCGTCCCTCCCGACGGTGGGGAAGCTCCTCGGAAACAGGACGCCGGCCAGTGGGACGCCGCCCGCTCCCTGGCCTGCTGGCGCACGCTCCTGGCCGGCACCGGACCTGTGCCCCCCGATCTTCGATGGCTGGGCCGCGAGCTGGAGAGTCCCCTCTTCCGGGACGCCCTCATGCTCACGCTCCTGCCCGGTTCCGGGAGGGCCGCCGAGGAGCTCCTGGCCGGTCGGCGTGAGGCCTTCGACCACGACCTGACGGCCTGCGAACCCGAGCAGATCCTCTACGAGCGCGGCCGATTTCTCCTGGCGGCTTGGGTGAAACAGGCTCTGGAGGGCAGCCGTGCCCCCGGACTGACCGTGCTCGCCTGGATGGCCTGGTGGCGAGGGGACACCGTGCGTTCCCGGCTGCTGGTGGAACGAGCCCTGCAGGACCGGCCGGACTACCGCCTCGCGAGGCTGGTACGGGATCTCCTGGCGGCCGGGATCCCCCCGGACTGGATCTCCTCGGCCATCTCCGACTCCGGCAGTTCCTGCGCCGATCCGGCTCCGGAACAGTCGGACCGCGAGCCCCGCGAACCCGACCACGGCGATCGGTGGCCCGTGGATCCCTCCGGAGCGTCCGACGACCTCCCCCGGGACACGGACCTGCCGGCGACCCGGGTCGAGAACCGGGCCGAGAACCGGGCCGAGAACCGGGCCGAGGGTCAGGTCGGGCGTCGGATCGGAGGCAGTGAGTCCCGGGCCGAGACCCGTGTCCCGGACTCGTGCCCACGCCCGTGCCCGCACCCGGACCCCGGCCCCGACCCGAACCCGGACCCCGATCGTGGAAGCTCGAAGCCGTGTGGGGTGGCGGGTGACGAAGGGGGTGGTCTAACCTGCCCACAGGTCACGAGTACCAGCGTCAAGCCCCGGCTTGCTGGTCGGCAACCCTCCACCGCGGCGGGGTGCCCCGGGTGATGACCGGACCGACCGCCGAACGGCGGAGGTAAGCGCGGGCCCTCGGGCCCCGGTGGCGAGGAGCACTCCGTGAACTGCCGAATGTGTTGCTGAGGCCGCCCCTCTGCTGTTCTCGTACCCCTGCTGTTCTCGTACCCCTGATCCGCGGGCCTTGCCCGCAGGCGTGTCCGTCCGACACGCCGGAGGATGAACAAGGAGCTGCTCGTGAGTGAGAGCTGGGCTTTTGAGACCCGACAGGTCCACGCCGGCCAGGAACCGGACCCCGTGACGGGGGCCCGTGCCCTGCCGATCTACCAGACCACGTCCTACACGTTCCGGGACACCGATCACGCGGCGGATCTGTTCGCCCTGAAAGAGCCCGGCAACATCTACACGCGGATCATGAATCCGACCCAGGACGCGGTCGAACGCAGGATCGCGAGTCTGGAGGGAGGGGTCGGCGCGCTGCTGGTCGCCAGTGGGCAGGCCGCCGTGACCCTCGCCGTGCTCAACCTGGCCGAGGCCGGGGACCACGTGGTCTCCAGCCCCAGCCTGTACGGGGGGACCTACAACCTTCTGGGCACGACCTTGGCGAAACTGGGCATCGAGACCACCTTCGTGTCCGACCCCGACGACCCCGAGTCCTGGAGACGGGCGACCCGTCCGAACACCAAGGCCTTCTTCGGGGAGACCATCGCCAACCCCAAACAGGACGTCCTGGACCTGGACACGGTGGCGGGCCTCGCCCACGAGGCGCAGGTCCCCCTGATCGTCGACAACACCGTGGCAACGCCGTATCTCGTCCGGCCCTTCGAACACGGGGCGGACATCGTTGTCCATTCGGCCACGAAATACCTGGGGGGCCACGGCACCACCGTCGGGGGCGTGATCGTGGACGGAGGGATCTTCGACTATGCCGGTCACCCCGACCGTTTCCCCGGGTTCAACCAACCCGACCCGAGCTACCACGGGCTGGTCTACGCCCGCGACCTCGGAGTCGGTAGCCCTCAGGGGGTCAACCTCTCCTACATCTTCAAGGCAAGGGTCCAACTGCTGCGTGACCTGGGCCCTGCCATCTCGCCCTTCAACGCCTTCCTGATCTCCCAGGGCCTGGAGACGCTGAGCCTGAGGATGGAACGACACGTTGCCAACGCCCAAGCCGTCGCGAACTGGCTGGAACGGCACCCTGACGTGGAATCGGTCCGGTATGCGGGGCTGCCCAGCAGCCCCTGGTACGAACGGGCCCGCCGGTACGCCCCGCAGGGGGCGGGGGCCGTTCTCGCCTTCGAGATCCGTGGAGGGATCGAGGCCGGAAAACGCTTCGTGAACGCCTTGAAGCTGCACAGCCACGTCGCGAACATCGGTGATGTCAGAAGCCTGGTCATCCACCCGGCCTCCACGACTCACAGCCAGCTGTCCGGCGAGGAACAGGCAGCCTCCGGGGTCACCCCCGGCCTGATCCGTCTGGCTGTGGGAATCGAACACATCGACGACATCCTGGCCGATCTGGACATCGGCTTCGACGCTGCCCGCGCCGGCTGACCTCCCCGGGGCTCCTCGCGGTGACCGTCCCGCCGCCGCGAGGAGCCCCCACCGGCTTGTACTCCACGGCTTGTACTCCGTTGGCTGGGGCTTCACCGGCTTGTACTCCACGGCTTGCGCTCCGTCGGGCTTGCGCTTCACAGGCTTGCGCTTCACGGCTTGCGCTCCGTCGGCTGGGGCTCCACCGGCTTGCGCTCGCCGAGTTCCTGGCGGCCTCGGCCGGGCGGGGACGGACCGGGCACTGCGGTCGGCGGGGGGTGACTCTCGTCACGCGGTGTACTGCGCCTCGGTGAACAGGCGCCGGGCCATCGTGCTCAGGTCAGCCCAGTCCCGGGCCAGGGCCGGGTGCAGCACCACCGACACCGCGTGAGGATCCGCCCAGCGGGCCTCGTCGCTCTCCGGGGTCCGAAGCTCGACCCGGACCTCCCCGTTCGTCAGGCCCACGACATAGACGTACCGCCAGTCCCCATGGTCGATCCCGGCCCGGGTGCCCAACACCCGGACCTTTCCCGGATCGATCCCCAACTCCTCGTGGGCCTCGCGCAGCGCGGCCGACACCGAGTCCTCGTGGCTGTCCCTGGCCCCACCGGGCAGCCCCCAGCATCCCCCCTCATGGGTCCATCCTGCCCTGAGCTGGACCAGGACCTCGAAAGGAACGCTTGCGTGCGCGGCCGCAGGGCGCATCAGGAACAGCCCCGCAGCACCGTGCACACCCCAATGTCTGCGCAGGCAACGACAGTCCACCCAACCGTCACCGTCGTGATTGGCCATCCCGACACGGTAGACATCGCAGCGACCAGGGGTGGCACGGGGCGACGGGAGGCTCACCTCATCTGCCGGAGGGCACGGCCGATCGGCACGGGCAATCCCACCGACCGATGCCGACGGCCCCGCGTACCGCCCGTCCCGTACCGCCCGTTCCGCGCAGCCCGTTCCGCACCGGCCACCGTTGCTCGGGAAAGTCGGTCCTTCCCAGGACGTGCTCATCCGGTAGCCTTCGCCACCTCGGGTGACACCGGTTCCGCAGCTGAGAAAGCGGACGGGGCGATCCGACTGCACCGGCGATGAGGAGGGCGACATGACCGTCGTGGTGGGATACCTGCCAACAGCCGAAGGACGTGCGGCGTTGCGTCGAGCGGCCGAGGAATGCAGGCTGCGGGGAACGGATCTGGTCGTGATCGATGCCGTGGGGGGAGCCGACGATCTCGAGTCCGATCAGAAGGCTGTCTCCGAACGGGAACTGCGAGCCGTTCAGGAGGAACTGGACCAGGCCGGCGTGTCTCATCAGGTGAGGCCCGCGACGTCGGACGGGGACCTGGCCGACGACATCGTCTCGGCGGCTGAAGATCTTTCCGCTGAAGTGATCGTGATCGGTCTCCGGAGACGGTCCCCGGTCGGTAAATTGGTGCTTGGCTCGAGTTCGCAGCGGGTGCTGCTCGATGCGCCGTGCGCGGTCCTCGCCGTCAAGGCCGCTCAGAACTGAAGATCGCTCACCCCGTCCCGGTCGGAGCCCTGCGCGGTCGACAGCCCCCGGACCATCCTTTCCGGAGGTGGGTAACCTTCCGGGGCGTGGCTGTGCTTGCTCAAGGCCCCCATCCGTCAAGGCATGCAACAATGGGAAGTTGATTGGCGGATCGGGCACAAACAGGCACCTGCCGCCGTTGACTACGTGTGTCGCCGCGTGGGGGATCCCCGCGCGGCGGTAACCCGTCCCGCTCCACCACGATGAAAGGTTGTCCGTGTCGTCGGTTTCGACCTCCCGGCCTCTTCCGCCCGAGTTCAGCCACCCCGCTTTCCAGGAGCTGTTGCGCCTGGGGGCCGTCAGCGGTGTCGTCGACGCCGCGGCCCTGCGGTCGGCCTGTGAGCTCGCAGAGGTTCCCATGCAACGGATGAAGGCCGTGCTGCGCGCCCTCGACGACGTCGGTGTGACCGTGGAGGTGCCCGCGACTCCCACAGGGCGGCGGGCGGTCGCCGCAGCCAGCTCCAGGAGTTCCTCGTCCGCCTCCGCCTCGACCGCCAAACGTTCCCGTGCCGCCGGCCGCAAGACCACTGCGGCCGACGGCCAGGAAACGAAGACCACGTCGAGGACGACCCGTTCCGCCGCGAAGTCCGCCGAAGGCTCCTCCTCGACCCGGGCACCGGACGAAGAGCCCGGGACGAAGGCTGTCAAGCCCGCCAAGGCCAAGGCCCCCCGGGCCAAGGCTGCGGCCAAGGCCAAGGCCAAGCCTGCGGCCAAGACCGCCAGTCCCACCAAGGCCGCGGCCAAGACGGCCAAGGGCAAGACCGGTGCCGCGGACGAGCCCGAACTCGAGGGCGAGGTCGAACTCGAGGACCTCGCCGTCGAGGACCTGGAACTGGACCCCGCCGCAGAGGCCGTCGGAACCGAAACGGACGACGAAGCCGACGGCGAGGGACACCCGGCCCCGGAGAAGAGCCCCAAGGCCGCGTCTCCGGCCGAGGAGGACGCCTTCGTCCTCACGGACGACGACGACGACGCCCCGGCCCAACAGGTCGCCACGGCCGGCGCCACGGCCGACCCGGTCAAGGACTACCTCAAGCAGATCGGCAAGGTCGCCCTGCTCAATGCCGAGCAGGAGGTCGAACTCGCCAAGCGGATCGAGGCCGGTCTCTTCGCGGAGGAGAAGCTCAACTCCGGAGCCCGGTTGGACTCCAAGCTCCGCAGGGAACTGCAGTGGATAGCCGAGGACGGACGCAGGGCCAAGAACCACCTGCTGGAGGCGAACCTGCGCCTCGTGGTGTCCCTGGCCAAGCGGTACACCGGCCGGGGCATGCTCTTCCTGGACCTCATCCAGGAGGGCAACCTCGGTCTGATCCGAGCGGTGGAGAAGTTCGACTACACCAAGGGCTACAAGTTCTCCACGTACGCCACCTGGTGGATCCGTCAGGCGATCACCCGTGCGATGGCCGACCAGGCCCGCACGATCCGCATCCCGGTCCACATGGTCGAGGTCATCAACAAGTTGGCCCGGGTCCAGCGGCAGATGCTGCAGGATCTGGGGCGCGAGCCGACCCCGGAAGAGCTGGCCAAGGAACTCGACATGACCCCCGAGAAGGTCATCGAGGTCCAGAAGTACGGTCGGGAACCGATCTCCCTGCACACCCCGCTGGGCGAGGACGGCGACAGCGAGTTCGGGGACCTCATCGAGGACTCCGAGGCCGTCGTGCCCGCGGACGCCGTCTCCTTCACCCTCCTGCAGGAGCAGCTCCACTCGGTCCTCGACACGCTCTCCGAGCGCGAGGCCGGCGTCGTGTCGATGCGGTTCGGGCTGACGGACGGTCAGCCCAAGACCCTGGACGAGATCGGCAAGGTCTACGGGGTCACGCGTGAGCGCATCCGCCAGATCGAGTCCAAGACCATGTCCAAGCTCCGTCACCCCTCCAGGTCCCAGGTCCTGCGGGACTACCTGGACTGACGGGACTACCTGGACTGACGGGTCGAGCGGACGGAGACGGTTTGCCTCCGGCGAACGCCGACCGGGATCACCACGGGAACGGCACACGGCCCGGACCACCGACTCGGTGGTCCGGGCCGTTGTGGTCGAGGTCAGCGTTCGTTGTCGGAGGCAGATGTCGGGGTGTGCGCCAGTACGTGCGACTCGTCGTGGATTTCGGCGGCGCGGGCTCGGAGCGCGTTTTCGTGGGTACGGCCGTGGTGCGCGCAGAAGAGCAGCTCTCCGCTCCCGGGCAGGCTTACGCGGATGTAGGCACGGGCACCGCACCTGTCACACCGGTCGGTAGCGGTGAGCGGGGCAGAGGCAATGGCAGCAGTCACGAACGGAACCTCCTTCGGAACCTCCTCCCGCACGGCGAACCGTGCGTCGGGTCGCCACGGTGACGACGCTGATGTGCTCAGTGAACCAGTCGAACGCGTTTTCGGCACGGCTTGACGGTCACCGTTCGCTGTCCGCGTAGTTCGAGGAGTGGGGGCCCACACCCCTTGTGGACACGGAGAGTGACGTCTTTGGTTCTTTTTGATCATGTGATGGTCGGAGGGACACACCTCCATGATTGATCCTTGCGGGTCCTTCACCAGCGGCTGCCGGTCGGGCCGTAGGCTCTGCGGGGGTGGCAGGCGGCCTCCGACAGGAGGATGCCCCCGTTTAGGATGTGCTCGATCATATGTACGAAGACCGTGTTTGGTTCTCGCTGGACACGGAAAGTGACCCATCCACGGTGCTCGCCGTCGGACCCGGCGGATCCGGCTCGATCGGACGCTGCACCGTCGGGGCGAGAAAGATCGCCCGCTCCAGGACCACCGCCAGGAGCACCGCCTGGACACCACGAGGAGTCCGCTGTCCGGCGGACCGTCCCGACCGACGAGGAGTACCCGACCGTGGCCTCGCAGCCGCCCGTCCGCACGGACAGCCGACCCGTCGTCCTCTCCGGCCCCGCCGGGGCTTCCCCGGCCTCGGGGACAGCCCCCTCCGGGGGATCGCGTTCCGCTGCCTCCGGCTACACGGCCCGTCATCTGTCGGTCCTCGAGGGGTTGGAGGCCGTCCGTAAACGTCCTGGAATGTACATCGGGACCACGGACTCCGCCGGACTCATGCACTGCCTCTGGGAGATCATCGACAACGCGGTCGACGAGGCCCTCGGGGACCACTGCACCCGCATCGAGGTGGTCCTGCACCCCGACGGCTCGGTGTCCGTGAAGGACAACGGCCGCGGCATCCCCGTGGACATCGAACCGAAGACCGGCCTGTCCGGCGTCGAGGTGGTCTTCACCAAGCTCCACGCCGGCGGGAAGTTCGGCGGCGGCTCCTACACGGCCTCCGGCGGCCTGCACGGGGTCGGGGCGAGCGTTGTGAACGCACTGTCGATGCGCCTGGATGTCGAGGTCGACCGCGGGGGCAGGACCCACGCGATGAGTTTCCGCCGCGGCGAGCCCGGGACCTTCCAGGACCCGCCGGAGGGCCCGCAGCCGGAAACGCCCTTCACCCCGTTCGTCGACGGCTCGCAGCTGCGGGTGCGGCGCGCGCCCCGCGGCGCCGGCACCGGGAGCCGGATCCGCTACTGGGCAGACCGGCAGATCTTCCTCAAGGGCGCAACGTTCTCCTACGACGAACTGGTCACCAGGGCCCGTCAGACGAGTTACCTCGTGCCGGGCCTGTGCATCGTCCTGCGCGACGAGCGGGGCCTGCCCGGGACCCCGGGCCAGGACGGACCCCACGAGGAGACCTTCTGGCACGATGCCGGCATCGGGGAGTTCGTGGAGTTCCTGGCCACGGACCCCGCCGTCAACGACGTCTGGCGTCTGCGGGGCGAGGGCCATTTCACCGAGACCGTGCCGGTCCTGGACTCCCGCGGGCACATGACCCCGCAGGAGGTCCAGCGTGAGTGCGGGGTGGACATCGCCCTTCGCTGGGGCACGGGGTACGACACGGAGGCGCGTTCCTTCGTCAACATCATCTCCACCCCGAAGGGCGGGACCCATGTCGCGGGTTTCGAACAGGCCCTCCTGCGCGTGTTCCGCAAGCTGGTGGAGGAGAACTCCCGGCGTCTGAAGTTCGGTAAGGACGACAAACTCGAGAAGGACGACGTCCTGGAGGGACTGACCGCGGTCGTCACGGTCCGTCTGTCCGAACCGCAGTTCGAGGGGCAGACCAAGGAGGTCCTGGGCACGGCAGCCGTGCGCGGCATCGTCTCGCGCGTCGTGGAGCGGGAGCTGACCGCCCTGCTGACCTCGACGAAGCGCACGGAGAAGATGCAGGCGGGCCTGCTGCTGGAGAAGGTCGTGGGGGCCATGCGCACCCGCGTGACCGCCCGGCAGCACAAGGAGACCCAGCGGCGCAAGAACGCCCTGGAGACGTCGTCCCTGCCGGCCAAGCTCGCAGACTGCCGCAGCGACCAGGTCTCTCGTTCCGAACTGTTCATCGTGGAGGGGGACTCGGCCCTCGGCACGGCCAAGCTGGCCCGCAACTCGGAGTTCCAGGCCCTGCTGCCGATCCGCGGCAAGATCCTCAATGTCCAGAAGGCCTCGGTCGCGGACATGCTCAAGAACGCCGAGTGTGCCTCGATCATCCAGGTCGTCGGGGCCGGATCGGGACGTACGTTCGACCTGAGCTCAGTGCGCTACGGCAAGATCATCCTGATGACGGACGCCGACGTCGACGGCGCCCACATCCGGACCCTGCTCCTGACCCTGTTCTTCCGGTACATGCGTCCGCTCGTCGAGGCCGGCCGCGTCTACGCCGCCGTCCCCCCGCTGCACCGCATCGAGGTCCCCTGCCGGGGCAAGAAGGTCGAGTACGTCTACACCTACTCTGAGGCAGAGCTCCACGAGGTCCTCAGCCGTCTGAGCAAGCGTGGACGCCGCTGGAAGGAACCGATCCAGCGCTACAAGGGCCTGGGCGAGATGGACGCCGACCAGTTGGCCGAGACCACGATGGACCCCCGCCGACGTACCCTGCGCCGCGTCCAGGTCGCGGACGCCGCCGCTGCCGAGAAGGTCTTCAGCCTGCTCATGGGCAACGAGGTCGCGCCGCGCAAGGACTTCATCATCCAGGGCGCAGCCCGCCTCGACCGCGAACGCATCGACGCCTGAGCGCAGGCCCACCCGCGGGTGGGCCTGCTCCCGGCGCTCGCCGTTCCGTGTCCCGCCGTTCTGTGTCCCGTTGCGCTGCTCCGCGCAGGGAGAACAGCGTCAGCCGACGATGTGCACGGCCTGGGGCAGGGGCAGCCCGGAGCCGTCGCGGCGTCCGGTGGGTTCCGGCAGGTCCAGCGGGGTGCCGTCCTCGGCAGCCGCCCTGGCCGGGGCCAGGCCGCACCAGCCGAGCAGGAGCCTGTCCTCACCCTTGAGGAACCGGTGACAGCGGACCCCGGCCGTTGCCCGCCCCTTGACGGGGTACTCGGCGAACGGCGTCACCTTCCCGGCGCCGGTCTGGGTTCCGGGCAGGGCCGAGGACGAGCCGGAGATCGTGACGACGGCCCCGGCCCATTCCCCGTCGGGCACGGTGAGGTCGATCGCCCCGAAGAAGACGACCCGCGCGTCGGGAGTGAGGTTGACCCCGGCCATCCCCCCGGCGGCCCGGCCCTGCGGGCGGACCTTCTGCGCGCCGAAGCGCAGCAGATGGGCGTCGTCGGTGATGAACACGAGGTCGCAGTCGGGACCGAGCAGTTCGACGGCTCCCACGACCTCGTCCCCGGGACGCAGGGAGATCACCTCCCACTCGTCCTTGTTGGACGGGTAGTCCGTCGCGACCCGTTTGACGACGCCCTGGGCCGTGCCCAGGGCGAGGCCGGGGGAGTCCTCCCGCAGGGAACACAGACCCAGGAGCCGCTCCCCCTTGCCGAGGGTGAGGAACTCGTCGATCGGGGCCCCTCCCGACAGGACCGGCGCCCCGGCGGTCGGGGGCAGGATCGGCATGTCGACGACCGGGACCCGCAGCATCCTGCCCCGGCTGGTGACGGCGGCGACGTCCCCCCGGGCGGTGGCGAGGACGGTACTGGTGATCAGGTCGTGCTGGGCCCGCGGGCCGTCCGTCGGCCGGGGGAGGGGGTCGTCGGTGCCGGTCCTGGCCAGCAGACCGGTCGCGGACAGCATCACCCAGCAGGGGTCGTCGGCGACCTCCAGCGGCGTGACCGGGCCCTTCCCGGCCGTCGACGTGCCGGACGACTCCAACAGCACGGTGCGCCGGGGCGTGCCGAAATCCTCGCTGACCTTGGCCAGCTCGCGGGACACCACGGTGCGCAGCTTGCGGTCGTCGGTCAGGATCGCGGTCAGGTCCTTGATGGTCTTGTCCAGCGCGCGCTTCTCCTTCTCCAGCTCGAGAGTGGACAGGCGCGTGAGGCGCCGCAGCGGGGTCTCCAGGATGTAGTCGGACTGGGTGGGGGTGAGCCCGAACGCCTCGCACAGTCCGGTTCTGGCCTGGGCCGGGTCGTCGCTGGCGCGGATGATGGCGATGACCCTGTCGATGTCGGCCTCGGCGATGAGCAGACCGTCGACCAGGTGCAACCGGTCGGTGGCCCTCCGACGGCGGTACTCGGAGCGACGGCGCACGACCTCCAGGCGGTGGCCGACGTAGACCTGCAGGAGCTCCCGCAGGCCCAGGGTCCGCGGCTGGCCGTCGACGAGGGCGACGTTGTTGATCCCGAAGGAGTCCTCCATCGGGGTGAGGCGGTAGAGCTGTTCCAGCACGGCTTCGGGGTTGAACCCACCCTTGACGCCGATGACCAGACGCAGGCCGTTGGTGCGGTCGGTGAGGTCCGTGACGTCGGAGATCCCCTGGAGCTTCTTGGACTGCACCAGGTCCTTGATCTTTTCGATGACCTTCTCGGGGCCGACGAGGTACGGCAGCTCGGTGACCACGATGCCGCGCCGGCGGGGGGTCACGTTCTCGACGCGGACGGTGGCGCGGGTGCGGAAGGTCCCGCGCCCCTTGGCGTAGGCGTCCCGGACGCCCTCCAGGCCGACGATCCGTCCTCCGGTGGGCAGGTCGGGGCCGGGGACGATGCGCATGAGGTCTTCGAGGGTGGCCTCGGGGTTGTCCAGCAGGTGCCGGGCCGCCGAGATGACTTCCACGAGGTTGTGGGGCGGCATGTTCGTCGCCATGCCGACAGCAATGCCGCTGGCCCCGTTGACCAACAGATTGGGGAAGGCCGACGGCAGCACCGAGGGTTGCGTGAGGGACGAGTCGTAGTTGGGCTCGAAGTCGACCGTGTCCTCGTCCAGGCCCTCGGTCAGCAGCAGCGCGGCCTGTCCCAGACGGGCCTCGGTGTAGCGGTAGGCGGCGGGGCCGTCGTCGAGGGACCCGAAGTTGCCGTGGCCGTCGACCAGGGGAACCCGCAGGGTGAAGTCCTGCGCGAGGCGCACCAGGGTGTCGTAGATCGCGGAGTCGCCGTGGGGGTGGAGCTTGCCCATGACGTCGCCCACGATGCGCCCGCACTTGACGTGGGCCCTGTCGGGCCGCAGGCCCATCTCGGCCATGGTGTACAGGATCCGCCGCTGTACGGGTTTGAGGCCGTCCCTGGCGTCCGGGAGCGCCCGGGAGTAGATCACCGAGTAGGCGTACTCCAGGAAGGCGCCCTGCATCTCCTGCTCGACGTCGATGTCGACGATCCGCTCGGTGAAGTCCTCCGGCGGTGGTGCGGTCGACGTGCGGCGTGCCATCGTCTGGATGCTCCTCGGAGTCGTCGGACGGGTGGTGTCGCGTTGCAGCCTGCCAGATGGAGCCCCCATTCTTTGCTCCAGCACCCTTCGTCCCCGACGCGGGGTCGGTGCGTGGCCGGTGCGGGAGGGCGCGGGGTGGGGTCGGTGCCTGCCCGCTCACCGTCCTCGCGTCAGCGAGACCAGGCCCATGACGAGGTACACCAGGCACACCGTCCAGCACCCCGCGGCGATCACGAAGTACGGCCAGGGATCGACCTGCGCGGTCCGGGTGGCCCTGCGCAGCGCCAGGGGAGTGGTCGGCACCCGGTGCGCGCGTCCCGACAGCAGCCCGAGCAGGACACAGACCGCGGCCCCCGCGACCCCCAGCAACCGCAGGGGCCGGGGCAACGGCAGAAGAATCAGGGGGATCGATACGAACAGGACGGTCGCGACGGACAGGGATCGACGGGCCGGACGGCGGGGGTCGGGTGGGCTGCCCATCCCCCGAGGATGTCAGGTGTCCCGCAAGCGGGGCCCACGGAGCCGGACTCGCTGCCGAGACGCCCCATCCCTGAAGCCCGTCCTGGGGTTCGACCATGGTGCCGGGTTCTGGGGTTCGACCATGGTGCCGGGTTCTGGGGTTCGACCATGGTGCCGGGTTCTGGGGTCTGGCCATGGTGCCGGGTTCTGGGGTCTGGCCATGGTGCCGGGTTCTGGGGTCTGGCCATGGTGCCGGGTTCTGGGGTCTGGCCATGGTGCCGGGTTCT
>JAUPKJ010000281.1 GCA_030837505.1 Actinomycetota bacterium
GACGGTCGAACGGCAGGCTGCCCTGGTCGCGGACGGGGTCGATCTGCAGGCGGTCCTCGCGCTGGCGAACAGCGCCCCCGATCTGCCCGGCAGCGTCTGGGACCCGTCCTCGCCGTTCGAGCCGGCAGGGCCTAACCGAACGGCAGGACCGGACCGGACAGCAGGACCGGACCGAACGGCAGGGGACGGGCCGCCGGGCTCCGGCCGTGCCCCCGTGGTCGCCGTCGCGGCCGGACCGGTCTTCACCTTCCGCTACGCCGAGACGACGGAGCTGCTGCTGGCCGCCGGGGCCGACGTCGTGGAGTTCGATCCCCTCACAGCTCCCGGGCTGCCCGAGGGCACGGCGGCCCTGTACCTGGGGGGCGGGTTCCCTCAGGTGCACGCCGAGGCTCTCGCGGACAACCTGCCGCTGCGCCGTACCGTGGCCGACCGGGTCGCCCGCGGGATGCCCGTGGTCGCCGAGTGCGCCGGGCTGCTCTACCTGTGCCGTGAGCTGGAAGGCCATCCCATGGCGGGGGTCCTGCCCGCGACCGCGCGCCTGACCGACCGGTTGACCCTCGGCTACCGCACCGCGACGTCGCCCGGCCCCAACCTCCTGGTGGGCGACGGCGACGGCGGGCGCACCTTCACGGGCCACGAGTTCCACCGCACGGCTGTCGTGCCCGACGGCCCGGAACAGGGCAACGGTACGGAACGGACGCCCGGGTCCGGGGAGGGTGCCGCCGGCCCCGGCCCGGCCTGGCTGTTGAGGGACGCCGAGGGGACGGTCCGCCCCGAGGGCTTCGCCGCCCCCGGACTGCATGCCTCCTACCTGCATCTGCACTGGGCCGCAGCGCCGCAGCTCGCGAGCGGGCTCGTCGCCCGGGCCAGGGCGCGTCTCCTCGACGCCACTCCCGACCGCTCGGACCTCTGACCGTCCCGTTCCGCAACACACACCGCCCAGCTGCACACCCGGACCCATTGCACACCCGGACCCGCTGCACACCCAGACCCATTTGCACACCCCGGCCCGACGGACGGAGTCGAGCCGGTCCGATGATCCGATGAGGAGGTTGTGACCCATGCACATCGCCGAGGGTTTTCTGCCGCCGCTGCACGCTGCGGCCTGGACCGCGGTCGCCGCGCCGTTCGTGGTCCACGGTGCCAGGGAGGTCGTCCGGCAGGTCCGCCGGGATCCCGAGAGCACATTGCTCCTGGGGGCCGCGGGCGCCTTCACGTTCGCCCTGTCGGCGGTCAAGCTCCCGTCGGTCACGGGCAGTTCGAGCCACCCCACGGGGACGGGGCTGGGGGCCGTGCTGTTCCGTCCGCCCGTCATGGCGCTCCTGGGCACCGTCGTGCTGCTCTTCCAAGCGCTGCTGCTGGCCCACGGTGGGCTGACGACCCTCGGGGCGAACGTCTTCTCGATGGCGGTGGTCGGCCCGTGGGCCGGGTACGCGGCCTTCCGCCTGTTGCGCGGGGCCGGCAGCGGTCTGGGGCCGGCGGTGTTCGCCGCGATGGCCCTGGCGGACCTCCTGACGTACGTCACCACGTCCTTCCAGCTCGCTCTGGCCTTCCCCGACCAGGAGTCGGGCTTCGTGGGGGCACTGTCCAAGTTCCTGTCCATCTTCGCCGTCACCCAGATCCCGCTGGCCCTGGCGGAGGGCTTCATCGGGGTCCTGTTGTTCAGGGTCCTCACCGACACCGCCGCAGCAGACCTCCTGCGGCTGGGGGTCCTGCGCCCCTCCGAGCAGGTCCCGCCGGCCGACGGCGACGTCACGGCCACGGCCTCCGGCGGGGTCGACGAGCACGCCCCGTCCACGACCACCCCGTCCACGACCGCCCCGTCCACGACCGCTCAGGACTCGGAGGGTTCCCGATGAGCGAGACACTTCCCACCACCGTCCCCGCGGACTCCCCCGCCGGCGCCTCACGCCGCCGATGGGGGAACCTGGCACTGTTCCTGGCAGCCCTGGCCCTCCTGGCCTTCCCCCTGGTGTTCGGCCTCGGCACGGTCGCGGACGGGCAGGAGGAACCATTCGCCGGGACCGACTCCCAGGCGACGACCGAGATCCAGGAAAGCGACCCCGACTACACCCCGTGGTTCGAACCCTGGTTCGAGCCGGGTTCCGGTGAGATCGAGTCCGGGTTGTTCGCCCTCCAGGCAGCCCTCGGAGCCGGGGTTCTCGGGTACGTCCTGGGTTCCCTGCGGACCCGACGCCGACTGGTGGGCCCCGGGCGCACGGCGCACGGCGTCGGCCCGACGGCCCCGGGTCGCCCGTGACCGGACTGGCGATCGACGTCGCGGCCTGGTCCAGTCCGTGGCGCTCGCGGTCCCCGGGCGACAAGGCCCTGCTGTGCTGCGGCCTGGTCGGTTGTGCCCTGGTGCTTCCGACCTGGCCCGCGGCCCCTGCCGTCCTGGTGACCACCGCCGTGCTGGCCCTGGGCCCCGCCCGCCTCTCCTGGAGGGTCCTGCTGCGCGTGGTCCGGGTCCCGGCGGCCTTCATAGTGCTCGCGGCTGCCCCGGTCGCCGTGACCGTGCGCACCGACCCCGGGTTCGCCCTCCTGGTGACCCGCGACGGAATGCTGCGGGCCGCGGACCTGGGCCTGCACGGTCTGGCGGGCTCGGCCGCCGTGCTCCTCCTGGCCGCGACGACGCCCCTGTCCGACCTCCTGCCCCGGTTGCGGGCCCTGGGCGTGCCCTCGGCCGTCATCGAGATCGCGTTGCTGATGTACCGGCTGCTCTTCGAACTGCTCGACAGCATCCGAGCGATCACCGAGGCCCAGACGGCCCGTTTGGGGTACGCCGGGTGGGCGGCGGCCCTCCGGTCGAGTTCCGGACTGGTGGCCGCCGTCCTCGTGCGCTCCTGGGACAGGGCCCGGCGTCTGGAGACCGGGCTCGCCGGACGGGGTCTGGAGGGCTCGCTCACCGTCCTGGACGAGACAGCCCCCAGCGACCGGCGGTTCCTGACGGCATCCCTGACCGGCCTCGCAGCCCTGACGGCCCTGTCGCTACTGTGCGCCGGATCCGACCCCCGGTGGAGGTGACAGAAGCAATGACGACCCCGGAAGACGCCGCAGCGGTCAGCCTGAACAAGATTGCTTTCTCCTACCCGGCGGGTCCGCCCGTGCTCCGCGACGCGGACCTGACCGTCCCGGTGGGTCGCAGGACTGCTCTCCTGGGAGCCAACGGCAGCGGCAAATCGACCCTGCTGCGCTGCCTGTCGGGGGCGCTGCGCCCGACCGCGGGATCCGTCCGGGTCCGCGGGGAGCTGTTGCGGCACACGCCCGCGGGGCTGCGTCGTCACCGGCGCATGGCCCAGCTGGTCCTCCAAGACCCCGACGACCAGCTCTTCTCGGCCTCGGTCGCCCAGGACGTCTCCTTCGGCCCCCTGAACCTGCGGCTGGGTCCCGAAGAGGTCCGGGCCAGGGTGGACGGCGCCCTGGAATTGATGTCCGTGTCCCACCTGCGCGACCGGCCCACCCACCTGTTGTCCTTCGGGGAACGCAAACGCATCGCGATCTGTGGTGCCGTCGCCATGCGACCCGAGATCCTCGCCCTCGACGAGCCCACCGCCGGTCTGGACCCCGTGGCGGTCGAGGAGACCCTGGCGGCCCTCGAACGCCTGCACAGGGCCGGGACCACGGTGATCCTGGCCACTCACGACGTGGACCTGGCCCTGCGCTGGGCCGACGACGTCGCCGTCATGCAGGCCGGCGGGGTCCGGCAGGGGCCGGCCGCAGAGCTGCTCGCCGACTGCGACCTGCTGGCCCGGGCCCGGCTGACCCCGCCCTGGCTGTTGGAGGTCTCCGGGCGCCTGACCGACCTGGGACTGCTGGGGGCCGGCTGCTCCCCCCGCACCGCGCGGGCCCTGCTCGACGCCCTGCCGGTCCCGGACGGGCCGGCCCCCCGCCGCCCACCGACCCGGGGGGAGACCCTGCCATGACCCACGATGCCCTGTCCCACGACGGACCGGAGCTCTCCCACGACGGACCGGAGTTGTCCCACGACGGACCGGAGTTGTCCCACGACGGACCGGAACTGGTGGGGGTGGGGGTCGGCCCCGGGGACCCGGAACTGGTGACCGTCCGCGCCGTGCGGATCCTGCGCGGGGCGGACCTGATCCTCGTCCCCGCCCAGAACGGTGCGGCCGGCCGGGAGAGGACCGGGCGGGAGGAGACGGGCCGCGCACAGGCCACGGTCCTGGCGCACCTGGACACGGAGGAACAACGCGCGAGGGTCGTGCCCGTCGCCTTCGCGATGGGCGAGCGCACGGGGCTGACCGGACGGCGGACCGAGGCCTGGCGCGCGGCGGCCGACAGGGTCCTGCAGGCGTTCGACCGGGGGGCCCGGACCGTGGCCTTCGCCACGATCGGGGATCCGAACGTCTATTCGACCTTCTCCTACGTGGCCCAGACCGTCCGGGCCGACCGCCCAGACGTCGTCGTCAGCACGGTTCCCGGGATCACCGCCATGCAGGACCTGGCCTCCCGCGCGGGCATCTCGCTGTGCGAAGGTACCGAGTCGCTGGCCCTGGTGCCTGCGACGGCCGGGCCGGAGACCTACCGTGAGCTGCTGCGCACCGCCGACACCGTCGTCGCCTACAAAGGTGGCCGGCAACTGGCCACTCTGCTGCAGGTCCTCGCGGAGGAGGGCCGTTTGGAACAGACCGTGGTCGGGTCGGGGCTCGGGCTGCCCGAGGAATCCCTCCGCAGCGCCGAGGAACTGGCCCCCACCGGATCGCACGACCCCCGAGGGGCACGACGGAACGCGCCCGGGGATGCCGAGCCGGCCCCCTACCTGACCACCGTGATCACCCCGGCGCGCCGCGCCGTCCGAGGAGGCCGACTGTGACTGCCAGAACCGGGGCGAAGGTGTGGTTCGTCGGGGCCGGCCCCGGGGCCGCCGATCTCATCACCCTGCGCGGGGCCCGGGCCATCGCAGAGGCCGACGTCGTCGTGTGGGCCTCGAGCCTGGTCCACGAGGACATCCTGGCTCACGCCTCCCCCACCGCCCAGATCGCCGATTCGGCGTCCCTGCCCCTGGAGGGGGTCCGGGAGATCTTCGAACGGGCCGTGGCCGAGGGCCTCGTCGTGGCCCGCGTCCACACCGGTGACCCGTCCCTGTGGGGTGCGGTGCAGGAGCAGCGCGAGATCTGCGACGCCCTGGGCCTGGCCCACGAGACAGTCCCGGGGGTCAGCGCCTTCAGCGCGGTCGCGGCCCGCGCGGACAGGGAACTGACCGCGCCGGCAATCTCCCAATCGGTGATCCTCACCCGCCTGGAGGGCGGTCGCACGCCCATGCCGTCGGCGGAGACCGTGCGGGGATTCGCGGCCCACGGGACCACCATGGCCCTGTACCTGTCGGCGGCCCGCGCCGAACGTCTGCAGGCAGAACTCCTGGCCGGCGGCTACCCCCCGGACACCCCGTGCGTCGTCGCCCACGCCGTCACCTGGCCCCAGGAACTCCTCGTGCGCTGCGAGCTGTCCCGGCTCGCTGCCGTCTGTCTCGAACACGACCTGTACCAACACACCCTGGTGCTCGTCGGGCCTGCGCTCGCGGCAGACGGCGCGAGGTCCCTGCTCTACCACCCCGGTTTCGCCCACGGATGCAGACCGGC
>JAUPKJ010000282.1 GCA_030837505.1 Actinomycetota bacterium
CTCGCCGAAGACCTGCGGGAGGAGTTCCGCCGCGCCGGAGAGGTGATCGCGCAGGCCACGGTCGCGCCCGCGACCCTGGCGGCCCGTTCCGCCTACGCCGCGGGCGGCCTGGGCGCCCTGAGCGGCGCCGTCCTGGACACCGCTGCCATCGCCGGCAAGCTCCGGGACGACCTGCCCTGGGCCTGGGCCGCCCTGGAGGCGACCCGCGCAGGTGACCTCGCGCGGGAAGCCCTGGGGAACCACGACCACCTCACCGCCGCCGACCTGACCGAACTACGCACCGTTCTGAACGCGCACCGCGACGACCGGGCCTTCGCAACCCTGTTCCTGCAGTCCCTCGGGGCGCAGGGTCTGATCGACCTCAACGCCCGTATGGTCCTGTCCGTCCCCCGCGCGCCCCAGCCCGACGCCGAGTACACCCGGCTGGTCGCCGAGGTCGGTGCCCTGCAGGGCACCCTGGGCAATCTCCTGGCCCTTGCCACCACGGACCCCGGGCAGTCCGGTCAGGTCTCCCAGTTCTGGATCACCGACCTCACCCGGGCGGGCCGCGAGCGCCTGGGCGACCAGCCGCCTCGATCGAACCTGTACGGGTACCACGTCCTGGGTCCTCTCCTGGGCCAGGGCACGTACTCCGGCGACTTCCTCAGCGCCGTGGGCGGGAACATGATCGCGTTCGAACGCGAGCACGCCCACCCACCCGGTTCGGCGTTCTGGACGGACGCGGCCACCAGTCCCCTGGCCCCGCCGCGTCTGGACTGGACCACCCCGCTTCCCGTTCCGGACTACGACCCCGTCACGGCTGTCCTGTCGGCTGCGGCCAAGGATCCGGCGGCCGCCAGGGCCTTCCTCACGGCCGACGTCCAGGAATACTCCGAACAGGAGATCGGTCTCCTCAAGCTCATGCCCAACTCGGTCGGACTGCGACTGAACCGGCTGGATTACTTGCTCACCGACCGCGTCTGGACCCCCTACCCCGGCCGCACGGGAACGTCCGGGCTCGATGCTCTCGGGCATCTCCTCACCCGGGCCACCACCGTCGATCCCCGGAACCCTGACTCCCGGTGGATCGTCGAGTCCATCGCCCACGAGATCACCATCGATGAGCAGGCCACCGAACACCCCTTCGCCACCACGGACCTCACCACCCCGGCTCTCCGCCCCTACCTGGCCGACGTCTTCGCCGCCCACCTGGGCAGCATGTACGAGGACCGTCCGCCGGAGGCCGGAACGGACATCCCCCGCCTGGGGCACGGCGAGTCGACCCTGCTCATGGCGGAACTCGGCAAGGACCCCGACGCCTACGCCACCCTCCACAGGACCATCGCAGCCCAGACCGCCCTCCTGTACGACTATTACCTGCACTACCCCATGACGCCGGACCGCGTCTCCCCGATCCTGGAGACCATCAGCCTCAGCGCGGGGGATCTCCTGGGCGCTCTCGACCACGGCGCGGCCCTGACCGACATCGAACGCATCACCGCGACCGACAAGAGCAACCCCCACGCCACCGCCGCAGCGTTCGACCTGACCACGGCCCTGCTCGACCAGACCATCACCGGCGTCGGCACGGCGGCCGGCACCGCGACGGCCGGACCCCCCGGGACAGTCGCAGCCACCACGGCCGTGGAGGCCCTCACAATGGGAGCCCACGCCCTCCTGGACAAACTCGAAGCGAATCTCGCCGCTCCCCAGGACTCCACCGGCACCCTCGACAGCATCGCCCGCACCCGCTTCACCAACGGCGCCAACACCCTCCACGGCACCCTCGAAGCCGCCATCGTCCGCACCCTCCCCCACGACGTCCAGAACCGGGCACACGTCCTCGCCCCCGACGGGAACCTCCTGCCCAAAGACCAGTGGGAAGACCCTGAAGCAGCTGAAAAAGTGATCAACAAACATCTGACCACGAAGGATCCGCGAACAGGGATCAAGGCTGTGTTGGACAAGACGTGGAACCTCTACGGCCAAGGAAGAGACAATGCGCGGAACCTCCAATCCCACCCCTGAGCCCGCCGCCCGAGCCCGCCGGCCCGGTCCCGGGCGGTGCGCTGCCATGGCCATGGTGGGGATATTCCTGGCAGGTTGCAGCGGAAGCTCCGATCCCGCCCCGGCGGCCTCCCCGTCGCTGACGCCCAGTCCCACGGCCAGCACCGTCACACAGGAAGAAGCCCTGGCCTCCCAGATCCCCGTGGACGGGGACAGGCTCCGTCCCCTGCGCTGGCGCCTGCCCCAGCATGTCCCCACCGACCAGACCGCCCCGCTCCTCGCCGCCAGGCGCATGATCGCCCTCGACCAGTACATTTTCTCCACCGCCAAACCACTCCTCTGGGCCAACACCGTCCTGACCGTCGAAAAAATCTCACCGGAAGAATTCGGCTCCAGAAAAGAAGAACTGATCGACCAGCCCTGGGAAGGGCGTTCTTCCGGACCGATCTGGATCTGGGTCATGGGCTTGAAGAAGAAAGACCCCGACACCGTCGACATCACCGCATGCATCGACGGAGGCTGGGGCGCCGAGGTAAGCAAACAAGATGACAAGAGGGCCTACGGCGGGGTCGGCGCGGATGCCGTGACGGTGTCACGGATCACGGACTACCCGGACGGGGAGCGGTGGAAAGTGACCCGCTACGACGTCTACCCCGACCCGGAACACAAGACCGGGAACCAGGAACGCTGCGAAGCCTGGGCCGCCACCCACACCACCACCGAAGGCTGGACCCTCCCCACCACGCCACGCCCCTGACACCACGCCAACCCGTCCTCCGGCGGGAGGGCGAACCCAGCCGTCGCAGAACCGGCCGTCGCAGAACCGGGCCTTCACCGGTGTCCGGTGCCGCTGTCCA
>JAUPKJ010000283.1 GCA_030837505.1 Actinomycetota bacterium
AGTTCCTGTCGGGGGCGGCGCGCCGTTCTCACCAGCGGTCGTGCACCAGGGGGCGGATCCTGCGGTCGTACACCGACCGGACCTGCTCGAGCTGGGTCCGGGTCAGGGGCGGCAGGCCCGCCGCAGCGGCGTTGCCCTCCACCTGCCCGGCATGGCGCGCCCCGGGGATGACCACGCTCGTCCCCGCCTGGTCCAGGATCCAGCGCAGCGCGAACCGGGCCGTTCCCACCCCTTCCCCGGGCAGTTCGCGCAGTTCCTGGACGGCGGCCAGGCCCACGTCGAAGGGCACGCCGGAGAAGGTCTCCCCGACGTCGAACGCCTCGCCCGCCCGGTTGTAGGTGCGGTGGTCGTCGGGTGCGAAGACGGTCGACTCGTCGTAGCGCCCCGAGAGCAGGCCGCTGGCCAGGGGCACCCGGGCGATGATCCCCACCCCGGCGGCCAGGGCCGCCGGCAGCACCTGTTCCAGAGGCTTGTGCCGGAAGGCGTTGAGGACGATCTGTACGGTCGCCACCCCGGGACGCTCCATCGCCGTCAGAGCCTCCTGGCAGGTCTCCACCGAGACTCCGTACGCTGCCACGGCCCCCGACTCGACCAGCGCGTCCAGGGCGTCGTACACCGCGTCCCGGGAAATGACCTCGCTGGGCGGGCAGTGCAACTGGACGAGGTCCAACCGATCGGTGCCGAGGTTGGTGCGGCTGCGGTCGGTCCAGTCCCGAAAGGCCTGCGGCGTGTAGGCCTCGGCGACGTGGGGGGTGGCGCGGCGGCCCATCTTGGTCGCGACCGTCACCCGCGCGTCGGGACGTTCCCGCAAGAACCTGCCGATCAACTGTTCGCTGCGACCGTCGCCGTAGACATCGGCCGTGTCGAAAAAGGTGATCCCGTGCTCGACGGCGGCCTGCAGCACATCGAGGGCTTGTCGGTCCCCGACCGTGCCCCAGCCGCTGCCGATCTGCCAGCATCCCAGTCCGACGACCGACACCGCACGGCCCGTCCTGCCGAGGTTTCTCGTCTCCACGGTGTTCAGAGTAGGGGCAGAGCGTGCCGAACACAGGGTCACGGCCCGCCCGACCACAGTTCTGCAACGCCAGGGGCCGACCGGTGGTCGCACAGAAGGAAGTGCCATGCCGTTCCCCGCGCATCCAATACGTCCGTTGTCCCTGCCGCAGCGCCGGGCCAGGGGGCTGCCCGACCCCGACGTCGTGACCTTCGTGGCGGCCTGTCCCGCCTGCGGCAGGGACTGCGAGTGGACCGAGGAGCGCCGGGACACCCGAGTCAAGATCATTATCGCTTGCGACTGCAGGAAACGCCCGCCGGCCCCCAGACAGGCCGTCCGGTCCCCCTCGCCGACCGGACGATGACCCACCGCGGGGGAGGAACATTCATCGTCCGCAAGGAAGATTCATACCCGCCCGCCACGGATCGCAGGACGGGACGGGCCCGGCTCTCAGACGAGCTCGGCCAGGAAGGGATTGGTGGCCCGCTCCCTGGCGACCGTGCTGCCCGGGCCGTGTCCTGGCAGCACAACGGCGTCGCCGGGCAGCGAACCGACCCGTTCCCGCAGAGTCCGGGCCATGGCCACGGGGTCTCCGCCCGCCAGGTCCGTGCGGCCCACGCTCCCCGCGAACAACACGTCCCCCGTGAACACCGTGCTACCGGCCCGGAGCCCCTCGGGGGCACCCTCCACCTGCAGGAGCACCGAGCCCTCCGTGTGTCCCGGGGCGTGTACCACGGTCACGCGCAGACCGGCGGGTTCCAGTACCTCGCCATCGGCGAATTCCACCGTGGTGCGGGGAACGGACCAGCGTCCGGCCAGGTCGAAGCTCTCGGTGAGGGCAGCCCTCATCTGAGGGTCCAGATCGGCCAGGGGGTCCTCCAGGCGATAGCGGTCCGCTCCGTGCACCCACACCGGGATCCCGTTGCGCTCGCAGATCTCCGGCGCGGAGAAGACGTGATCGAAATGGCCGTGGGTCAGCAGGACGGCCACGGGCCGCAGCCGCTGCTCCGCCAGATGCTCCTGCAACCGGTCGGCCAGACCGACGCCCGGGTCGATGACGACGCATTCCTCGCCCCGGGCTGACGCGACGACGTAGCAATTGGTGTCCAGCGCGGCGGCGGACAGAGCTGTGACGAACACGGCTCGGAGCCTACCGAGCCCCGGTGGGCGGACGTCGTCCGGTCGTTTTCGTCCTGTCACCATCGATCAGTTCGTCCTGTCACCACCGATCAGCTCGCCGACAACCACCGCCCCTGGACACGGCACTAGACTGTCCAACCCCAGGGACGGCCGGTGTGAGCAGGAGGGTGTGGACGTGTCGCCCAGCAAGCGCGAACGGGAATACGCCAGGCGTCGATACGACAAATGGCAGGAGAAGTTGACGACCAGGGTGGAGACGCGCCGCCGTCGCCGCAGGATCGGCCTGACGCTCAGTGCCGTACTGGCCCTGTTGGCCGTGACGGGCGGGATCGTCGTCCTGGTCAACAGGGACTCCGAGGGCACGGACGAAGCCGCCTCGCAGACCCCTTCGGCTTCGGCCTCGGCCTCGGACACCGCGTCCCCCTCGGCCACGTCCACAGAGCCCAACCCGTGTCCCACCCCGTCCGTGAAGCCCCCGGCAGAGCCGCTCTCCTTCGACAAGGCCCCGGCGAAGTCCACGGCGCAGGGCAAGGCGTGGAAGGTCACGATGACGACCTCCTGCGGTCCGGTGGTCATGCAACTCGACGGCGCGGCGGCCCCGCAGGCGGTGGCCTCCACGGTCTTCCTGTCCCAGAAGAAGTTCTACGACGGCACCCCGTGCCACAGGCTCACCACCCAGGGCATCTTCGTGCTCCAGTGCGGTGACCCCACCGGCAAGGGAACGGGCGGTCCTGGCTTCTCCTACGGCCCCATCGAGAACGCCCCGAAGAACAACACCTACCCGGCGGGCACGATCGCCATGGCCCGCCAGGGCGGGGACGGCAAGAGCATGGGCAGCCAGTTCTTCCTCGTCTACAAGGAATCCCGGATTCCCAGCGACGACGCCGGTGGATACACCATCATGGGCAAGATCACCGAAGGACTGGACATTGTCCAGAAGATCGCAGACGGTGGAGCTTCCGGTGCTTCCGGAGACGGAGCCCCGAACCGTCCGATCTCGATCGTGTCCACTGCGGTGGCCGCCGGATGAGCAGGGGCGCCGGCCGGAGGCGTTCTCCCTGGGCGAGCAGGTCGTGGTGCCCGGGCCGGCGCGGTGGAGGAAGGGCTCGCAGCGAGTCCGGCGACGACGACGCCCCCGCCGGACGGAATACCACGGGCCGCCCGACCGGTGACTGCAACCGCTAGAGACACCAGCCGGACAGGCGGCCCGGGCCGCGCAGCGACAGGACGAGCGACGAGCAGGAAGAGCTATGGCCGTGGACGCACAGCAATGGGGGCGGGTCGACGCCGAGGGCACTGTCTGGGTGCGTTCGGCGGACGGTGAGCGCGCCGTCGGGCAGTACCCCGGTGCCACCGAGGAAGAAGCGCTGGCCTACTTCACCCGCAAGTACGACGACCTCGTGGCCCAGGTGGCGCTGCTGGAGCAGCGCATCAAGGCCCAGCAGGTGTCCGGGGCCGAGGCCGAGGCCGGGGTCCGCCGTCTGGCCGAGGCGCTCGGCACGGCCAACGCCGTCGGTGACCTCGGCTCCCTGGCCACGAGAATCGAGGCCCTGCAGCCCCTGGCACAACAGCGCAAGGCCGACGCGGAGAAGGCCAAGCAGGAGGCCCGGGCGAGGGCCGTGGCCGACCGCGCGGTCATCGTCGAGGAGGCCGAGGCCATCGCCTCGACTCCCACCGAGCGGATCCCCTGGAAGACCTCGGGGGACCGGTTGCGGGATCTGTTCGAATTGTGGCGCAAGCTCCAGCGGGACTCCCGCCTGGACAAACAGACCGAGGACGAGCTCTGGAAGCGGTTCAGCCACGCCAGGACCGCCTTCGACCGCAAGCGTCGTCAGCACTTCGGTGCCCTCGACGAGCAGCGGGGGCAGGCCAAGGCCCTCAAGGAGAAGATCGTCGCTGAGGCCGAGGCCCTGGCGACGTCGACCGACTGGGGCGCGACCGCCGGGGCCTACCGGGACCTCATGACCCAGTGGAAGACCTCGGGACGGGCCTCCCGCAAGGACGACGACCAGCTGTGGGCACGTTTCCGGGCAGCACAGGAGACGTTCTTCTCTGCGCGCAACGAGGCGACGGCGCAGACCGACGCCGAGTTCCGGGACAACCTGACACTCAAGGAGGCTCTGCTCGTCGAGGCGGAGGCTCTCCTGCCCGTCGGGAACGTGCAGGAGGCGCGCAGCGCACTGAGGGACCTCCAGGACCGGTGGGAGGCCGCCGGTCGGGTCCCCCGGGCCGACCTCACCCGGATCGAGGGACGTCTGCGGGCCGTCGAACACGCGGTCCGGGACGCAGAGCAGGACCGGTGGCGTCGCAGCAACCCCGAGGCCAGGGCCCGGGCGCAGGACGTGGTGTCCCAGCTGGAGAACGTGCTCTCCTCCCTGACAGAGCAGTTGGAGAAGGCCCGTTCCTCGGGGAACCAACGCAAGATCACGGAGATCGAGCAGTCCATCGCGGCCCGCAGCGAGTGGCTCGAACAGGCGCGCAAGGCGCTGGAGGAGTTCAGCGGCTGATCACTGCCGATCGCACGGAACGGCCGGGTGGTGTGCGCCACCCGGCCGTCGGCTGTTCGGGTCTGCCGTTCCGGCCGGCTGTTCGGGTCTGCCGTCCGGACCGACTGCTCGGGAGAAGGCCGCGCGTCAGCCGCGTTGGCCGCCGCCGGTGACACGGTAGGCGTCGAAGACTCCCTCGACGCGACGGACTGCTGCCAGGACGTGGTCCAAGTGCGCCGGGTCGCCCATTTCGAAGGTGAACCGGGAGGCCGCGACCCTGTCGCGGGAGGTGGAGACATTGGCGGCCAGGATGTTGACGTGGTTGTCGGACAGAACCCGAGCGACGTCGGACAACAGACGGCTGCGGTCGAGGGCCTCGACCTTGACCTGCACGAGGAAGACGCTGCCGGTGGTGGGGGCCCACTCGACGTCGATGATGCGTTCGGGCTCGTCGCGCAGTTCCGGGACGTTACCGCAGTCGGCGCGGTGGACCGAGACCCCGCTGCCGCGCGTGACGAACCCGATGATCGGGTCTCCGGGCACGGGGGTGCAACAGCGCGCGAGCTTGACCCAGACGTCGTCGGCCCCGGTCCCGCGCACGACGACCCCGGGATCGCCCATGCGGGGTCTACGGGCCTTGGTGGGAGTCGTGACCTCTGCGAGGTCTTCCTCGGCCCCGGCCTCCCCGCCCAAGGAGTGCACGAGCCGTTGCACCACGTTCGCGGCGGACACGTGCCCGTCTCCGACAGCGGCGTACAGGGCCGTGACGTCCGGGTAACGCATCTCGCTGGCCAGGGCCACGAGGGACTCGTGGGACATCATGCGTTGGATGGGCAGGTGCTGCTTGCGCATGGCCTTGGCGATGGAGTCCTTGCCCTGTTCGACGGCCTCCTCGCGCCGCTCCTTGGAGAACCACTGACGGATCTTGTTACGGGCCCGGGGACTGCGCACGTAGGTCAGCCAGTCACGGCTGGGCCCGGCTCCGTCGGCCTTGGAGGTGAACACCTCCACGACGTCGCCGTTGTCCAGGGTGGACTCCAGGGGGACCAGCCGCCCGTTGACCTTCGCACCCATGCACCGGTGCCCGACCTCGGTGTGCACCGAATACGCGAAGTCGACCGGGGTGGACCCGCTGGGAAGGGCCACGACGTCACCCTTGGGGGTGAACACGTACACCTCTGCCGCGTTGATCTCGAACCGCAGGGAGTCCAGGAACTCCCCCGGGTCCGAGGTCTCGCGCTGCCAGTCCAGCAATTGGCGCAACCAGGTCATTTCGCCGGCGCTGCCGTCGTTCTTGGCGATGCCGCTGGGGTCGTCCTTGTACTTCCAGTGGGCCGCGACACCGTACTCGGCCCGGCGGTGCATTTGGTGGGTGCGGATCTGGATCTCCACCGGCTTGCCCTCGGGACCGATCACCGTGGTGTGCAACGACTGGTACATGTTGAACTTGGGCATCGCGATGTAGTCCTTGAACCGCC
>JAUPKJ010000284.1 GCA_030837505.1 Actinomycetota bacterium
GCCCCGACCGGGGTGTCGATCCCGAGTCTGCGCGTCGAACCTGCCATGGACACCGGTATGCATAAGAACATTTGACTCGGAAATCGTTCTGAAAATTCTTGCGGATGAACTATTGATTCATTGTCCGTACCTCGGTGTTTATCCGGGGGAAACATGAGCGACATTCAAGACGGCGGGCGATGTACCTCCGGTGTTACCGGTTCTTCATACGCGGGAAATATTGGATCGTGAAACTGAAGACCTTCCCCGGGAACGGCGCCCCCTCCTCGGCCCGACATCGACGCTGCGCCGTGAGGACGTGCCGTGGACCCGGGACGTGGACCCGGGACGTGGACCACCGGCACCGGACCCGCCGACGTGGGGCGATCGATTCAGGGAGTGAGCGCCATGACCAGAAAGATAGCGTTCTACGGAAAAGGTGGGATCGGGAAGTCGACCACCCAGCAGAACACGGCAGCCGCCATGGCCCATTTCCACGGGCAGAAGATCTTCATTCACGGCTGCGATCCGAAGGCGGACTCCACCAGGCTCATCCTCGGAGGAAAACCGCAGGAGTCGCTCATGGACCTGCTGCGTCTGAAAGGCGTCCAGAAGGTCACGAACGACAGCGTGATCCGAAAGGGGTACGAGGGGATCCAGTGCGTGGAATCCGGTGGACCGGAGCCGGGGGTCGGCTGCGCCGGCCGCGGGGTCATCACAGCGATCGACCTCATGGACAAGAACGGCGCCTACACCGACGACCTGGACTTCGTCTTCTTCGACGTCCTCGGGGACGTCGTGTGCGGCGGTTTCGCCATGCCGATCCGCGAGGGCAAGGCCCAGGAGGTCTACATCGTCGCCTCCGGGGAGATGATGGCGGTCTACGCGGCCAACAACATCTGCAGGGGGCTCGTGAAGTACGCCAAGCAGAGCGGGGTGCGGCTGGGCGGAATCATCTGCAACAGCCGGAAGGTGGACCGGGAACAAGAATTCCTGGAGGAGTTCACTTCCGCGATCGGCACCCGGATGATTCATTTCGTCCCCCGGGACAACGTCGTCCAACGGGCAGAGTTCAACAAGATGACCGTGGTCGAGTTCAATGACGAGGAGAATCAGGCCAGGGAGTACGGAGAGCTCGCGTCGAAAATCATCAAGAACGAGGACTTCGTCATTCCGGATCCACTGACGATGGACCAGCTCGAAGCGATGGTCGTCAAGTACGGGCTCGCGGACTGAGCTGATTCCGCCCCGATCCGTCCGACCGGAGATCGGCGTCCGTCGTCCCGCAGCGCGAAGGAGAGACCCGTGCCGTACCACGAGTTCGAATGCAGCAAGTGCATTCCGGAACGGCTGCGCCACGCCGTCCGCAAGACCGAGGGCGAGGACCTCACCTCCGCCCTCCCCCTGGGATACCTGAACACCGTCCCCGGGTCCATCTCGGAGCGGGGGTGCGCGTACTGCGGGGCCAAGCACGTCATCGGAACTCCGATGAAGGACGTCATCCATCTCAGCCACGGGCCGGTCGGGTGCACCTACGACACGTGGCAGACGAAGCGGTACATCAGCGACGACGGCAATTTCCAACTGAAATACACGTTCGCTTCCGACGTGAAGGAGGCGCACATCATCTTCGGGGCCGAGGGGCTCCTGAAGCAGAACATCCTGGACGCCTTCGCGGCCTTCCCCCACATCAAGCGCCTGACCGTCTACCAGACCTGCGGGACGGCCCTCATCGGGGACGATATCGAGGCGGTCGCCCAGGAGGTCATGGACGAACTGCCTGACGTCGACATCTTCGTCTGCAACTCACCGGGTTTTGCGGGGCCGAGTCAGTCCGGTGGACATCACAAGATCAATATCGCCTGGATCAATCAGAAGGTCGGCACGGTCGAGCCCGAGATCACCAGCGACCACGTCATCAATTACGTCGGCGAGTACAACATCCAGGGAGACCAGGAGGTGATGCTCGACTTCTTCGACCGCATGGGCATTCAGGTCCTGTCGACCTTCACCGGCAACGGCCGCTACGACGATCTGCGGGCCATGCACCGGGCGCACCTGAATGTCCTGGAGTGTGCACGGTCGGCCGAGTACATCTGCAACGAACTGCGGGTCCGGTACGGCATCCCCCGCCTGGACATCGACGGCTTCGGGTTCGAACCCCTCGGCTCCTCGCTGCGCAAGATCGGCATGTTCTTCGGGATCGAGGACAGCGCCGAGAAGATCATCGAGGAGGAGACCGCCCGCTGGAAACCTGAACTGGAATGGTACCGGGAACGCCTGAGGGGCACTCGGGTCTGCCTGTGGCCCGGTGGTTCCAAGCTCTGGCACTGGGCCAACGTGATCCAGGAGGAGATCGGAGTCGACGTCGTCTCCGTGTACACCAAGTTCGGTCACCAGGGAGATATGGAGAAGGGGATCGCGCGCTGCGGGAACGGGGCACTGGCCATCGACGACCCGAACGAGCTGGAGGGTCTGGAGGCCCTGGAGATGCTTCGGCCCCATCTCATCCTCACCGGCAAACGGCCCGGCGAGGTCGCCAAGAAGGTCCGGGTCCCCTACTTGAACGTCCACGGATATCACAACGGTCCCTACAAGGGGTTCGAGGGCTGGGTGCGGCTCGCCCGCGACATCTACAACGCCGTCCATTCCCCGATCCACTCGTTGTCCGCTCTGGACATCAGCAAGGACGAGATCCCCACCGACCGCGGTTTCGTGACTCGGCGCATGCTCTCCGACCGTGATCTGGATCCACAGATCGCGAACCGGGCGGACCTGCGCCCCTACAGCGGACGGTTCGACATCATCCCCGAGATTCGGGCACGCCGGGCCGAGCGTGTGGCCAACGGCGAGTTCGTCTCAGCCCCCTGAGGAGTTCGATCGAGATGACCATTGTCACGCAGCAGTCCGTCCTCCCTCAGCACACGTCGGCTCCCGCTCTCCCGGTCGTCCTGGAACCGGACGAGGTGACAGCGGCCCGGGTGGAACAACTCTGCGAAGTGATCATGAAGAAGTGCCTGTGGCAGTTCCACTCCCGATCCTGGGACCGGTTGCGGCAGAACGAGCGGATCCTGGGCATGACCACCTCGTTGCTCAAGGACGAGCAGGTCGATGTCTCCGACCCCCTGGATCGTTGCTACTGGGTGGACGCCCGCTACCTGGCCGAGAGCTACCGGGAACGGTTCGAGTGGTTCCACGACATGTCCGCCGAACAAATCGATCACCTCTTGAGTGCGCTCACGGAGCGCCTCAATGTTCTGACCGTCACGAAGTCGCTCAACGAGGAGCTCACCGACCAGCACTACTGACGGCCGGGGAGCCCCAGGGCAGGGACCCGGCGTCCCATCGCCCCGTTCCCGGCCCGGCCCGTTATTCCAGGGAAGCCGGGTCCGGTTTCCCTGGAGGTCCGTCATCGGTGTCCATCGAGAGGAGCGGCCATGCCCGCCACGATCCACCCCAGGGAACGTCCGGGGATCATCAACCCGATCTTCACCTGTCAGCCGGCGGGCGCGCAGTTCGCCTCCATCGGTATCAAGGACTGCATCGGTATCGTTCACGGGGGACAGGGGTGCGTCATGTTCGTGCGCCTGATCTTCTCCCAGCACTTCAAGGAGAGTTTCGAACTGGCCTCCTCGTCGTTGCACGAGGACGGTGCCGTGTTCGGGGCACTCGACCGGGTCGAGGAGGCCGTCGATGTCCTGCTCATGCGGTACCCCAAGGTCAGGGTCGTTCCCATCATCTCGACCTGCTCCACCGAAGTCATCGGGGACGATATCGATGGTGTGGTCCGCAAACTGAACGAGGAACTCCTGCCTCGGAAGTATCCCGGTCGCGAGGTGCATCTCGTCGCGGTCCATGCACCGAGCTTCGTCGGCAGCATGGTCAGCGGCTACAACGTCGCTGTCCGGGACCTCGTCCAGCACTTCGCCGGGAGGACAGAACCCAACGGCAGGCTCAACCTGCTCACCGGATGGGTGAATCCCGGGGACGTCACCGAGCTGAAGCATCTGCTGGCCGAAATGGAGGTGGATGCGACCGTCCTGTTCGAGACAGAGGAGTTCGACTCGCCCCTCATGCCGGACAAGAGCGGGGTCTCTCACGGCGAGACCACGGTCGAGGACCTTCGCAGTCTGGGCGACGCCGTCGGCACGGTCGCCCTGAACCGTTACGAGACGACCCTGGCCGCCGAGTACCTCGAACAGGAATTCGGGATACCGACGGTGAGCGGGGTGACCCCGATCGGGATCCGCAACACCGACACCTTTCTGCAGCGGGTCAAGAACCTCACCGGCAAGGAGATCCCGCGTTCCCTGGTGATCGAGCGGGGGCGGGCCCTCGACGCGATCACGGACGTCGCACACATGTTCCTGGCCGACAAACGGGTCGCCCTTTACGGCAACCCCGACCTGGTGATCGGACTGGCAGAGTTCTGCCTGGACATGGAGATGAAACCCGTCCTGTTGCTGCTGGGGGACGACAATCCGAACTACGACGATGACCCACGGATCCGGGCGATGCTCGAACACGTCGACGAGATGGAGATCGTCACCAACGCGGACCTGTGGGAACTGGAACGGCGGATCACTCAGGAGAACCTGGAACTCGACCTGATCATGGGCCATTCCAAAGGTCGGTTCGTGGCCATCGACAGCCAGATCCCCATGCTGCGGGTCGGGTTCCCGGTCTACGACCGCGCCGGCTATTTCAGGCACCCCGTGATGGGGTACGCCGGCGCCACCTGGTTGGCAGAGAGCATTGCGAACACCCTGTTCGCGGACATGGAGTACAAGGGGATGAAGGAATGGGTCCTCAACGTCTGGTGAACGCGGCAGAGGCGAAGAACTGACGAGGAGGAGGCACACAGCATGCCACCGAGGACGAGGACGACCCATGGGAGCGAGGTCCCCGAGGCGTTCCGGGAGGCCTTCGGACGGGATCACCAGGACGCCCTGGGCTACCACGGGAACGCCCTGACCCTGAGGAGCGAGGGGTCCTGCGCGAGCGTGGTCTTCAACGTGGCCTCGATCGCCCTGGAACGCTACTTGCTCGCCCTGTGCGCCCTGCACGGGGTAGAACCCCGAGAGTGCACTCTCGGCAGCCTGGCCCGTGAGGCCGCCGACGGCGCCAACTCCCGCAGGGCGCGCGGCGGAGGGTTCCCCGAGTCCTTGGTCCGGGCGGTCCAGGAGCTGGAGTCGGCCTTCGACATTTGTTCCCTGGAGAGTTCGGGCGACACCGAACCCGGCCCGCCCGACGCCGAGAGGGCGCTGGCACTGTGTGACCTGGTCGCCGGATTCTGTCCCGGACCGGGGCTGGGACACGGCTCGGGCCGTGGCGGTGGTTGCGGCGGACCGGGCCCCCGGTCGGGAGGCTGCGAGGTCGCCCAGTGCTGAGGGCCTCGGGTGAGACACCGCCCGAAGGCCCTACGGGCAACACTGCTCGGAACGAGAGCGACCGGCACTATCGGAAGGGGCCACCGAATGGAACGCATCGCCTACCGTGAACGGGACTGCCGGGACACCGTGCGGATCGACCGTTTCCTGGGGGAGGAGCGCACCGGGATCGTCGCGGTCGGTGGAGACACTCACCCCTATGCGGTGCCGGTGAATTTCGTCTGGCACGAGGGCGCAGTGTTCTTCCACGGCATGGGCTCGGGCAAACGGGTCAGGCTCCTGGCAGAGAACCCAAAGGTGTGTTTCACGGTGTTCCGGGACGGTGGCACCGTGCTCGATCCGGTCGCCTGCCACGTGGATACGTCCTACTTCAGCGTCGTCGTCCTGGGCCGGGCCGAACGGCTGACCGACCCGGGGCAGGCCGCTTCCGCCCTGGGACTCATCGTCGAGAAGTACGCCCCCGGGAGGTTCTCGCAGTCGATCTCGGCCCGCCTGGTCGAGAGATACCGTTCGAGCCTGGATCACAACCCGGTGGCCGTCCACAGGATCACTGTCGAAGGGCTCACGGCCAAGGAGAACAGGATCCCGCCGGGCGGGGGGTGAGAGGCTCCGCACTGTACGAGGCCGCCTCGGCCCGATCGGGGTCACAGGCCCAACGACCGATCGGGACGCCCCCGCATCGTGACCGATTCGGAGGCTACGGACCCGTGCGATCACTTCCGACACGAGAGACGATGAGGGTCCGGTAGGTTCGGCAATCCGACGCTGAGAGGGAGGGAAGACGGCAATGGCGACTGCGGATCAGGTGAAGGCCCTGCTCAAGAGCCATGCCGAGGGCGACGACGAGCGCTTCTACGCCGTCGCCCTCCAGGTGGCGGCGAGGGCTGCCCGAAGCGGGCACAGTTCCATGGCCCAGGAGCTGCGTGACCTGGTGGACGGCCTGCGAAGCCGCCAGGGACCGAGTTCAGCCCTTCGGCGGCCCACCCCCGTGGCCCAGCCACGGGGCGAACTGGCCGGGCTGCTCGCGGTGACCTATCCCGAGACCACACTGACCGACCTCGTCCTCGACGAACGGTTGCAGGAGCGGCTCCACCGCGTGGTCCTGGAGCAGCGCCAACGGGATGTGCTCCTCGCACAGGGATTCTGCCCTGAGCGGCGGCTGCTCCTGATCGGGCCGCCAGGGACGGGCAAGACGATGACAGCGCGTGCCCTGGCGGGTGAGCTGCGGCTGCCGCTGTTCTCCCTCCGTCTCGATTCGTTGATCACGAAAATGATGGGCGAGACGGCGGCAAAGCTCCGTCTGATCTTCGATACCCTGGCCGAAACCCGGGGTGTCTACTTGTTCGACGAGGTCGATGCCTTGGCCGGTGAGCGCGCGCAGGGCAACGACGTCGGGGAGATCCGCCGGGTGCTGAACTCGTTCCTGCAGTTCCTCGAGCAAGATCCCTCCGACAGCCTCGTCGTGGCGGCCTCCAACCATTCGCAGCTGTTGGACCGGGCCCTGTTCCGGCGTTTTGAGTCGGTCATCGAGTACCCGCTGCCGTCGCCGGTCGTCGCGGAGCAAGTGATCCGCAACCGGTTGGCCACCGTCCCCACAGCCGAGATCGATTGGAGGGTCGTGCGGGACGCGAGCCTGTCGCACAGTCAGGCGGAGCTGACCATTGCGGCGGAGTCGGCTGCCAAGGCCGCTATCCTGACCGACAGCAAGGTGACGACGGGGGGACTGGTCGACGCCTTGAGCGACCGTCTCACCGACATGGACCGGTAGGGATCGATGGCTGATCGGAACCGCCCGCATCTGTTCGTCGACGGGCGGGTCACCGCCGAGGAGTACTCGCGTCGGGCGGGTGGCGGCAACAACAAGGAGATCCCGGAGCCGGGCGACCGAGCCGGCCACGCTCGCCGGCTCATCACCGCCTTGAACCAAGCGGACGAGGCCGCGCGTCGGCGACGCCGAACCACACCGACGCCGGTACCCGGCGCGATCCCCGGCGTGTATGTGACCTTCGAGAGCTTCCCCGGCCTGGAACTGGCCTTGACGCCCCTCGATCCTCAGCGAGGCCGGGTCCATGCCGAGCTGCGCAGCGTCCAGCGTCAGGAAACACCGGAGGGTCCGGTGCAAGTGGCCACCGTATTCATCCCCGACGGCAAGGTCGGCACGTTCGTGCGTCTCTTCGAGCAATACGAGACGACTGCGGGTGACGCCAGACCGAGGCATCAGAGCGTGGTCGATCGTGTGGCTGCGATCGCCGCAGCTTCGGTTCGAGCGTTGTGGACCGATGCACCGGCCGACTTTCCCTCCCCCGGAACGGCCGTGTGGTGGGAGGTCTGGCTCCGACGCAGGGACGGCAACGAGATCGATCGGTTCTCGGCGTTCTCCGAGACGGTGGGATGCCCGATAGCACCGACCCGGTTGTCCTTCAAGGACCGCACCGTGCTTCTCCTACAGGCCACCGCCGATCAGCTGGCCGGCGCGATCGACGTCCTCGACGACCTGGCCGAGTTGCGCAAACCGCACGAACCGGAGGCTGTGCTCGCCCTGGACGACGCCACGGAGCAAGCCGCGTGGGTCGATGAACTTGCCGGGCGTGTTCTGGCGGCGGACGAGAAAGCCCCAGCGGTGTGCGTCCTGGACACTGGCGTCCACCAGCCCCATCCCCTCCTGTCCGCCTCGCTGCAGAAGGACGACCAACAAACCTGTCACCCGACCTGGGGGCTGGAGGACCGCGCGGGCCACGGCACCGAGATGGCCGGTCTGGCCCTGTTCGGTGATCTCGGGCAGGCAATGACGTCGACCGGCTCCATCGCCCCGGCGCACCGCCTGGAATCGGTCAAACTTTTACCCCATCTGACGGGCAACCCACCACACCTGTGGGGAGCGCTCACGGCAACGGCAGCGAGCCTCGTCGAGATCCAGGCCCCGACCCGCCGCCGGACCTTCTCCATGGCCGTCACCGCACCCGAGGGATCGACACCAACAGTCCCCGACCGGACCGGTTTCGGGACCGGACGCCCGACTTCCTGGTCGGCAGCCGTCGATGCCCTCGCCGCCGGCAGAGCGATCGACGCCGGCGACGACGGCCTCGTCTACCTCGACGAGGAAGCCGAGGGACAGCCGCGCCTATTCGTGATCTCCGCGGGCAACGTCCGGTCCTTCGATGCCGACCACCTGGCTCGCAGCGATCTCGAACCCGTCGAGGATCCCGCCCAAGCCTGGAACGCCCTCACCGTCGGCGCCTACACGGAACTGGTCCACCTGGACAGCCGGCCCTCGTTCGCCGGCTGGACGCCGCTCGCCCCGTCCGGGGAGCTGTCCCCCTGGAGCCGCACCTCCGTCCCCTTCGCCCGGAGCTGGCCACCGAAACCGGACGTCGTCCTCGAAGGCGGCAATGTGGCCCGGTCGCCCGGCGGCACTGACTACGACACCCCCGAGGTCCTCCAACTGCTGACAACGCGGCGACCGGGGCTGGGCGAGTCGCGTCTCCTGACCGTCACGAGCGCGACCAGCGCGGCCACCGCTCAAGCAGCTCACCTCGTCGCATCCGTGATGGCCGCCTACCCGTCGCTGTGGCCGGAAACGGTCCGCGCGCTCGCGGTGCATTCGGCACGTTGGACCCCAGCGATGCAGGAACACCTTGTTCGAGCAGTCAACAGGGCTGCCAGGGACTCCTTCCGACGCCGGTACGGTATGGGCGTCCCAGACCTGGCCCGCGCCACCCGCAGCGCCGGCGACGCCCTGACTTTGATGGCCCAAGAGGTGATCGAACCGTTCGACGGACGGGGTCGTACCCGTCAACTGCACCTGCACAACCTGCCCTGGCCCGCGGACATCCTCTCCGACCTCGGTGAAGCCACCGTCAACCTGAGGGTCACGCTCTCGTACTTCATCGAGCCGAACCCCGCCAACCGCGGCTGGCGAAGCCGCTACAGCTATCAGTCCCACGGCCTGCGCTTCGACCTGCGCCGCGCCACCGAATCGACCACCGAGTTCCACAAGCGTCTTAACGACAAGGCCCTCGACGAGGACGAACGGCGCTCGCCCAGTGCCGACAGTGACGCCGGGCAATGGATCTTCGGGCCCCGGGCCCATGGCAGCGGGTCCATCCACACCGACCTCTGGACCGGGGCCGCCGCCGACCTTGCCCGCCGCGGCCTGCTCGCCGTCTACCCCGTCACCGGCTGGTGGAAGGAAAACAAGTCCCGTGACCGCAGCCACCTCGGTGCCCGCTACGCCCTCGTCGTCTCCATCGAGACTCCGGGCCAGGACGTCGACATCTGGACTCCTGTGGCAGCACAAATAGGCGTTCCGATCGAGCTGAGCACATAGGCTCCGCTATCGGCGTTGGGCCGGTGGACACCCCGATCCGGCCTGTCGCGGGACCTCAGGGCAGGTGCAGGATCGGGGCGAGAGCGTCGTAGAAGTACTGGTATCCGACGAACGCCACGGCATCGATCAGGGTGTGGGCGACGACGAGCGGCATGACGCGGGCCCGTCGGCGGTGGTACTCGCAGAACACCAGTCCCATGACGACGTTGCCCAGGAACGGTCCGATCCCCTGGTACAGGTGGTAGGCACCTCGCAGGACGGCGCTGAGGGCGAACACCGCGGGGGTGCGCAGTCCCAGACCCCGCAACCTCGTCACGAGGTAGCCCACGACGATGACCTCCTCGACCACGGCGTTCTTCACCGCCTGCAGCAGGAGCACCGGCACCGTCCACCAGTGCGGGGACAGGGCGGAGGGGACCACGGTCGCTGTGATCCCCAGGGCGTGACCCAGCACGTAGAAGGCGATCCCCGGCAGCCCGATGAGCGCGGCCAGCCCCGCGCCCGCGGCCAGGTCGCGGACCGGATGGTGCGAGTCCAGACCGATCCGGCGGCGGGCGCTGCGACCGGGTTCCGACAGCAGCCACAGGGCGAGCACGGCCGGGACCACGGCGAAGAGGATCCCCGAGAGCTGGTAACTCAGATCCAGGTAGGGGCGCGGGCTGGCGGGACTGTTGAGGGTCGCGCTCTGCGAGGCCAGGGTCCTGCCGGCCGTGAGCTTGCCCATCAGACTGATGACCGAGTAGACCGCCGACTGTCCCAGGGACAGCCCCAGAACGAGCCAGATCTCACCGACGGTGCGTCGTCGGTCGGCGGTGGTGGCCGGCGTCGCCGTAGGGGCGGTCGGCGGTGTGGGAGGGGTCGGACTCACCCCCACATTCTCCGTGAGAAGCGGGCCGCAGTCCGACCGGTGTCACTGCGCGTCCGTTCCCCCAGAATGTTGAACGAAGGTAACGATGGGTTATCATTGACATCCCTTATGGGGGTTTATATCGCTTATAAGCGGCGTGTTCCGCCGTGTGTCGGATACTGTCGTGCCCAACCGCCGGTGAATGTCGGTCAAGATCTTCGACCGGCGGGGCCGGTCGGGAACGGATTTCGTGAGTCTCATGACAATGCACAAAATCGTTGCTGTTCCGGTCGCTCTGGTCGCCATCGTGCTGGGCGGCTGCTCCTCGGGATCCTCGGGCTCCTCCGAGGCCTCTGGCGCCGGGACACCCATCGTCTCCGAGACCTCGGAAAAGGTGTCGGCCGTGGACGTGGGCTACGAGCCCAAGGACCCCGACCGCATCGGAGCGGGCCTGCAGGTCGGCACCGTCACGACCCGCAACACGGAGGAGGCGGCCGTCAGCGCCGCCTGGACCACGTACTGGAAGGCCAGGCTCCAGGCCTGGAACCAGGGTGACACCAACATCCCTTCGATCAAGAACGTGTCGAGCGGCACTGCTCAGCAGGAGCTGCTGGACGGCGCCGAAACCCTGAAGCAGAACGGCAACTCCATGGTGGGGCTGCTGAAAGTAGGAGTCCTCGACGTGGAGATCACCGGGGGCGAAGCCCTTCTGCGGGGATGCGTCGACGACGCTCTGCAGGTCGTGGACGCCGAAGGCCAAGCGGTGAACGACACGTCGAACACGACGAGAATGCGGATGGTCCAGGCGGTCAAGAAGGACTCCCAGTGGCTCATCGTCAAGGACGACCTCGCCGAGTCCTCCACCAACACCTGCGACACCGGCCTCTGACCCAGGAAGGCTCCGTTCTCCGGCCTCCCGGACCCGCCACGCAGACCCTCATGACCTGCTGCGGCCGGGTTACGGCTGGGGGAGGACGGCGTACACCAGGCGCGCGAACTGACCCACGGCGTTTGCCCGGACCAGCCTGAGCCGATCGGATTCCAGGCGCCGCGGCAGCAGCGGTGCCCCACCCGTGAGAGCCACCGGTGCGACCGACAGTGCGACCTCGTCGAGCGCCCCGGCATCGAGGAACTGCCCGGCGAGGTCTCCGCCCCCCACGACCCAGATGTCGGCATCACCGGCGGCCTCACGGAGAGCGGGCAGGGCCGCTGCGACCGGGCCTGCGACGAAACGGACATCTGCTCCGGCGGGCACGGGCAACTCACGCGTGGTGAAGACGAACGTGGGCTTGCCCCCGTGGAAATCTCTCCATTTCTCCGGGTGCTCCAGGACGTCGTACTCGGCGAGGAACCACTCGTAGGTCGTGGAACCCTCCACGAGAACCCCGGCACCCGAGGGGAACAGCTCCTCGTCGGGAGTCAGCCCGTTGTCGACGGCGAACAGCCAATCCAGCGAGTTGCGCTCGTCGGCGATCCAGCCGTTCAGGCTGGTCGCGGTATCGAACACGATCCGTCCCATGCGACGACCCTACGGTCGCCCCCCGACATCCTCTGTCCGAACCGTGTCCACTGTCCGAACCGTGTCCGTTCGCCGGTCGGGGCCTGGGGCGCCTGGCCGGGACGGTGTCGGGGCATTGCGTGCGAAACGGTGCGGGAGGAGAATCTTCCGATGGTTAACCGGTTAACGAAGACCGGTCCGATTCGGGAGTTGACATGACCGAGTTCGTACCTGGGCGTGCGAGGACGATGTCGGGGCCGATGGCGCTCGGGGCAGCCCTCGTGCTGGTGGCCGGGACGGCCGGGGTCGCGCAGGCGGTCCCCGGCCAGGTCCCGCACGGTGCCCGGGACACAGGTGCCTTCTCCTCGACCCGAGCCTTCGCAGCCCCGACCCAGGCCCGGAACGTTCCTTCGATCCCTGCCGGGACAACGCGAGGGTCCACGCCGTGGACCACATCTTGGACCGGGGCCTGGACCGCGAGCCCCCAGCGGCTGGTCGACTCCCCGGACTTCTCCGGGACGACCTTGCGGCTGCTCATGCACCCCACGATCGGCGGTTCGGGCCTGCGGATCCGCCTGGCCAACACCTTCGGTGACGAACAGCAGACCTTCACGGCCGTGAACGTCGCAGTGGCGGTGTCGGCCTCGACGGCAGAACTCGTCCCGGGAACCAGCCGCCCGGTGCTGTTCGGCAAGCGCGCCACGACAACCGTCGCAGCCGGCGGAAAGACCGTCAGCGACCCGCTCGACCTGCCTGTTCGGTACGGGCAGACCCTTGCCGTCGACCTGACCGTTCCTTCGGCCCCGAGGACCGTCACGGGACACGCCAGTGCCAACCAGGTCTCCTTCCTCGCCCGGGGCGAGCACGCCGGCGAGGAGACCGCCGAGGCGTTCGACACGCAACTCAGCTCCTGGTACTGGCTGAACGGACTGGATGTCGGGCGGACAGCCTCCGGCCGGGGCAGCATCGTCGCCCTCGGCGATTCGATCACCGACGGCGCCTACGCGACGTGGAACGGCAACCGCCGCTGGACCGACGACCTGGCCGAACGGCTCCAGAAACTGCCCGCCCAGCGTCGGCACGGCGTTCTGAACGCCGGTATCGGCGGCAACCAGGTCCTGCGCTACCGCGGTGACTGCTGTGGAACGAGCGAATCGGCCCTGGCCAGACTCGACCGCGACGTCCTGGCCCAGACCGACGCCCGGTGGGCCGTGGTCGTGGACGGCATCAACGACATCGGCGGGGCCAACCCCGAGCCCGAGGAACTGATCGAAGGACTGCGGCAGATCGCGGTCCAGTCGCACGACGCCGGGCTGAAGGTCGCCCTCGCCACGATCACCCCGTACGGGTGCGACAGCGGCTGCTTCGACCCGGCCCGGGAACGCAACCGGCAGACCGTCAACGAGTGGATCCGCACGACGGACCAGGCACAGGCCGTCCTGGACTTCGACAGGGCCCTGCGCGACCCGAAGGCCACCGACCATCTGCTGCCGACTTACGACTCAGGGGACCACCTGCACCCGAACACCGACGGGTACCAGGCGATGGCCGACTCGATCGACCTGCGGATCTTCCGTTGACCCCGCGCCGTTGAGGCCGCATCCCTGACCCCGCGCC
>JAUPKJ010000285.1 GCA_030837505.1 Actinomycetota bacterium
AGCGGCGTGCGAAGTCCAGGGCGTCAGCGCGTTTAGCTTCGCTTTCGGTGAGCAGTTGCTTGCGGTAGGCGTAGACGGCGGTCAGTACTGCTGCCATGAGAGCCAGGATTCCGGCGGTCGCTTTCAGAGCCTTGTCTGGGTCGGTGAGGTGGGGCGAGGGGATCGGCCACGGTAGCCAGGTGAAGTCCTGCCCTGCGATGAAGCGGTAGATCCACGCAGAGATCACCGCGACTACGATCAGAAACAGTACGATTGGCACCACGATCGGGCGAAGCTGTGGGGCGAACTCGCCGGGTCGTCCCCGCTCGCCACGCCACCACCGCCGACACCGGACGTAGCCGGAGGTCGATCGGGTCATGATCGTTCGAGCGACCTTATGCAGCCAGGGCTTCACAGTCCTACTGATCACGCGCATAGGCTTGCGGTTGCCTGCCCCTGCAAATATCGGCTGTTCGTGGGAGGGGCTCAGCTTCTCGATCGAGTCACCCTGCGGGGCGCGCGCCGGACCGGCGCGGCAGCGCCGCACGCTGGCGCGCTGCGGTCCGCGGAGCGGGCCGCGCTTGATTCAGTACAGGGGAATTCGTCAACGTGGCGCGTCGCACTGGTGACTGAGGCGGGGCGGGTGAGTGTGGTGACGCGTGTGTCCGGGCGGCCGAGGGTGCCTCGGCGAGTGGGGACATGGCGTGGTGGTTTCTACGGGTGCCAGCTGAACGCGGGCGCGTTCCACTCGGGGTGAGGGGTTCTCGTAAGTCGGGACGCGAGGAGGTTCCCGGGGAGGTAGCCACGCTTCCCGTTCCGGCCGCGTCAGCGGTCGGCAACTTCTCCCTACGGGGAGTGACAGGTGTGCGTGGTGCTGGCGTGGGTCAGTGGGTGTCGGGGAGGGTGCCGAAGGCGAGGGTGGCGTCGTCGTGGTTCTTGGTGCGGGGGTGGCGCAGGCCGTGGGGGTCGTCGTTCTCGATGGTGCGGATGTGGTGGATGAGGGCTGTGGGGCCGAGTTTCTCGGTCTGGTCGAGCCAGGCTGGCCAGTCGTAGAGGTTCATCTGGTCGACGGGGCGGGTGGCGCCGTCGGAGTAGATACCGACGCGGTGGGTGCCGTGGCGGGGGTAGGTGTTGGTGTCGGCGTGGTGGGCGGCGGTGGGGTCGGAGGCGGCGACCCACCAGCCGTCGGGGCGGTTGCGGGTGGCGGTTTGGCGGGCGACGAGTTCGGCGAGGGCGTGCTGGTGTTCGGCAGAGCCGATGCGTAGTCCGGCGAGGGTGTGGGGTTCGGTCCCGGCGAGGCGTTCGATGCCGAGGTCGCAGGTGATCTGGGGTCCGTCGGGTCCGTCGATGACGACGGTGACGTCGGACAGGGCGAGGGTGTCGATGCGGTCGGGGCCGATGCGCAGGATGCCGATCGCGGCGCAGGGGGTGGTGGGGGAGGCGAGGTCGCAGGTGTCGGCGTGGAGATCGGCAACAGCCTGCAGAGCCGTGCTGAGACCCTCGGCGAGGGGGAGGTCGGGGTGCCCGGTGAGGGCTGCGAGGGTTTGGGCGGCGAGGGTCTGGGAGTACCAGGTGACGCCGTGGTGGCATCCGCCGTGGGGGACTCCGGCGCCGTCCACGACGATGGCCAGATCGGCGGTGACCACGACGGCGTCCTCGTTGGGGCGTCCGGGAGCGGCGTCGGTTGCCAGAGTGAACACGAGGTGCCTTTCAGTGCGTGGTGCGGACGCTGTCGAGGATCTCACGCAGGTCGTGGGTCTGGGGCAGGGTCGGCCATCGGGTGGACAGGTTGTGGGCGACGTGGCGGACGTCGCTGAAGGTCCGTGAGGAGCCGGTGTTCAGGGCGATGGACAGTGCTTGTTGGGCGTGTTCGCTGGCCTGTTCGGGGAGTCCGGCGAGGACGGAGGCGCGGGCGAGGCGTGCGAGGTACTGGCCTCGGTCGCGGTGGTACTCGTGGGGGAGATGGTTGATGACTTCGGTGAAGGCGGTGACTGCTGCGTCGCCGTCGCCGAGGGATAGGCGGCATTTCGCGGTGGAGATCTTCAGGTAGAGGCGGAGGTCGCAGTAGCGCTGGTGGGAGGGGTCTCCGGCGCTGGGGGATTGGTCGCGTTGCTCGGTCAGGACGGCGGCGTGGTGGAGGGCTCGTTCGACGTCGCCGGTGTCGCCGAGGAGGGCGTGTCCGAGGGCTTCGGTCTGGGCGGCGAGAGCGCGGATGCGGGCGGTGTGGTCGCTGTGGTCTCGTTGAGCGGCGCGGGCCAGTCGGACGGCGTACTGGCCGTCTCCGGCGCTGATGGCTTGGGTGGCGCGGCGCATGAGGACGAAGGCGGACATGCGTTCGTCTCCGGCGGCTTCGGCTTCTTCGAGAGCGCGGGCGTACCAGGCGCGGGCGCTGCCGGGGTTCCCGGCGTCCTGGCAGAGCCATCCGGCGAACTCGGCGAACGCTGCACCGGTTCGAAGGAGATCTTCTTCGAGCTGGCCTCGGGTTTCGGAGCGGGCCTGTTCGATGGTCGCGATCTGCGCTGTGATCACCGGGAGCAGGACGCGGGGCCCTACGAGGTTGTCGTCGGTGTAGTGCTGGTGAAGGGTCCGTTCGAGCCACGTGACCAGGTGCGCCGACGCTCTCGGCCGTTCGGGGAAGGCGGAGGAGTCGGACGCGGAAGTCGTCGTGGGATGTGCGGCGGTCCCCAGGAAGGGGGAACTCTCGGCTGGCGGCGGGGAAGAGATCGAGAGCCTGGCGGCTGGGCGTGCCTGCCGGTCGGGTGTCGTCTCGCGGGGACGCGCGGAGATGGCGGACGGGCTGCGTTCCCATTCCCGGTCTGCCAGACCGACATAGCTGCCCGGGATACCGAGTCCGTCGACGATTCGTTCGATCAGGTCCAGGGTCGCCACTCGATCGCTTCCGCGCACGATGCGGGAGACCCGCGACTGGGTCAGACCCTGGACGGGGGAGCTGATGCGGTCCTGGCTGGCGCCGTCGTACTTGCGCATCAGCCGGAAGGCCACACCGAAGTCACGGTTGGTGCACGCGGTACGGAAGTCGTCCCGGGCCAGGAGCTCGGGCGAGACGCGGTAATCGGTGTTGCGCAGCATCCGATGGGCTCCCTTCCCCCCACGGGCAGGTCGCTGGGCCAGGCGCCGTCATCCCGATACGTGTCGATCATCCTAACCCGCCCATATCAGGACGGGATGTGCATATAGCCGGGTGTGTACCGCTTACGCGTTCAGGAACCGCTCGTTCGCCGCTCGTCAGAGCGTCCGGGCAGGTGGTGATGACATGGCGAGGTGGCGTCGCGGGGGGGGGTGGGGGTGGCTGAGGGTGGGGGGATGCTGACACGAACGAGTACCGGAGTGATGATGCGGGTCGGTTCCACGTGGGCTTGGCAGGTCGGGCGGGGGCCTGGGACGTGTGGGGCGTCGTGGCAGATGGCGGTGGGGGTGGTCGTCCTCCCGCCAGGCTGTACCGGGTTCGCTAGGCAGCAGGATCGGGTGGAGTTGGCGTGGGGTGCCTACCAGCGGGGGTATTACCTGTTGGAGCGGGTCGAGGTGGCGGCGGAGGCCCCGGAGTGGGAGCGGGTGTGGTCCGTGGCGTCGGGGACGACGGCGGATGCCGTGGTGGTGTATTCGACGG
>JAUPKJ010000286.1 GCA_030837505.1 Actinomycetota bacterium
GCCGCCATCTGATGCTCACCCACGCGGAGGAGCGTTCGGTACGGGGATCGGTGAGGCGTGCGGACCCTTCCCCGTTCCTGGCAGCCCTCGGCCCGGACTCCTGCGAGCGCCTCGGACGGGCAGTGCCCCGTCGCCGACCGAAACAGTCCCAGCTGCGTCTGATCTGAGCCCGGTCGGCCGGGTGTGCGGACCGGCGCTGCGGTCGGTTCCGCCCCCGGTCGGGTCCCTCCGATCTGTCGTCCGCAGGCCGGTGCTCTTACCCCTGATGGGCGCAATCATCTTCTCGTAAAGGGATATTCAGGACGGTGATCAGGCACCCACCCCCATCTGTTAGTTACGCTTCATAACGCGCCGTGTCCGACCCGAGATCCGGGGCTCCCAGGTCCCAGGGCAGAGTTCGGACTCGTCATCGATGCGCGGCTGGAGGTCATGCCCCATGGTGAACAGTGATGGTCTGCGACGAATACTGTCGGAGAACTCAGCTGATTTCCAGGAGGGAACGGCCGACGACAGCTTGATGTCGACGACGGGGGCGATCGACGTGCTGCCGACCCAGCGTCGATCCGGGTGGAGTGGGTCACGGCAGGAGAGAAGGGCCGGGGGGCGGCATCAGGCCGTGGAGGAGGAAGCGCCCCCGCCGGACAGGCCTGCGTTCCCGAGAGTTCCGTCCCCGAGGTCGGCCGTCCGGGACGAGGGGACCAGAGCAGCGGAGGTGCTCGAAACGATTCCCACGGGGCTCGGGCTCCTGGAACCGGCCGGGCAGAACGCGTTCCAGGATCCGCCCAGGGTTTCGCAGATCCAGGGGCTGCCGCCCCAGGGGACGTCCTCCCAGAAGGTGGAGGACCCCCCTGCCCGGTTCGCGCCTTCCCCGCCCGGGTTCGTCCCCTTCGCCTCCGCTTCGATCCAGGATCTCAGGGGGCCGACGGCGTTTCCCACGCCGGTGTCTCAAGCCCCGGCGGCCCCGGCGCCCTTCCCCCCGCGACCGCCGGCTTCCGCCCCGCCGTCCGGCCTGTTCCCCCGGGAGACGACGGGCGAGCGACCTCGGGAGATGACGCGGGATCTGAGGCCGGCGCCCTTCTCCTCCTCCTCGACACCGGACGTGATGACACCGTTCGGGAGGGCCGGGTCGCCGGACCTGTCGGCAGAGGAACGGGCGGACGGTCTTCCCTCGAACGACGTCCTGCCCAACAGGGTCCCGACGAGGTGGGGTCTGAAGGACAGGGCCCTGGACCTCGTCGACCGGGCCCGCAGCGTTCTGCGCCCGGACCGGGACGAGTACGACGAGGAGGACGGGGAGGGCCGGGGCTACCTGGCCTGAACGGCCGCTGGGCGGCCCTCGCCGAGGTCCCGGCTCCGCTCGCCAGCAGCTCTCCCGCCGTCAGCTCTCCCGCCGGTGGCGACCGTGCCGCCGTCGACCGAGCCCCCGACGGGCGCAGGACAGTGCCCGGCCAGGTCGGACAGGGCCCCCACAACGTCGTTGCTGATGATCGCGTCAATTCCCCAGCTCAGCAGCCTCCTGCGGCGCCGGGCGTCGTCCACTGTCCACGCACTCACGGCGATACCCCGACCGTGCCAGCGATCGATCGTCCGCGCATCGAGCCACCGGTGCCAGGGGTTGAAGAACGCCGGACGCAGGAGCCTGACCAGGCCGTCGGGAGGAGGGAAGGGCCTGCGCCACGACAGCATCAGAACGGCGGCCTCGTCCCTGTGTCGGATCCACCGCAGGGGGTTCGGAGGTCCGCAGTACCAGGCCCGGCCGCCGGCCCCGTGTTCGTCGACGGTGCGGTGCGCCGCAGCGGCCGAGGCCGTGTCCCGTAGGTCGATCACCAGGGGCTTGCCGAGGGGGAGGGCGTGGGCGAGCATCTCCGCGAGCGTCGGCACGAGGGGCGCACGCCGTCGGAGCTGTCCGAGGGTCAGCTCCGGCACCTCCCCGTCGCATCCCCACACGCGGAGCAGATTCCGATCGTGGTGCAGGACGGCGACCCCGTCGGCCGTGCAGCGCGCGTCCACTTCGACGGCGTCCGCCCCCGCGCGCACGGCCTGCGCGACGGCTTCCAGCGTGTTCTCGATGCAGGCGGTCGCTCCGCCGCGGTGGGCCACGGTCCAAGTCTTCGACCTCTGCGTCCTCATCAGCCCCTGAGCTGGGAACATGCCGACAGAGTATGGACGGGGAAGCGACCTCACGGCGTCGTGGAGACGAAAACTCCCCGTACACCGGGCGGACCCCGGATGACGCCGGTACGGATCTGCAGGAGCGTTCGTCACCCGTTAACCCGGTACGGACTCGCTGGTCAGCAGAAGGACGACCCGCGACCACACGCTGGGGCCATGCGACTGGCGATCGTGACAGAGTCCTTCCTTCCCCAGGTCAACGGGGTGACCAACTCGGTTCTGCGGGTCTGCGAGCACGTGCGGGCGGCCGGGAGCGAGGTCCTCGTCGTGGCTCCCGGCGCGGGTCCGACCCGTTGGGAGGGGATCGACGTCGTGAGGGTGCCGTCGGTCCCCGTACCGGGTTACCCCTCCCACAGAATGGCCTGGCCCTGGCCGCCCCTGGCCCAGACCCTGCGGGCGTTCGCACCGGATCTGATCCATTTGGCTTCCCCGACGCTCCTGGGAGCACAGGCCCTTTCGGTTGCCGAACGTTCCGGGGTGCCGTGCTTGGCCGTGTACCAAACGGACCTGCCGGCCTACGCCGGTCGGTACCACGTTCCGGCGGCCGCAGGTCCGCTGTGGAAATGGTTGCACCACATCCATTCCCGGGCTGATCTGACCCTGGCTCCCAGCACCCACTCCGTGGCTGAGCTGGAGCGTCATCGGATCCCTCGGGTGCGTCTGTGGCCTCGGGGAGTGGACCTGGACCGGTTCCATCCCCTGCGACGCGACCCTCTGCTGCGTTCGCAGCTGCGCCGCACCGACGAACTCCTCGTGGGGTACGTGGGACGGCTGGCCGCGGAGAAGCAGATCGAGCTGTTGGCCACTGTCGCGGATCTGCCGAAAGTTCGCCTGGTCGTCGTCGGGGACGGCCCCCAGAAGGGTGCTCTGGAGCGGCTCCTGCCCCGGGCCCTGTTCCTCGGGCAGATCACGGGTGCCCGTTTGGCCAGCGTCTACGCTTCCCTGGATGTGTTCGTGCACACCGGGCCGCACGAGACCTTCTGCCAGACGGTGCAGGAAGCCCTGGCCAGCGGGCTACCCGTCGTGGCTCCTGCTGCCGGCGGCATCCCGGACCTCGTGCGGGACGGTCGGAACGGTCTGCTGTTCGAAGCAGGCTCGGGCCGGCAGCTGCGCGAGGCCGTGAGCCGGTTGGTCGACTCGCCCCGGCTGCGTGGTGTCCTGGCGGAAACGGCCAGGGAATCCGTGTCCGGGCGCAGCCAGAAGGCGATCGGGGACGCCTACCTCGAATACTGCCGACAGGTGCTGCCCAACGGGCACCGGACAGGATCGAACGGCGGTACCAGGTCGAACCGCGCTCACCGCTTCCTGCCGAACCGCCGGTGGGACACGCCCCGCAGCGCCTGAGAGCCGATCAGCTCCTCCCGCAGCCGCCCGATCGAGGTGAGGGTGCGCTCCCACGAGAACTGTTCTGCCCGGCTGCGCGCGGCCCTGCGGGCCCGACGGTGTTCTGTCTGATCGGTGAGCCAGTGGTGCACCGTCCGGACGGCCTCCGGGGTTCCCCCGACCGCGGCCCCGGCGTGGGGGGCGAGCAGCTCACGCGAGGCGCCGGTGTCGCTGACCAGAACGGGAGTCCCACAGGCCATGGCCTCCAGGGCCCCCAGGCCGAAGGTCTCCCGCGGTCCCGGGGACAGCGCGACGTCTGACAGTGCCAGGGCCTGCGCCACCGCGGACCGGTCGGCCAGGTGTCCCAGGAAGGTGACGGGCAGGCCGCTGCGGCGGGCCCGTTCGCGCAGCCCCGTTCCCAACGGACCGCTGCCGATCATGAGGAGTTCGACGGCGATCCCGGTGGAGAGCAATCCTTCGAGAACGTCGAGAGCGGTGTGCGGGGCCTTCTCGCGTTGCAGCCGCCCCACGAACACCAGGCGGGCAGGACGGCGTGCATCGCACGAGGGCGGCCAGGAACGGGGTGTGAAGAGCTTCAGGTCCACTCCCAGGGGGATCCTGTGGACCGTTTCGCACTCCACGCCGGCGAAAGGTTCCGCCGCGAAGTCCGAATGGCAGACGATCGCGTCGAACCGTTCGGTCATCCGACGGGACCAGCGGCGTGCGACTCTCTCGGTCGGCCCCCCGGGCACTCCGGGAACCTCGCCGAGCACCAGGTCCAAACGTTCGTGGGAGAACAGCACGCTGGGTACGCGCGCCCTGCGGGCCCAGCGGGCCGCCCAGACGAGCGTGGTCTGGTCGTGGACCTCCACCAGGTCCGGGGCGAAGGCCCGCAGCCGGGCGGCCACCGGCCGACGCCGCAGCAGGACGTGGTAGTCGTGGCCGTCCCCCGGCAGCCGCGGACCGGCAACGCTGCAGATCCGACAGGCCCCATCGGTCCGGCACAGGGTCGCGGGCCCGGGGACGACCAGCAGCCGTTCGCCCGTTCCCCACCGCTGTGCCCCGATCTCCTCGACGACGACCCGCAGCCCCCCGGAGGTCGGGCTCAGGAAGTTCGCCAGCTGCGCGAGTCTCAGTCCCGGCCTGTCCTGCGAACACGCAGCGAGTCCCGCCCGGTTCACTGCGGGCAGGAGGCGCGGCCGACCCCATCGCGCGGACACGGCCCGCAGCGGCTGTTCCCCGGGGCTCAGCAGGGCCGGCCCCGCAGCGCCCTGACGGGGCGGAGTCATGGGTGCCCTCCCTCGCCCATGGTCCGGGCGAGGACGGCGTACGTGGTCGGCTCCGCACCCGCCCGCAGGCAACCGCGCAGGGCCGCGAGCGCGGCCCTGGTCGCGCGCGGGCTGTCCAGGTCGGCAGGGTGCAGGCCGATCCGAACGGATATTCCGGCACGAACCAGCAGCGGTGCGGCGCGGAGGACCGCAGCTCCGGCGCCTTCGGCCAGGGACGAGGCCGGGGAGGGGCCCTTAACAGGGCTGCGGGGAACACCGGGGCGGTTGCACAGGGCGGGGGCAGCCAGACGCCGTCCTGTGCGCAGGTCCACCACTCCGGCGTGGTCGGTGACGTACTGCAGGCCGGCGTCCCGCAGTCCGGCGCGGGCCTCGCGCGAGGCCAACCACCCGGGCGGGGTGCTCCCTGTGACGCGGAAACCGTGGCGACGCAGGAGGTCCAGGCCGGCACCGGCGCGGGCGGCGGAGGTGGCGCGGTCCGCCGTCCACAGTTCGGCGGCCCCGCGCGCCAGCACCCTGCCGAGGGCCCGCCGCA
>JAUPKJ010000287.1 GCA_030837505.1 Actinomycetota bacterium
GGCGAGGCGACCACGGCCCGCAGCGAGAGGACCGATCCCCGCGGCCCCTCGACGAGCGCGGCGAGCGCGCCCACGGGGGCGGAGCATCCGGCGTCCAGGACTGCCAGGAGCGACCGCTCGGCGTGGACCGCGAGGCGGCAGGCGCGATGGTCCAGCGGTTCCAGGAGGGAGCGCACGGGCGTGTTCCCCCTCAGGCATTCCACGGCGAGCGCGCCCTGTCCGGGGGCGGGGAGCATGGTGTCCACGGGGATGACCTCGGTGATCTCCTCGGCGCGTCCCAGGCGCAGCAGTCCGGCCCTGGCCAGCAGGACGCCGTCGAGTGTGCCTGCTCTGACCCGTTCGATCCGACCGTCGACGTTTCCGCGGATCTCCACGGGTTGCAGCCCTGTGCCCAGGGCCCGCAGTTGGGCGGCCCGGCGGGGGGAGCCCGTGCCGATCCTGGCCCCCGGGCCGAGTCCTGCCAGGTCGAGGCCGTCCCTGGCCACGAGGGCATCGCGCGGGTCGGCCCGTTCGGGGACGGCTGCGAGGACCAGGCCGTCGGCGGGGGCGGTCGGCAGGTCCTTGAGGGAGTGGACCGCCAGGTCGACCTGTCCGGCCTGGAGGGCCTCCCTCAGGGCCGAGGCGAACACGCCGACGCCGCCGAAGGAGGTCAGGGGGGCGGGGGACAGGTCTGCGGGGGTCGTGATCTCGACGAGTTCGACCCGGAGGGGATGGCCGCCGGCGGCGGCGCTGCGTTGCAGGCTCTCTGCGACCAGCCGGGACTGGGCCAGGGCAAGGGCGCTGCGGCGGGTTCCCAGCCTCAGGACGGCCGGGGCACGGCGCGGGGAGTCCGTCATGGCGTACCTTCCCCGAAGGTGGGCGACTGGTGGACGGCGGCTGTGGGCAGGGGCTCGCGGCCGGTGCAGACGGCGGCCATCCGATCGGGTTCCAGATCGAACAGCCTGTTCAGGACCTGCGCATACTGGGCGCCGCCCGGTTCGCACGCCATTTGTTTGACCCGGATCGTCGGGGTGTGCAGGAGTTTTTCGACGATGCGGTGAACGGAGCGTTCGAGTTCTGCCAGGACGTGGGGGTCGGCGTCCGGCAGCCGGGTCTGCAGCCGTTCGAGTTCGGCCTCGACCACGCTGCGGGCGCGCTCGCGCAAGGCGACGACGGTGGGGACGACGGCCTGGGCCCTGCGATCGGCGAGGTAGGTACGGACCTCCTCCTCGACGAGGGCGTGCACCTGGTCGAGTTCGACGGTGATCGGGGTGCCGGCCAGGAACTGTCCGAGGCGTTCGAGATCCACGAGCGTGATCCCGTCCAGGGTCGCGACCTGCGGATCGACGTCGCGGGGAAGGGCCAGGTCGATCACGACCCGGGGGGAGTCCCGGCGGTCCCGGCCGGCCTCGCGCATCGTGGGCAGGTCGAGGCGGTAGCCCTGGGTGCCCGTGCAGGAGATCACCAGGTCGGCGCCGGCGAGGGCCTCGGGCAGGTGTTCTGCCCGGATCGCGCGGCCGTGGACCGTGCCGGCCAGTCGACGCGCGCGGTCGAAGGTCCTGCTGGTGATGGCGATCTCTCCCGCCCCGGCACGGGACAGGCTCGCGACGGTCAGCCCGCTCATGGTCCCGGCGCCGATCACCAGGGTCCGCCGGTCCGCGAGGTCGCCGAGGTGTTCGCGGGCCAGGTCCAGTCCGGCGCCGACCAGGCAGCGGCCGGCGTCGTCCAGCGCTGTTTCGGTGTGGGCGCGTTTGCCCACGTGCAGGCTGCGCTGCACGAGGTGGTTGAGGACGCGGCCGACGGTGCCCTCCGCCGTCGCCGTGCACAGCATCTGCCGAACCTGTCCCAGGATCTGCTGCTCGCCCAGGGCCATGGAGTCCAGGCCGCACACGACCCGGAAGAGGTGCGCGACCGCAGCTTGCCCGTAGTGGACGTACAGGTGTCCCGTCAGTTCCCTCAACGGCAGGCCGGTGGCGTGAGCCAGTTCCGTGCCGATGTCGGTCACGGCGCCGTGGAAACGGCGGACGTCCGTGTAGATCTCCAGGCGGTTGCAGGTGGCGAGCACGGCGGCCTCGCGGACGCTCTCGCTGCGGCAGAGCCGTTCGGCCAGGCCACTCAGCCCGTTCGAGCAGTCCTGTCCGTCCTGTCCGTCTTGGCCTTGCAGTCCCCGTTCCAGCAGGGACAGCGGCGCGGTCCGGTGGGACAGCCCGATGACGAGTTCGCTCACCCGGCCACCTCCGCAGCGCCGGGCCCGTCCTGGGACTGTTCCCCGAGGCCGCCGTAGCCCAGGCCGGCGGCGGCCCCTCGCTGCTGGTGGAAGGCCAGGATCTGCAGTTCTGTGGACAGGTCCACCTTGCGCACCATGACGTGGCCCGGGACGTTCAGCACACAGGGCGCGAAGTTGAGCACGCTGGTCACGCCGGCGGCGACCATGCGGTCGCAGAGGTCCTGCGCGGCGCAGGCCGGCGTGGCCAGTACCCCGATCTGCACCTGTTCCTGAGCGATCACCCGTTCGAGCTCGGTGACGGCCAGGACGGGAAGGCCCGCGACCTCCTGGTCGATGAGATCGGTCGCGGCGTCCAGGAGCGCCACGACGGTGAAGCCGCGGGAAGCGAACCCTCCGTAGTTGGCCAGGGCGCGGCCCAGGTTTCCCGCGCCGACGATCGCCACGCGCCAGTCCTGGGTCAGCCCCAGCTCCCGGGAGATCTGGTAGACGAGGTACTCCACCTCGTAGCCGACGCCCCTCGTACCGTAGGAGCCGAGGTGGGACAGGTCTTTGCGCAGTTTCGCCGAGCCGACGCCCGCAGAGGTCGCGAGTTCCTCCGAGGAGACGGTCGTGACCCCGTGCTCGGCGAGGGAGGTCAGAGCCCGCAGGTAGACGGGGAGCCGGGCGACCGTGGCGTCGGGAATGCCCTGCCGCGGGGTCCGGGCCTGGCGGACCAGGCCCGCAGGGCGGGAGGGGGACACGACGCTGCCTGCTCCTTCGATGGGGTGGACCGTCCCGGACGAGGGGGGATCCGATCCAGGGTAGGCACTTGTGAACGAACGCACAAAGTCAGACCCGAGGACGCCCGGATACTGGACGCAGGATCGAAAGGAGTCGGGATTGATATACGGAGAGTAAGCATGAAAGGTGACGGCAAGTGGGCGCACCCGGTCGGGTCCCATCCACGTGACAGAAGTCATCCAACTCGCCATCCACCAGGATCACGGGGATCCGTCAGTTCCGTTCGAACGTCCGCAGCCGACGGTCCGCCTCCTGAGCGCCGGTCGCTGTTCCCGTCCGGCCCCTGCTGGGCGTCGTCAGTGCGTCGCGTGCAGTCTTTTCTCCTAGTCCGCCGTGTCGCCCATGACTCGGCGGGCACCGTGCTCGGGTGAGATCCGGACGTTTCGACATCACGGGTTTCACCACCGTGATGCCATGGCAGACCACGGGCACGGCAGAACGGCGTTCCACCCCGGAGGGAACGGATCGACGGGACCCTCCGGCAGCTCAGATTAGCTGCTGTCAGCCCGGGTCACGGACATCCGAACGTCCGCCACCCGTCTGCGAGCCGCGTGTTCCAGCGCATTGCACCAGGCAGGAGCAGTGCGGAACCCGCGAAGATCCCCGCAGTTCCCAACGGAGCAGGATCCCGGCATATGACCCGATGTCCAGCGAACAGGACACTGGTCGCTTTTCGCCCCCAGGGGTATGGATCAGAAGAAAACGGAGCGTCTTCGGAGCAGCAGGGTGTAGAGGGTCTGCTGGATGGTCCGGCGGACCCGATCGGTCAGGTCGAAGACAAGCATGGGGTCGTCCTGAGCCCCGGCCTCGAACTCCCCGGGCGCCACGGGCTCGCAGAACTCGATCAACCACTTGCTCGGCAGAGGGATCATGCCGAGAACTCCGAGCCACGGCCAGGTCGGGGTGATGGGCAAGTAGGGAAGACCCAGCAGGCGGGCGAGGCCCGGCAGATTCCCCAACATCGGGTAGGTCTCCTCGGAGCCGACGACCGCGCAGGGCACGATCGGCGTGCGGGTCCGCAGCGCAGAGGTCACGAAACCACCTCGACCGAACCGTTGGAGTTTGTACCTCTCGCTGAAGGGTTTGCCCGTCCCCTTGTAGCCCTCGGGCCAGACGCCGACCACTTCACCGCGGGAGAGCAGCCGTTCGGCGTCGTCCGTCGAGGCGAGGGTCGCTCCCCCCTTGCGCGCGAGGTGTCCCAGCCCCGGGAGGCCGAAGACCAGGTCGGCCCCCAGAGGCCGCAGATTGCGCCGGGCCGGATGCTCGTCATGCACGGCGAGCTGGACCATCAGGGCATCCAGGGCGATGGTTCCGGCGTGGTTGGAAACGACGAGGGCCCCTCCCGTGTCCGGTATGTTCTCGACTCCCCTCACCTCGACCCGGAACCATTGCCGGTACAAGGGGCGCAGAAGCGACAGGAGGACGGTCCCGGTGAGTTCCGGGTCGAATCCGAAGTCGTCCACCTCGTAGTCGCCGGCCAGACGCCGTCGCAAGAAGGTGAACAGGTGCTCGACCCGACGCCGCAGTTCGGCGTCCTCGATCCCCCGCCCGGCCCCAAGCAGGAGATCTGCCAGCTCGGCCCCCACCTGTTCGGCCAGTTCCCCGGCCCGCCCGAGACGATCGGTCGGGGCGGGGTCGGGCTCTCCCGACGAGGCCGGGTCGAGGCGGGTGCTCTCCTCGGGGACGGTGGTCATTCCGGTTCTCCGCAGGTGGTCACCGGGGTCCGGGAGGGCTGCTCCGACCGGTGCGGGTCCGTGCTCCGGTCGAGCCTGCGGGCACCGGGCAGATGCCGTCCTCGGACGAAATCCTCGAAGGCCTCCCGGGTGCTGAAAAGGGGTTCGAAACGCATGTCCCTACGCATTCGGGTGGTGTCGAGGACCGATCCGAAGCTCAGCAGACGCAGCTGATCGGCGCTCAGGTCGATGTCCAGGCCCCGGGGGACCAACCGACGCAGAAGCGGAGCGGCGATCCGCGGCAGGGGAGCCACGGGCCGTCCCGCCAGCCTGGCGGCCTGACTCAGCATGAGAACGCCGTCCCCCGCGAGGTTGATCGCCCCGACGCAGTGGCTGAGGGCAGCCGAATGCAGGGCTCTCAGCGCGTCGTGCTCGTGCAGGAACTGCAGACGGGCGTCGAACCCCGCGGGAGTGGGCAGGACCGGCAGGCAGAAGTAGTCCGTGAGCGAGGTGCGGATCTCCGGCCCGATGACATGGGCCATGCGCAGGGACGCCACCTCGACGTCCGGACGTCGCCGGGAGAAGTCCCGCAGGTACCTCTCGACCTCGACCAGATCCCGTCCCCACCCCGAGGCCGGGGAGGGGACGGGCTCGGTGTCCTCGCTGAACAGGGCAGGGCTTCTCGGGCCGCAGCCGTAGAACACGGCGCCGGACCTGAAAACGAGCCGTCGGACCGAGCCGGCTCTCTGACAGGCTGCGAGCAACTGCATGGACCCCAGGACGTTGAGTTCCTTCATGGGGACCCGCCCCCCGGCCCGGACCGGATTCATGATCATATTCAGGTGGGCGACGGTGTCGGCCCCGGACCTGCGGATCACCTTGGCGATGCCCGTGGTGCGCAGGTCTGTCCTGACGAACTCGATCCGGTCCAACTCACGGCTCGGCGGGACCACGTCCACACCGATCACCCTGCTGACGTCCGGGTCCCGAACCAGATGGGACGCCAGCTTGCCCCCGAGGTATCCGGACACCCCGGTGACGAGCACGACCCGACCCATGGCACCCCCTGGGACCTGGTCCGAACCGGTCACCGAGCGGCGACCGGCCCCGACATCACTTCTTGTTGCGACGCTGGTGACGCGTCTTGCGCAGCAGCTTGCGGTGCTTTTTCTTGGCCATCCGCTTACGGCGCTTCTTGATAACGGAACCCACGAGTCCTCACATTCCTCGCTGGACAGTCGGCCGTTCTCGGCGGCCCGATGATGATGCCGCGGCACGCTACGGCCGCGATCCCGGAGCACAGCCTAGCGGCGTGCAGGGGAACTCGATCCCACCGCACCCGTCCCGGCCGTCCGATGCGCCCGGAACGGGGCCGTCCGGGGCCGGCCGTCCCGACCGTCGCGAGCCGAAGCTCCCTGTTGCCGCCTCGAGCTCAGGCCGTGTCGGCCGTCGAGTCCACGAAGGAGTGGCGCAGGTAGTCGTGGACGGCCTGTTCGGGGACACGGAACGAACGTCCCACCCGGACGGCCGGCATCTCACCGGAATGCACCA
>JAUPKJ010000288.1 GCA_030837505.1 Actinomycetota bacterium
ACACGGAACGGCGGGGCCTGTGCCGTTCGCCCACGAGAGACGCCTGGGGCGCGGGGTCCTCCGCGCAGCCTCCACCCGATCACGGAGTTGCCACCATGCCTGTCCGAAGCCCACGTCGCCCGCAGCGCTCACAAGCCCCCCGCCGCCTCACGGCGGGGAAACCGCGTTGGATTGTCCTGTTGTCCCTGGTCTTCCTGGCCGCGGGGTCCGTCGTCCTGGCGGGCCCGGCGGGTCCGGCCGTCGCGGCGCCCGGGTACAGCGTCAGCGACGATCTGAACACGAACCCCGCGCAGCGTTGGACGATGTGGAACAACCAGACCGGGAGCCACGGCTTCTCCACCGTCGGTGCGAACACCTGGGGATGGGTCACCAAGACCGACAGCACCGGCTGGTCGGAGATCGGGCGTGACGTGCAGTTCCCGGAGTGGACCAGGCACACCCACTACTGCCGCGCCTACATCGACCTGCGGGCCTCGGTCGACGGATCGACGTCCGTGGCGAACATCGAGGTCATCGACCAGGCGACCTGGCGCTACGTCAGCCTGTCGAAGGTCTCCGTCACAGGCAGCACCTGGCACAACTACTCGACCGCCTGGGCGCCCTCCCCGACCATGCCCCTGAACCTGAGGTTCCGCGTGTCCCTGCTGGGCTCCGGCTCCTACCGCTACCTCGGTGTCGACGACCTCACCATCGGATGCTGGACGATCGCCTGACCGTTCGAGCCGCTCCGTCACCACCCCTCGGACAGGCCCTGTGCAAGCTCCGGAACCTGACCCGCCCGACGCTACTGACAGTAAGAATGAGGTTGTGCCCCGCACCGGCCGTCCTGACCCAGCTACTGACTGACTTCGGGTCTTCAACGGGATCTGTCGGTCCCACGCATTAATAGATGTCGGATCGGTGGCCGACGGTGAGGGCGAGGACGATCACTTGCTCGTCGAGGATCCGGACGAGGACACGGTGATCGCCGACGCGGTAGCGCCAGGTTCCGGCGTGGTCGGCGGTCAGGGCCTTTCCGCGTAGTCGCGGGTCGGGCAGCTCTGCCACGGTTTGTAGGTAGGCGATGATGCGGGCCTGTACGGGGCGGTCGAGCCGGCGGAGTTCCCGGTCGAACGCGGGTGTCGTCTCGATGCGCCAGGGGGCCTGGTTCACAGGTCTCCGGAGGAGTGCATTTCGTCACCCGCACGGGCCAGCTCGTCACGGGTCAGGCCCAGGTCGGCGATCGCTTCGGACAGTGGGACGGACTTGCGCCCGCTGGCCTCGAACTCTCGTATGGCCTCGTCTGCCGCATAGGCGTCTTCGAGGTCTTCGAGGTACGTGCGCACGGCCGTGCGCACGTAGAACGACTTGGTGCGACCCGTGCGTTCGGCCAGAGCGTTGAGTCGATCTTCCTCGTCCTTCGTCAACCGGATCGTGATCGTCAAGGTTTCCCCCATCCTGGTGTAAGACATGTAAACATTATAGTAGCGCTGCCTGTGTACGTTGGCCACCGATGCCAGCGTGCACACGTTCGTGGCCTCGTTCAGCGTCCGGACCAGGACGCTTCCCTCCGGTCGCCGCCGACCAGGTGTATCGCGTTCAGGGAACGCACCCTGGTCCCCGCCCCGGCCGGCGACCGCAACGACGATGCCCTGATCGTGCTGACCGCCCTGGCCATCAGGCCTTCGAAACCTGATCTTGTAAAAACAGCGGTGGGCCTGCGGACGGTGGATCCCGCAGCGAATCGTTTGATTACTTGAAGATCAACCAGCTGCCGCCCCCACCGCCAGGGAGACGATACGCACATGCCGGCGTATACTTTCACACATGCGCACTGACGTGTCCCCAGGGAGCACCACACGACGGGCCAAGACGCCCGATGACATCACGACCATGCGGGTACGCCGCACCACTCTGGCCAAGCTGGCGCAGCGACAGGGGGAACTCGGCTCAGCGTCGCTGGACGAGGCCCTGGAGACCATACTGTTCCGCCAGAGCGCCTACGAGGCCATCGCGAGATTGAAGGCCGATCCCACCGAACTGGCCGACTATCAAAGCGAAGCCTGCGAGTGGGCCGAGACCGACGTCGAGATGCACGAGTGAGTGTGCCCGACGTCGAGCCATGGCAGGTCTGGTGGGTCCAGCTCAACCCGCAGCTCGGCCACGAACAGGCGGGTCGGCGACCCGCGATCGTGGTCGGCACCGAGCTGGCCTGCCAGATCCCCAACAACCTCGCCCTCGTCGTCCCGTGCACCCACACCGACCGGAACCTGCCCTGGCAGCCACCCGTCACCCTCGGCACCGATCCCGGCGTGGCGATGTGCGACCAGATCAAGGCCATTGACCGGCGCCGCCTGCAGAAACGGCATGCCTGCGGATCGATCGCCGACCCCGGCCAGCGCGAGGCCATCACCCGTGCCCTCCGCGAACTCATCACCATCGAGGTCTGACCCCTGGCCCTGTCACCGACCGACCCCGCCACCCGCCGGCCAAGACCCACCTCAGCGTGGGTCGGATCTCGACACATGACACTTCTTTGATCTTGCTTGACGGTCGCAACCGGCCAAGGCGACGTGTGCTCCACCGCTTCCCGCCGTAGTTCCGTCCGGCCCCGGGGGAATCGCCCGTGCCGGCCGGAGAACTTCAGCAACAGGGCGAAGCCGAGCTTCGTCGCACCGTCGTGTTTGCCCGCCGGCAGGTTCAACTCGCCCTGCCGAGAAGCCCCTTCGCCCTGCCCCGGCGAGGGGGCTTCTCGCGTCCCCCCACCCCCGGTACCCGTGATAACAGCAATTATCACGGGCACCCTCATGAGGTTTAGTTTCGCGTTTCGCGTGACGCGATACTGGTTTCGCGTGAGCGTCACGCGAAACCAAATCCCCCGGTCGGAGGTCTGTTCCCGGTGGAGGTCGGCGAAACGGTGCTCCCCCGAACGCTCGGGGGAAGAAGCACGGAGGACCCGGAACACTCCGGGCCGTGCCCGGAAGGCGCCCGAAAAACGGTGGGGGAAGTATGGGTCAGGCAACAGACCTGCCAGTGCGATGAGGTCGGCGCCGGTCTCCTGTAGCTCCCCGTTGTGGTTTCGGGTCGCTGCTGCCCGTCCCAGATGCTCTGCTCGCACTTCCTGGGGTTCCTCGGCGAGGCGGCATGCTGCCCTTCCCGCAGGAACATTCGTACCCGCCAGAAGCGCATCAACGGCAGTGCCGCCGGGTCCAGGTCCTGATCCAAGGCCCAGCGCTTGGGTAGTTGTCTCAGGAGGCTCAGTCACCAGCCGGGCGCGATGGCCCACAGCGCGCTGAGCCGCTGCGCTCTCACCCAGAACGGTTCAGGGCCCTCGGGCGGGCGACACGGGATCACGTAGATGCCGACGTCGTCGAACTGTCGCCGATCGAGGTACCGCAACCCGCAGGCTCCGCAGAGGTAGCGTGTGCCGGATCTGGCGAGGGTCAGATCGACGAGGCGTTCTGTGCGTCCGTTCCTCGCGACCATCCCTGGCGTGCGCACGATCTGCCCTGCCGGCCAAGGACGCGCAACAGATGGACGGTCGAGGCTGTCGACACGGTGCTGAGGCTGTTCGAGCTGCGCAGTTCCTGGAGGACGCCGTGCAGTGGCGCTTCCAGGTCCGCCCAGTGGCCAGTGCGGCGGTACAGCTGGCGCGACAGCAGGTCGAGGCAGCGAGCAGAGCGCTCCGCCTCGGCAAGTCGGACATCGCAGATGCGGATGGAGCGCCCGGCGGGTAGATGCACGGGCAGGGTGAGCAGGTGTGCGCCGTCAGGTCTGCCCGGTGGGGCGAGGCGGGTGCGGTGCTGGTAGTCGCGGCGCACGAACTGGACCTCGTCAAGCACGATTCACTCGTCGGCGGCGAACAGCTTCGCCAGTGTCGACAGGCGCGGGAACAGGTTTGGCTGGTGGATGGCCACCGATCGTGAGGGGAGGCCCTCAGCCGATGAGTCGGCTGTCGAAGCCGTCGTGGACAAGGCGGTCATAGGCGTCAATCACCTCCTGCGGCACGTCCTGCTCGATGGCGAAGCCCAGACGGGGGTACTCGATGACGCGCTGGAGGTCACCGACGAGCATGTCGACGACGAGCTTCTCGTCGCCGATCGAGCACAGGTAGCCCTCCAGGGTGAGGTCCTCCGACGCGCACACAATGTCGACCTCGGGCCAGACCTTCCGGGCGGTCGCGTAGGAACGGCGTTGCATGTAGGGCTTGGAGATCAGCATCACCGAGGTCGCCTCGACGCCACGAGAGTGCAGGAGATCGCGGGAGTAGGCGATGTTCTTCCCGGTGTTCTCCGCCCGAGACTCGACCAGGACCGCATCGTCCGGCACTCCCAGCTGCAAGGCGTGCTCGCGGTAGTGCACGGCCTCGCCGCGGGGGAACCTCTCTCGAGTGGTGGGGCTGTTGCCGCCACTGAAGACCAGCAGGGGGAAGAGGCCGGCCGCGTAGAGCTCGGCGGCCGCGGTCGCGACGCCGAGGTCGTGGCTGCCCAGGCCGATCGCCACCGAGCATGGCCGTGGCTCGTGTCCCATCTGGTGATAGGACCAGATCAGGCGGGTGTCCTCGACCTGTCGGTCCATGAGCTGTCGGATGTCGTGCTGAAACACTTACGCTCCTTTCGCGTCGTGGCTCTCTCTAATGATGGGCGTGCGCGGTGTCGAGGCGGACCCGCTGCAGGGGCGAGTCCGTCGTGCCGGTGGTGCGGGCCACCTCCAGGTGCCGCAGCGCGAGGCCGCTCGAGTTCTGCGGTGGTGTAGGAGCGGCTGCCCTTGACCATGATGGACAGGGTGACGTGGTCGCGGGCCGTCAGGCGTTCAGTGGTGAGGTACCTTGTCCTGCGGTGTGCCGGGAAGTCTGGTCGGCGATGGCAACCGTTCCCGACAGGACCAGGACGTTCCCGACATGACTCTCTTGCTCGTCTTCGCCGTGGTCCTCCTGCTGGCAGTGCTCCTGTCGGCCCTGGCGCATCGCACGGTCCTGTCCACCGCGGTGGTCTTCCTGGTGGCGGGGTTCCTGGCCGGCGACGGCGCCCTGGGCCTGGTGCACATCACGGCCGACTCACCGATCGTGGCGGAACTGGCGGAGTTCGCGCTGTTCGCGGTCCTGTTCACCGACGGGATGCGGGTGGGCTGGGCCGATCTGCGGTCGGCCTGGCGGCTGCCCGGTCGGGCCCTGGGCTGGGGGCTTCCCCTGACCCTGCTGATCACAGCGCTGCTCGCGCGGTTCGTGACCGGCCTGGACTGGACCGAGGCGCTGCTGCTCGGAGCGGTCCTGTCCCCGACGGACCCCGTCTTCGCCGCCGCCCTGGTCGGCAACAAAGCGGTCCCGGCCCGACTGCGGCACCTGCTCAACGTGGAGTCCGGGGTCAACGACGGCTTGGCCCTGCCGTTCGTGGTGGTCCTGCTGGCCGTCGCCGAGGGGTCCTCGGACCTGCACCTGGGGTCCCTGACACTCGAACTGTTCCTGGGAATCGCCATCGGCATCGCCGTGCCCTGGATGGCGATCCTGCTGGAGAACACCCGCCTGTTCGCAGTCTCCGAGCAGTACCTGCCCATGAACGCCCTGGCGATCGGGCTGCTGGTGCTGGCCCTGGGCAAGACCACTCACGCGAACCTGTTCCTGGCGGCCTTCGCCGCGGGCATCACCGTGGCCACCGTCGGCCGCCAGCAGAGGGA
>JAUPKJ010000289.1 GCA_030837505.1 Actinomycetota bacterium
GCCGCCGGTGGCCGACGCTCCCTGCGGGCCGAGTCCGCTGGGCCCGGGACAGAACCGGACCCGTGCCCCGGCCCCGGGACACCCCACCTCGGGACACCCTGCGGGCCTCGACACGACCGGCCCCCACCGGGCACGGTGGGTCCGTGGGTGGTTTCGCCGTGTGGGCCCCGGTCGCGGAAACGGTCGAGGTGGTGTCGGGCGCCCGGCGGCTGCCCCTGGTCCGCGGCGAGCGCGGCTGGTGGTCGCTGGAGGTCCCGGACGCCGTCCACGGCACGGACTACGCCTTCAGCCTGGACGGCGGTCCGGCGCTACCCGATCCGCGCAGTCCGTGGCAGCCCGCGGGGGTGCACGGTCCCAGCAGGGTCTTCGACCCCTCGGCACACCGGTGGTCGGACGGCGGGTGGCCGGGGAGGCCGGTCGGGGGGAAGGTCTTCTACGAGCTCCACGCGGGCACCTTCACGCCGGAGGGGACCTTGGACGCGGCTCTCGGACGCCTGGGCCACCTGGTCGATCTGGGGATCGACGTCGTGGAACTCATGCCGGTCGCGGCGTTCGACGGACATTGGGGGTGGGGGTACGACAGCGTGGGACTGTACGCCGTCCACGAGCCCTACGGCGGGCCGGCGGCTTTGCAGCGGTTCGTGGACGCCTGTCATGTGGCGGGGTTGGCGGTGTGCCTGGACATGGTCTTCAACCACCTCGGCCCCTCGGGGAACTACTGGGACCGCTTCGGACCGTATTTCCGCGAGGACCGCCGGACCCCGTGGGGTCCGGCCCTGAACCTGGAGGGGGCCGGCAGCGACCAGGTGCGCCGCTGGGTCTGCGACGCCGCCGCGTGGTGGCTGCGGGACTTCCACGTGGACGCCCTGCGCCTGGACGCGGTCCACGCTTTGGTCGACGATTCCCCCCTGCACCTGGTCGCGCAGCTGTCCCACGAGGTCGAGGTCCTGTCGTCGAGGTCTGGGCGCCCGCTGTCGCTGATCGCGGAGAGCGATCTGAACGATCCCCGGGCCGTGGAACCGGTGGCCCTGGGCGGGCTGGGGGCCACGGCCCAGTGGAACGACGACTTCCACCATGCCCTGCACGCCCTGCTGACCGGGGAACGTCACGGGTACTACGTGGATTTCGGGTCCACCGAGGTCCTGGGACAGACCCTGACGAGGGTGTTCCGGCATGCCGGGGAGCACTCGACCTTCCGGGGCAGGGACTGGGGGCGCCCGGTCGACGTCGCGCGGCACAGCGGCCACGGTTTCCTGGGCTACTTGCAGAACCACGACCAGGTGGGCAACCGTCCCCGGGGGGACCGGATCGGCGAGAGCCTGCCCGACGGCCTGCTGGCCGCGGGGGCTGCCCTGGTGCTCACCTCGCCCTTCACCCCGTTGTTGTTCATGGGCGAGGAGTGGGCTGCGGCGACCCCGTGGCGGTTCTTCAGCGACTTCCCCGGCCCGGGCCTGGCCGAGGCCGTGCGCCGTGGCCGGGCGGCCGATCTGGCGGGACTGGGTTGGGGCGACGCGCAGGCGTCGGATCCGCAGGATCCCGCGACCCGGCTGGCGTCGGTGCTGGACTGGTCCCAGACGCGCTGCCCGGTGCACGGGCCCGGGGCAGCGCCCGGGGCAGGGCCGGAACCGGCCGGCGGTGGGCCCTGCCGGTGTCGGCAGGTGCGGATGCTCGCCTGGTACCGGGACCTGACGGCCCTGCGCCGGGCCCGGCCCGAGCTGCGCGACGGCGACCTGTCGCGGATGCGGGTGGACACCGGACCCGACTGGTTGGTGATGCACCGAGGGCCGTTCCTCGTCCTGGTGAACTTCTCGGAGCGGACCGCGGTCCTGCCCCTGCCCGGGCCGGCCCGGCCTGTCCTCGCCTGGGGCGGGGTGGGGCTCGGCCCGGACAGCGCCGTCCTGGGCCCCCAGGACGTCGCGATCGTGCAGCGGGAGGACGACGCCCCCGCCGGCGCCGGCCCTCCCGACGGCGAGGACGTGGCCGACCCGCCGTAACCCGAGGGCCCCGGGCGGTGCGCCGGGCTCGTGCCAGGTTCGGTCTCAGGCTTGGCCTTTCCTGCTCATTCCCAGGGCGTGCCGGTACAGGTCCGGGACCCGGAAGCGCTGGTTCTCCTGAGCGCCCTCGTGGACGGCGACCAGCCCGACCTCCGTGGCGAGATCGGCCTGGGCGGCGGCCTCGGGGTCGAGGCGTCCCACTTCCCGGGGGTCCAGCGGTGTCCGGCCGATTTGTTCCAGCACACGGATGAACCCGTGGAGTTCGCTGAACTCCTCACGAAGGGCCTGAACGGCCTCGTCACTCACCCGTTCGAGACCGGGGACGAGCCCCCGGGGGCGAATCACGCTTCGGCCGTAGGGGTTGCGCTCCTCTTCCCTGGTCTCCCACTCGACGGCGGAGCTGAACAACCGCAGCAGGGTCCTCGGTCCGTGGTTCCCCTGTCCGTCCGCCAGCCGGTTCCACACCCAGTTGCGGGTGAACGTGGTCTTTCCGCCCTTCATCCTCTCGCCCACCAGAAGGTTCCAGGCACGGAAGACCTCATCGTCGTTCCAGGTGTCGACCTCCAGGCCGATGCCGGACTCCCCCAGGAGTTCCTGGAACCCCGGGCTGCGGACGGCCTGTTTGAGGGCGGTCTTGAAGTACTCCGCCTGATCGCGCCACAGCAACTGGACCGAGCGCCCGTGCAGGTGGCTCTTGTTCTCGAAGACCAGGCTCTGCCAGATGTCCAGTCTCAGCAGGACCTTGAAGGAGAAGGTGCTCAGACGGGGTTCGGTCTCGGTGAGGAACGTGAACAGCCCCGTGATCGCTCTCGTCCGGCGTTCCCTGCTGGCGGCGTCGTTCCCGAAGCCGGTGTCCAGGCCGTCGAACAACAGGTACCGATGGCCGCCGAGGTTCGCGTCCATCTCCCTGAGCCATCGACCGGCCAGCAGCCCGGACTCCGGGTTCTCCAGCATGGTCGAGACCAGCTCGACGACGGCCACGTCGTCGATGTCACGGGCCAACGACGGGAGGTCGTCCCCTCGGATCCCCAGACGCTCGGGCGGGGGCGCCGCGGGGCCGTCCTCGCAGGAGAAGCAGATGGCCAACGCTGAGCAGCACGCCCAGAACGCGGTCCAGCTCATCCGCTCGCCCAGGCGTCGTTCGATCGCCGAGAAGCCCTCGGCCCCCAGGACCCAGGGGAATCTCGGGCGGAAAGCATTCGGACACATCACCGGAACAGGCCGCTCGTTCTCGACCGCTTCGAGGAGCCACCGGAAGACGGCGGTCTTTCCCGTGCCTTTCCTGCCGATGACCAGGGGGAACCGAGCGTCCATGGCCCGGGACGAGATCCGGGTCCTCACGAAGTCCTCGACGAACCGCTCCTGGTCGTCAGCGGTTCCCGTCGAGAAGTCGAGCTCTCGCAGGACCTGACGTTTCCGGGACGGTCTGACCTGTTCCTCGGTCCCGGTCCGGGGCAGGAGCTGTTCCAACCAGTCGGCCACCGGTTCGTAGGCCGTCAGTCCCTGCGACGCCTCCACGCTGTCCCGGAAGGCGACCTCCGCCGAGTAACTGATCAGGTGGGTGAGCTCGTCGCCCTGCAACGGGCCGACATCGGCCGACCGACGGTCCTGGACCTCGGACAGCCACTCGTCGATCCACCCGAGCGCCCGGGCCCTCACCGCAGCGGCGGACGGACCGGGGGGAACGGGCGAGACCAGGAAACGGGGTTCCGGGGAGACCGTCGGACCGTCGCCGGAGCGACGGGTGCGGGCCGCGAACAGGGAACGGACCAGCAGCTCGGTTCCCCGTGCCGCCTGGGGATGGGGAAAGAAACAGACGACGGCCAGGTCGGAGACATCGAACAGGAGAGGGGCACTGATCGGCGAGATTCCGGTCCGGGCGTCCAGGAGAACGATGTCGGGCGAGATGGTCGATCCCGCCACCAGATCGAGCATCTCCCGCATCGGATTGGACTGTTCGCGGTACCAGGACTCCGGTTCCACCAGTCCGAGCCGTTCGGCGTACTCGACTCCGAGCCTCCCGGCCGGAAGGCAATACAATTCCTCGGCCTCGGAAACACGCTGGACATGGTCTCGTACGTCAACCTGTTCACCGCGCTCGAGGTCGAGAAGCAACGGGAGCGCCCCGTGCGCCGACTCCGGCTCCGGCAGCCCGAACAGGTGGGGAAGTCCGGGGGCCTCGAAGTCCATGTCGATGCACACGACCCGCCGCCCTCGTGACGCGAGAAGGCGGGCGGCCGACGCCAGGGCCGTGGTTCTCCCGACCCCGCCCCTCAGGCTGTAGAAGGTGACCACTGCGGGAGGTTCGATGTCCTCGTCCAGGTCGCTGGCGAAGATCAACTGTTCGGAGGACTCCTGTCCCATCGCCTCGGGCCAGAGCGGAAGGCTCCCCTCGTTCTCCAGGAACACCGGGCCGTACCATTCCTCCTCCGCAGAGGTCACGAGCTCGGCGACCTCGACATCATCGTCCAGATCACCCAGAAGCCTGGCACGGCGTTCTTCGTCCGGTATCCCTCGAAGCCCGTCATGGACGATGCGGACACGCCAACGGCCGATCGAGGTGGAAGCGACGTGGACCCGGGCTCCGGGGAAACCCTCCCGCTCCGAACGCTCGCAGAGCGCCTGCCGCACCTCGGAGGCAGCCGCATTCTCCCTCGACATCATGCCCTTCTTCCTGGAGACTGCCGAGTGGAAGACCGTCTTCCTCCACCAGATCTCGACCGTATGCTTGTCGTTCTGCTCTGAACGTACCCTGACAGTTCGATCGCGGCCTTGTAAAGATCTTCTTCGTGATGCTCCGAGCCGACCGTTGTCTCGTATCTGATGCGAGTGTTCCAGCAATCGATGAATGCCCGCCTGAAACCTTTGAGATCTTTCCGGCGCAGCCCCGCTCGGTCCCACAGGCCATGGAGATCGTGTCCCTGTCTCCCTGCGCTGGGGAAAGGACGACCCATCGTCGTCAGAAGAACCTTGAGCCGGCACTCGACCACGTAACCGGCCAAATAGACGGCACCGCAAAAAAATCCACCGTCGGCCAGACACCGCGCTTCGGCTGCGCGTGATCTGGCTGCATCCTCGTACACGGGTGCCGGGCTCCCTCTGCGCGGTTGGTTTCGTCCCTTGTGATCGGCTGACGTCCGAGAGCTGTGACAGGTGGCAGTGCCGTCCGATGGCAGTACCGTCCGGTCTGTCCGGTCCAGACTATCGACGGCCGCGAGCCGGACGCGGGACACGGGTGGAGCACCGTCCGGGTGTCCTGGTCCTCGACACCGGAACCTGCCGTTTCAGGCGGCCGATCCAGGCCGGCCGGCCTGTCCGCCGTGCGACGATCGACCGGTGAGTGTGGTGCGGATGCTGCTGCCGCGGGCCGAGGTCGTGGGGGATCCGGTCGCGGACCGGGCCGGGACTCTGCGGGCCCTGGCGGAGTTGTACCGGTGGCCCGATCCCCCGCCGGAGGGCCGGTGGGTGCGCGCGGGGATGCTCAGTTCCGTGGACGGCGCGGTGACCGGTGCCGACGGCCTGTCGGGGTCGTTGTCGACGGCCGTGGACCGGCTGGTCCTGGGCGTGTTGCGGGCAGGGGCGGACGTGGTGCTGGTGGGGGCGGGCACGGTCAGGGCCGAACGCTACGGACCCGTGCGGGTCCGCGAGGAACTCGCGGGTCAGAGAGCCGGGGCCGGCCGCTCCCCCGCCCCCGTGGTCGCGGTCGTGACCCGGTCGGGGAACCTGCCCGACCCGGGGGGACTGTTCGCGCCCGGTGTGGGCACGATCGTGGTGACCTGCGGGTCGGCGGACCGGGCACGACTGGAGGAGCTGGTGGGGGCCGATCGGGTGATTCTCGCCGGTCGCGAGGAGGTGTGCGTGAGGTCGGCCGTGCGGCAGTTGGCCGACCGGGGTCTGCGCAGGATCCTCACCGAGGGCGGGCCGGACCTGCTGGGTCGGGCGATCGCGGCGGACGCGGTCGACGAACTGTGTCTGACGCTCTCGCCCCTGCTCGTGGCGGGCGAGGCCCGGCGGATGGCCCTCGGGCCGCAGACCCGCCGGGAGCTGCGGATCGAGCACCTGTTGGAGCACGAGGGGGCGCTGCTGGGCCGGTGGAGCGTACGACGGGACCACCCGGTCACCGCTTCACTCACCTAGAGCAACCCATACGGCACATATGGTCACTCATTGTCAAGGGGTCGGGGGATGCTGGCATGCTGTGACCTGTCGGCAACGGGGACGGGCGCACGCCACCGCGGGCGCGACGGACTGGAACAAGGAAGGTCGGGGTGTCAGGCAACGTGGAAGGGCCGGGATCGCACGGCCCGGTCCTGTCAACCGGCTGGGGCCCGCACCGTGGCGAAGACGTCGTCGAGCAGGCGCCCGGGCGGTTCCCTGCCGACCTCCACGAACCATTCTGTTCCCAGCACGGCCCGCAGCAGGGGGCGCGGCAGCCGCAGCAGCAGGGCGATGGTCCGCGTACCCGAATCGGCCGTGGCCTGCGAGGCGTGAGCGGCCAGGGCCGCGCGCTTGGCCCCGATCACCGACCGCACGTCGACCCGGTGGGTCAGTTCCTCCCTGGCGGTGTACAGGTTCCGCACCGCCCGCGGGTCGAACCCCTGGGGCAGGCCCGGCAGCCAGCTGACGGCCCGGATCGCACGCCGCAGGCGCTCGCGGTCCACGGTGGCCTGGAGCAGCACGGGGGTCCGGGCCGCGCGCGCGGCCGCGACCGCGACCCGGTGCACCTGCACATGATCGGGGTGCCCGTAGCCCCCCGCCGCGTCGTAGCCCGTCAGCACGTGGGCGTTCTCCTCCCGCAGGATCCGCGCGAGCCGTTCGGCGGCCTGTTCCACCGGCACGTCGCAGAACCGCTGTGGTCCCCCCTGCGCGAGGGGGGCAGCGCCGTCCATGCCCGAGTCCGCGTACCCCAGCTGCACCGTCCTGGCCACGCCCAGGGCCCCGGCCGCGCCCTGCAGTTCCTGCAGACGGCGCCGGGCCAGGCTCCCGCCGGTCCCCATCGAGGAATCGGCCAGCCCCGCCCCGCCGGAGGTGGCCGTGACCAGGACCACACGGTGGCCCTCTGCCGCGGCCCTGGCCAGGGTGCCGCCCGTGTAGAGCGTCTCGTCGTCGGGATGCGCGTGGAACGAGACCAGAGTGAACGGCATCCGTCCATGCTGGGGCACGAACGACCGGAAGATGACATCGGGGGGAGAGAACGGTGAGGATTCTACACATCAGCGATGCCTACTTGCCCAAACAGGGAGGCATCGAGGTCCAGGTCCACGATCTGGCCTGTCAACAGCACCGGCGGGGGAACGAGGTGCACATCCTCACCAGTGCTCCGGACAGGGACCGGGGCCCCGATCTCGACGACCCCTGCCCCGACGACCCGGAACTCACCGGTTCGGACGCCGAGCCGCAGGTGCTGCGGCTGCACTGGTCCTGGCAGCGTCCGATCCACACCTACCGGCGGATCTGCAGGACCCTCGACCGCCTGTCGCCGGACGCCGTGCACCTGCACTTGTCCGTGTGGTCCCCCCTGGCCTTCCTCGCGGCGCGGGCCAGCACCCGCCGTCGGATCCCGACCGTGGCGACCATCCATTCCCTGTGGTGGATGGCGACCCCGCTGTACGTGCTGAGCAACGTCGTGCTGCACTGGTCCCGCTGGCCCATCCACTGGACGGCGGTCAGCGAGCTCGCGGCCCGCCCCCTGCGTCCGCTGCTGGAGGAGCATCGTGAGATCACGATCCTGCCCAACGGCGTGGAGCCCTCCCACTGGGCCGTGGAACCCCTGGAACGCGACCCGCGGGACGTGCGGGTGGTCAGCGTGATGCGCCTGGCCTCCCGCAAGCGCCCCCGCCCCCTGCTGCGGGTGATCCGCAGAGCCGTGGACATGCTGCCCGAGGGGACCACCCTGAAGGTCACGCTGATCGGGGACGGCCCCCAGCGTTCCCGGCTCGAACGGGAGATTCTCCGGCTGGGCCTGCAGGACGTCGTGCACCTCGCCGGTCGCATGGACCGGGCGGGTATCCGGGAGGTCTACCGCCGGGCCGACCTGTACGTCGCGCCCGCGACCCTGGAGTCCTTCGGGATCGCGGCCCTCGAGGCCCGTAGCGCCGGCCTGCCCGTCCTGGCGCGCGAGCAGACCGGGATCGCCGACTTCATCCGCCCCGGGCAGCACGGACTGCTCGCCGCCAGCGACATCGCCCTGTCCAGTGCCCTGGCCGACCTGGCCTCCTCACCGGAACGACGACGGGTCATGGCCGAGCACAACCGCCATTGCGCGCCCGAGACCGGCTGGGCCGAGGTCCTGCAACGGTGCAACCTGGCGTACAAGCTCGCCGACGACCTGGCCCGCTGCGGATGAACCCTTCCCGGCCCGCGCTGCGCGACCGGCTGCGCTCGACACTGGGGTTCCTGCTGCCCTTCGCGCTGGCCGTCGTCCTGCTGGTCCTGGTCCTGCCGGCGGCCGTGGGCGCCGGCTGGGCCGAGATCGGCGGATCCCTGCAGGCGATCAGTGTCCCGGAGGTGCTGGTCCTCACCGCCGTCTGGTGGACGGGGCTGTCCCTGCAGACGATCGTGCAGCGCACCGCCCTGCCGGGTCTGCGGTACTGGCAGGCTCTGCAGCTGAACCTGAGCGGCAGCGCCGTGGCCAATGTCGCCCCCGCCGGCGGCGCCCTGGCCATGGGGCTGAACTTCGCGATGCTGCGCTCCTGGGGGATCCCGGCCGCCGGTTTCGGGCGGTACACCGTCCTGACCGTCCTGGTGGCGACCCTGGTCAAGCTGGCGATGCTGCCGTTGGCCGTCGTGGGAATGCTCCTGCTGGGCCCGCGGGCCCCCACAGGGGTGCTCGTCGGGGGGTTCGTCGCGGCCCTCCTGTTCGCCGCGATCCTCGCCTTCCTGCGGTCCGACCGCGCGGCCGACGCCACCGCCACGGGGACCGACCGACTGCTGGAACGCCTGGCCCCCCTGACCCGGGGACGGCGCTGGCCCGCCGCCGCCGAACGCCTGACCGAACTGCACGAACGCACGGCCCACCAACTGCGGGCCGGCTCACGACGGTTCACGACGGGGGCAGGTCTCTACGCCCTCTCCCAGGTGATCCTGCTGTGGCTGTGTCTGAGGGCCGTCGGGGACCCCCTGCCCGTGACCGTCGTCCTCGCGGGGTACGCGGTGGAACGGGCCATCACGGCCTTCCCCGTGACCCCCGGAGGGTCGGGACTGGCGGAGACCGCCGCCGCCGCGACCCTGGTGTCCCTGGGCGGCGGCCCCGCCACGGTCGCCGCCGCCGTCCTGGTCTACCGGGGATACGTGACCCTGCTGGAGATCCCCCTGGGCGGGCTCGTGGCCGGAGTCTGGCTGACCCGCCTGGGACTGCGCCGGCGTTCGCAATCGGCCGACGAGGCCGAGTTGCCGGACGGCGGTCCCGGCCCCGTGAAGGAGAACTGAGAGGCTCCGTCGGTAAATCGCCGCCTCCTGCGAGTGACATGGCGCGTGTGCCTTCGGTAGTTCCGCCTGCCGCAGCACGAGGACCGCCGTCCCGCGCAGGACCGCTGGTCCAATGCACGTGACCGCGACTTACACAAAGCGTATTGCCCCAAATTGTTTACGGATGCATGCTTTTCGTGTGCGGGGCGGAGCTGCGTCTGAACATGCCCCTGCCTTCTGAGAGGGAAGTCACCATGCCACAGGACACGACGGTTCTCGACAGTCTTACCGCGGACCTGTTCGATCTCGACACCCGGACGGTACCGGTGACAGACATCGTCGGGTCGAACACGACCTCGGATTGCACGGACGACGGCTGCTCCTCAACCTGTACCAGCAGAGGCTGCTCGGCGACCTGCCGGTGCTAAAATCTGCATCGGAGCGTTCGCGGCTGTTCGTACCCCTGCCCGACGGTGCCTTGCTGGCACGCATCCCGATGCTCCCAGCTCACGGCGGCAAGGCGTCGGGTGGCTGCCCGGATCCGGTCGTGGTCGAGGGGATCGCCCTCACTTCACGCGGAGCCGTCCCTCCGGTTCTGGAGGCTTCCGGCGATGAACATCTCTTGGCGACCGTGCGTGCTTACGAGCGTCGGGCCCGTCTGCGCCCGACGCCGCGGGCGGTGTTCGCCGGTGTCCAGACCGCAGCCGTGGTCGAACGCGGCTACAGGTTGTACCTCGGTGAGAATCATCGTTCCCGCAGTGCCCCGAGCCCGGCCACCTTGGGCGCCCTGGCCGACCAGCTCCTGGAGACGCCGGGACTGGCTGCACGGCTCACGTTCACGACGAACAACCTTGTCCGTCGCCGAGGGCGACGTTTCGTGCACGAACAGCAGCCTTTCGGAGGGGGTGCGCCGCAGCTGGTGAGCATCCGGCGGACCGCGGCGAGCGATCTTGTACTGCACCTGTGCGAGCAGGGCACAAGCCACGACAAGATCCTCTCCGCCCTCGGCGGACGCTGGCCGACCGTCCCGAAGACCACGTTGCTGGGTCTGGTCATGAAGCTGACCCGCCTGGGCTTCCTGCTGACCGATCTGCTGCCTGTCGATCTGGACGACGACCCGGTACGACACCTGCTCGCCCGGTTGCCCGACGGCGGCAATGCACGGGCCCCGCTGCAGAATCTGCGAAACCTGTTGCAGGCCGCAGACCTCCTGCCGGTGGGTGACGTCTCCAGGCTCGTGGCACTGAACGCCGCACGTAAGGAGTTCGCCCAACTGTGCGGCCAAGACAGTCCGTTGTGCGTGGACGTTGCCGTGGACGCGGATATCACCGTGCCACGCTCACTGTTGGAGGAGGCGGCCGAAGCCATCAGCGTTTTGTGGACAATGAGCTGTGTGCGTCCGACGCTCGCCGCGTTCCACTCCCGTTTCGTCGAACGTTGGGGCCTTGGCCGGCCCGTGTCGTTCCTCGACGTGCTCGACCCGGTTATCGGGTTGGGTGAGAACGATATCGAGACCGGGATCGAATCGGCCGAGGCTTCCCCCGATCGCATCGCTGTCCTCGCGGACCTGCTCGGCGACGCAACCGCCCACGGCCGCATCGAGATCGTCCTGGACGACACAGCCATCGCAGCGCTGGCCATGCCCGGGACAGAGCCACCGCCTCCGGGTGCGGAGGCGTACACACGCGTTATCGCCGCCTCGGAGCAGGACCTGGCCGCCGGCCGGTTGCACCTCGCGCTCCACGTCGGCGGCACCCAGGACGCCGGATCGACTCTCGGCCGGTTCACCTCTCTGATTCCAGACCTCCAGCCGTTTACGACCGGCGTGTCGCAGGGAGCGCTCCTCGCGGAGGTCGTGTCCCGCCCTCGTATCCCGATCCTGGCCACCGTCGCCCCACCGACTGGTCTGACCCCGGTACGCCTCCCGGTCGGCATTCCGCCCGAACAGGACGACCTGCGGCTGGACGACCTGCTGCTGGTAGCCGACGAGGAACGACTGACGCTGTGGTCAAGGGCCCGCCGATGTCCGATCATGCCGGTCTTGAACTCCCGAATCGGGTTACGGTACCTGCCGGCCCCGGCCCGGCTGCTCGCGCTGCTGGGACGCTCCGGCTGCCGGCCCTGGTGCTTGTTCTCGTGGGGGTCCCTACGCGATACCGCGTTCCAGCCTCGGATTCGCTACCGGTCGACGATCCTGGCACCGGCCCGATGGCGTCTGCCGAAGCAGCTGACGGGCTGCTCCGGCAACGCCTGCGATTGGCCACGGCAACTTCGCAGTTGGCGGACGGAAACCCTCCCTCGGCCTCCGGCCGTGGTCGTCACCGACGACGACGAACGGCAGCTTCCTCTGGATCTCGACGACGAACGAGATGTTGAACTCCTGCGCCGCTACGTACATCGTGGCCTGAGTGCCGTCACCGAACCGCCCGGCGGGGCCGCCGCCGTCCAGGACGTCGTCACAGCCCGGTCCGGACGCCATCTGCTCGAACTCGTCATCCCTCTCTCCACCACGGTGCCCCGGACCGCCCCTGGCCGTGTGCTCACGTCGATTCCTCGTGCTCAGGGGGAGGGACTCCATCTGCCTGGCGGCGAGTGGCTGTCGCTGGCCGTCACCGCGCCACCGACACAGCACGACGAGATCCTCGCCGATCTCGCCACGCTCCTACCCAGCCTGCGAGGACTGTTCGACCGCTGGTTCTGGCTGCGGTACCGCACGCAGGGCATCGGTCCGCACCTGCGCATCCGCTTCCACGGGGATCCCCAGGTCCTCGGAGGCCATCTCCTTCCCTCGCTGCGCGCATGGGGAGGACGTCTGGTGGACGACGCGCTGGCCTCGGGATTCGTCGTGGAGCCCTACGTACAGGAGGTCGAGCGCTACGGTGGCCCGACAGCTCTCGAAGCGGCCGAGGACGTCTTCGCAGCCGACAGCGATCTCGTGCTCGCGACCCTCGTCACGGTCACAGACCCCGACCAGCGGCTCGCCCTGGCGGCGACGACCGCGGTGACGGTGGCACGCCTACTTGCTGGAGGCGACCCCGCCGCGCTCGGGCGGCCGCACCTGGACAAGACCGCCCACCGCCGTCTGGCCGGTCTGCGCCAGGTCGTTGACGAGACGGCGTGCGACGATGCCTGCACGTTCATCGCACTCTCTGCCACACGGGAGAAGTACGTGGATGCTCTCCTCGCGTACCACGACCGGCTGCCCGTGGACCGACGCGCGGACTGTGCCTCATCCGTGATCCACATGCACTCCAACCGTCTGCTGGCCGACACTGCGCTCGAACGGATGGTCAGGGTCCTGGCCACAGGCGTCCTCGCCCGGGAAGCGTCGAGACGATGACCCACGCCCGGCGAGCACAGGCCCTGCAACAATGCCTGTCCGTGGCCGATCGGCTACTGAACCCCGATGAGGTGACGACCGGGCTGCCGACCGGGGCCGCAGGGACCCTGGCCGACGGTCTGCCCGGGACGGCGCTGCTCCACGCACGACTGGCGTGCATGGAGCCCGACTTCGCGACGGCTGCCGTGGCCCATTGGGTCCAGGCCGCCCGCCGAACTCCGAAAGGTGCCGGATTCCTCGGGGTGTTCCATGCCGGCGCCGGTCTGGCCACGTCGCTGATCATTGGTGTCCCCTACCTGCCCGACCCGTCTGCACACGCCACGGGCACGGCACGGGCCGCCCAATGGCTGTGTGCGCAGGCTGTCGACCTCGCCGCACGTCACCGGGCGACTCCAGGCCGCAGTACGACGGGCACCCCCTGGCAGGTGTACGACGCGATCACCGGCCTCGCCGGGACCGGCAGGGTTCTGTTGTCCGCCTTCGAGTCAGGACACACCATCGTCGAACCCGGACTGATCGCGGCGTTGAACACGTTGACCGGGATCATCCAGCATGACATCGACGGCCGCCCCGGCTGGTGGCTGTCTGCGGATCGTCACCCGAACCTCGTCGTCGTGCCCCCCTCCGGTGCGGCGACCACCGGCATGGCCCACGGGATCGCAGGACCTCTTGCGTTTCTCGCCACAGCGCACCTGGCTGGGATCACCGTTCCTGGGCAACTCGACGCCGTCACGCACGCCGGAACCTGGCTGGTGCGCCAGCGCGACGAACGCACCGGCACCTGGCCCCCGTACGTCACCGGCGAGAACCTCGACACCGTCCACGCGGACGCCCCGGTCGGGCGGGCCGACGCCTGGTGCTATGGAACGCCGGGCATCAGTCGCGCCCTCGACCTCGCCGGACAAGCAACATCAGACCCCTGCCTCTCCGAGACAGCCCGGGAAGCACTCCACCAGCTTGCCCAGCGAGCAGGCAGCTGGGACAGTGAAGGCCCGACCCTGTGCCACGGGCACTCCGGCGTCCTGCGCGTCGCCGAGGTTATGCACGACACGGACTTGGCCGCCCACGCCGCGACCGCGATCACCGGAAGGTTCGCCGCCGACTCGCGCTTCGGCTTCCGGCACGTCGCCGGCCACACCGCCGAGGACCGGCCGGGCTTCCTCACCGGTGCAACCGGGACGGCGTTGGCCCTGGCCGAACACGCGGGTCTGCCGGTGTCTGGCGGACTGCCGACGTGCTGGGACGCACTGCTACTGGTGTCTTGACCTGGATCTTCGGCCGCAGTCGGTCCGGGCCGATCACGAACGCTCTGCCAGGACGAGGATCCGACTGTCGTGCTTGTCGGCTGCCAGGAGCACCTCCGACGCCGGTACGGGTGCGGCATCGATCGGGTATGCCTCCACCTTCACCCCCAGGTGTGCCCCACCCTCGCGGTCCCAGGCACGCACCCGCTCGGCCAGCCGACCCGCAAGGTCGGTGCCTTGGGAGCCGTAGCCGCAGGCGCCGATCTCGTACTTGGGCAGCTCGGGGTCGCCGCCAGAGCGGGTCCGGGTCGTCAGATAGGCCAGGGTGCCGTCCTCGACCACGCCCATGCTCCCCCAGAGTTCCTTGGGAGCTGTCAGACGGCCGGCGTCGACCGCTTCCCGCGAGATCAGGCACCGGCAGAAGCCGTCGAGCGCAGCCAGCCAAAAGTCGAGGTGCTCCGTCCAGCCCCACGGCGCCGAGACCCCACTCCACGACACGGCCACAGGGTGGTCCAAGGCGCCGTGCAACGCCGAGGCGTCCGTCGGGCGGTCGTCGTCGATGCGGATCACCAGGTCCGGGCCGACGCCGAGGGGGATGTTCTGCTCGTGGACGGCCCCGGCCCCGCGCATCGGCATGAACCCGTCCTCCGCCACCGACCGGCTGCACAGACAGGCCCCAACTTGTTCGAAGACGACTGTGCGAGTCAGACCGAGTATCCGCAAAGGCACCACCAGAACCCCGTCATCGGCCAGCTGCTCCCACCAGGCCCTCGGGATGTCCCACGCCCCGGCCGTGACCACGATCCGGTCGAAAAGCCCGCCCTCCGGCGCGCCCAGCATCCCGTCGCCGTGCACCACCGTGACGTTCCCGCACAGTGTGCTCAACGCCTCCTCGGCCTCCGCCGCCACGACCTCGTCATACTCGATCGTCGTCACCGAGCCGGACGGACCGACCAGTCGTGCCAGCAAAGCAGCGTTGTAGCCGGTACCGGCGCCGATCTCGAGCACGCGGTGCCCTGTGCGCACATCGAGCTGCTGAAGCATCCCGGCGACCGTGGCCGTCCCCGAGGCCGAGCTGATCGGGACTCCGTCCGCATCGCGGTGGGTGACCACCGGGTCGAGCCCATACGCACGCTCCAGCGGCACGTCGGGCAGGAAGAGATGCCGGGGCACCGCCCGCATCGCCGCATCCACCCGATCGCTCAGATTCGGGATCCACGGCCGTAGTTCCTCGACCATGGCGTTCCTCAATCTGTCCACCGCAGTCGTTCCCTCCACGATGCCCATCGACCCAGTGTAGTTAGAGGGTCCGCCACCAGATCTTGTCAACGGCGTGGGCTGCACCGTGCTCACAGGGCCGTCCGGTTGAGCGTCACGATCTGGTGGACACCGGCTCCGGCGATGACTTCTCCGACGAAGACAATGACGTTTCAACTCCAGGCACGGGTCCGGCACGAATGTCCCGGCTGGTTCGATCACGGACGGCTGATGATCGGGTCAGGAGCGGTCGCTCTGAGGGGTGACCGAGCCTGCGGGTGCCGTCAGCCCCGTCAGAGGGTGAGGAGCACCTTGGTGGCGCGGCGCTCGTCCATGGCCCGGTAGCCCTCGGCCGCCTGTTCCAGCGGGAGGGTGAGGTCGAAGACCCTGCCGGGGTTGATCTTGCGGTCCCAGATGAGCTGGATGAGCTCCGGCAGGAACCGGCGGACGGGGGCCGGTCCGCCGTGCAGGTGCACGGTGGAGAAGAACAGTTCCCCGCCGGGCAGTTCGACGCCGTGGGAGACACCGACGTAGCCGACGTGCCCGCCGGGGCGGGTGGATCGGAGGGCCTGCATCATCGACTCCTGCGTGCCGACCGCCTCGATGACGCTGTGCGCGCCCAGGCCGTCGGTGAGTTCCTTGATCCGGGCCACGCCGGCGTCGCCGCGCTCCTCGACGATGTCGGTCGCCCCGAACTCGAGGGCGAGCGCCTGGCGGTCGGTGTGGCGGCTCATCGCGATGATCCGCTCCGCGCCCAGCTGCCGGGCGGCGAGCACGCCGAGCAGGCCGACGGCCCCGTCGCCGACCACGGCCACCGTCCGGCCCGGCCCGGCCTCGGCGGCCACGGCCGCGAACCACCCGGTCCCCAGCACATCGGAAGCAGCGAGCAGGCTGGGGATCAGGTCCGGCGGCGGCAGGTCAGGGGTCGCGACCAGGGTGCCGTCGGCGTGCGGGACGCGCACGAGTTCTGCCTGGGTCCCGATCGTGCCCATCATCACGGCGTGCACGCAGCGGCTCTGGTAGCCGGCCCGGCAGATCTCGCACGTGTTGTCCGAGGCGAAGAACGATCCGATGACGAACTGGCCGGGCCGGACGTCGGTGACGGCGCTGCCGACCTCCTCGACGACTCCCACGTACTCGTGGCCCATGGGGGAATGGTTCACCCGGTCCGCCCCGCGCCACGGCCACAGGTCCGAACCGCAGATGCACGTGGCCGACAGGCGGACGATCGCATCGGTCGGCTCGATGATCGCCGGGTTCTCCCGCTCCTCCACCCGGACGTCACCGGGGGCGTGCATCACCACTCCACGCATTTCGTTGTTCCCTTCGCTGAGCATTCGGGATCGCGCGCCGGGGGGGTGCCCTCTCAGAGCGTGTCGAGGGCGAAGCGGGCCACTGCGGCGTCCCAGGTCTCCGAGTCGACGTTCCACTCCTGGGTGTGCAGGGCGCCGCGGGTGGATACGAGGGTGACCAGGTCCGGGCGGGCCGCTGCCAGCCTACGCGAGGGCCCCGAGGGCACGAAGTCGTCGTCGTCGCTGTGCACGATCAGCATGGGAAGCTGCAGTTCCCAGGCCCTGCGCACCCAGTCCAGCCGGTCCAGGGACAGCGGGACCTCCGTGCCGGTCAGTCGGCGGGCGTGCGGGTGCTCGAGCACCGTCTGAGAGAGCCTCCCGACGGCCCCCGGCACCCTGTTGGCCGCGCCCTGGTGCGTCAGGACGTCCCGCCAGTCGATGACCGGGGCGTCGAGGATCACGCCGCGGACCCGGTCGGCCGTCCAGGAGCGGGACAGCAGCTGCAGGATGATCGACCCGCCCATGGACCACCCGACCATCACCACGTCGTGCGCGCCCCGGTCCACGGCGTGCAGGACGGCGGCCTCGGCGTCCCGCCACTCGACCTCCCCCAGGTGGCAGCAGCCGCCCGGGGACCGGACGCCGTCGGCGTCGTTGCGGTAGCTGACGATCAGGACGGGGAACCCGAGCCGGTGCAGGACCGGCACGGCCCTCAGGCACTCCTCCCGGGTGGCCGCGCGGCCGTGCACGAGGATCGCCCAGGTGTCCCGGGCCGGCACCGTGGCCGACGGTGGCACGAACCAGGCCGGCATCGCCCCGAGGTCGCCCTCGACCTCGACGTCGACGTGCTCCAGCCCGAGGGCCGACGCCGGGGTGCCCGCGTAGTAGTACTGGTTCCACCGGGCCCACCCGGCCCGCAGCCGCCCCCGGTCGACCCCGAGCAGCTCCCGCGTGACGGTGCGGGACTGCTCGTCGTGGTCGATCAGGTCTCCGAGCCGGGCGTGCCCGGCACCGCCGTCCAACCAGAGCCCGTACCGTCCGCGGGACACGGTCATGGCGGTGGCTCGCAGGATGACGCTGTCGTTGCCGACGCCGAGGATCTCCACGTCGTCGGGTCTCACGACGTCCGAGGACACCACTTTGCGTGCGAGGTACGCGGCGGCGGCCCACGCGGCCAGAGCCCCCGCCGTGCCCGCAGCGGACAGGATCGCGGCCGCCGTCAGGACCGAACCGACGGATCCGGGGCGCCCGTACTGACGGGTCGTTGCAACAGCCATGGACCGATTGTGCCCATCAAATCCTCTCGGTACCACGTTCTCTCGCTCCGGGTCTCCTCCCGCGAACCCCCCGTGCCCGAATCGGACCGGGCGGCAACGGCCTCGCTGCTGCCGACCCCTTTCACCGACGGGACTTCCTGCTGTCGGTCAGGACCTGCCATCCGAAGGCGAAGAGCAGGAACGAGGCCACGAGGGACAGTGATCCCAGGAAGCGGGGGGCCTCGGCGTACTTCAGGGTCGCGAGCCCCAGCCACACGGCCAGCAGGAGCAGCCCGCAGGCCACGGCGGACTCGATCCGACGGCCGGCCGCGGTCGTACGGGCCTGCACGGTGCGGGCCCTTCCCAGGGCGGTGTTCCGGCGGTGCAACTCTCCGGCCCCGCCCAGGACCGTCCGGTGGTTCACGGTGTCCGTCCGCAGGAGCATGTCGAATCCCTGGGCCACGAGCAGGAGAGCTGCCACGAGGGCCGGGACTCTCAGCCCGCCGGAGGTCCCGGTGGCGCTCTGATCGGACAGCCCCAGAAAAACTCCCAGCGCCATCAGC
>JAUPKJ010000290.1 GCA_030837505.1 Actinomycetota bacterium
GATCCGCAGGTCAGGAGCCCTGCCGCGGACAGCGGCCACCAGCCTGGACAGGTCATCGCCCCCGGGCAGGTCCTCGGGCACCGCCGGCCCGATCTCGATCTCCCGGCACCCGACGGCGCCCAGCCCGACAGCCAGATCGATCTTCTCCTGAAGGCTCAGGTGGGCCCCGGGGGCCTGAGTGCCCTCGCGCAGCGTGCTGTCGATCAGACCTGGCATGGAGTGCCTCCCTCTCCTCGCGAATCACGGTGTTCTCGCGGGTCCGGGCGTCGGCTCAGGCGTTTCGAACCCTCAGCCGCAGCCGGTGCCGGTTCCCCCGCAGGCGTTGTCCACAGCCTCCTGGGTGCAGCCCCGAACAGGTGTACGGACGGTGGGTCTGCGCCCGGTGAACACGTCCTCGGCCGCCTGGGCCAACAGACCTTCCGTTTCGTACACGTCGAGGCCCTCACGTTCGAGCACGGCCCTCGGCGTCTCACCGGCCTGGCTGACCAGCAGTGCCCGACAGTCGGACAGGACCTCGGCCACGGCCTTCCAGCGGCGGGCCCCGCCCCCGGGTGCCGGCAGGGAACGGACTTCCACGACTCTGCTGCCGGAAGGTGTTCGCTCCAGGATGTGCACCCGGTCTGCTGCCCCCAGATGCAGGTTGACCAGCAAGCCCTCCATGCTGGCCGCAGCGAGGTAGGGGCGATTGTCCACCCGTTTGCGACGGGCGGCGTCCAGCAGGCCCAGACTCCGGGCCGTGTGCTGCTCGCCGAGCAACCCCACGGCGTCCGCGCGGCACCGGGTGCAGTGGGCCATCTGTGCCATGTGCTGCCCGGCACGAGCCCTGGCGCTGACGACCTCGAACGCGTCGGGCGTCCCGCACTCGGCCAGAGGAGTTCCCTCGACGGGGTACAGCGGGAGGCAGTTCATGGTGTCGGCCCCGAGTTCCCCCACGGTCCGGGCCACGTCCGCCACGCCGTCGAGGGTCAGCCCCGGCACGAGAATCGTGTTGATCTTGACGACGACCCCGCGGGCCTTCAACCCGGCCACGGCCTGCATCTGACGTTCCAACAGCAGGCGAGCGCCCTCCTCACCCCGGTAGATCTTGCGGCCGTCCCTGACCCAGCGGTAGATCCGGGCCCCCACCGCTGGGTCCACCGTGTTGATGGTGATCGTCACGTGGCTCACGCCGAGCGCGGCGACCTCGTCGAGGTGTTCGGGCAGGGCCAGGCCGTTGGTCGCCAGGCACAGGGTGAGTTCCGGGTGCCGGTCGCGGCACAGGCGGAGTGTTTCGAGGGTCTGTTCGGCGTTGGCGAAGGGGTCGCCGGGGCCGGCGATCCCCACGACGGTGAGGTTCGCAACGGCGAGGACGACCTCGTCGAGGTAGTCGGCGGCTTCCTGCGGGGACAGGACGGTGCTGCTGACGCCGGGGCGGCTCTCTGCGACGCAGTCCGAACGCCGGTCGCAGTAGTTGCACTGGACATTGCACCGGGGGGCGACGGGCAGGTGGACCCGGGCGGTGCGGGCCCGTGAGGAGGCGTCGAAGCACGGGTGTCCCTGGGAGACCTCGGGCACCGGACGGGGACCGGCAGGGGCTGGGACGGGGGCCGTCGTCGCCGCCCGGGTCGGTTCTGCTGGCATGGGGACCTCCTGGCTGGTGACGGCGCTCACATGTACGCGTAGCCCACCGGCGAGGAACTCTGCTCCCGCTCGATGAGGGTGTTCACGATCTGGTCGAACAGGCGTTGCGCGCCCCGGTAGCCGAGGTGTTGCAGACGTTGTCCGCCGAGCCGGTCGTGGATGGGAAGGCCGATGCGGATCAGGGGTATCCCCAGGGCCCGCGCTGTCGGGTACCCCTTGGAATGACCGACGAGCAGGTCCGGGGCTGTTTCGCGGGTCAGGGCGTCGATCCGTTCGAAATCGGCGTCCTCGACGACCTGCAGGTCCTCGAGGTCTGCCAGCTCTGGGGCTGCCGTGCGCAGGGCAGAACGCAGGTTCCCGCTGCGTCCGCCCGAAGCACACGCCACGGGCCGTATGCCGATCTCCGACAGGAAGGCCGCGATCCCCACCACGAGGTCCTCGTCGCCGTAGACGACGGCCCGACGGCCCGAGAGATACTTGTGCCCGTCCACGTAGGCGTCCACGAGGCGACCCCGCTCGGCCTCGACCCAGGGCGCCGGACCGTGTCCGAAGGCCAGGGTGAGGACATGGACGAGGTCATCGGTGAGTCGGATCCCGATGGGCAGTGGCAAACGGTGGTGTTCGATCCCGAACCGTTCGTGGAGCAGTTCTCCCGCATTGGCCACTCCGGGGGCGGCGAGCCCGCCCAGGGTGACGGCCGCGATGTTCCCCCCGCAGCGGGCGAGACCGTGCAGAGGGGTGCCGCCCGGGCGCAGGCGCGGGTGCTCGGCCGCGATGGGACCGTCGAGGCTGTCGCTGAAATCGGGCACGACCGTGGCGGGCACCCCGAAGGCGCCGGCGAGTTCGTGCAGGTGCCGCAGGTCCGCCGGGGAGACGATGCCGGGCAGCAGGGTGACGCCGTCACCGGGTTCGTCGCCCGCCAGGGCTTCGACGACGGCGGTCACCGCGGCCTGGTACCCGTCGGCGTGGGTGCCGGCGTAGCTGGGGGTGGACACCCCGATGATCTCCGGCAGGTGCGCGTCGCCGCGGCGGATCCTGGTCAGGATCTGAGGGACGTCCTCGCCGATGGTCTCGGCCAGGCAGGTGGTGGCCACGCCGACGACCTGCGGCCCGTAGGCGGTGACGAGGTTGTGGATGCCCTGCGCGAGATCGGCCTCACCGCCGAAGACCGTGGCGGACTCGTCGAAACTCGACGAACCGATGTCGAGGGGCTCGTTGAAGTGGCTGATCAGGTAGCGGCGGATGTATGTTGCGCACCCCTGTCCGCCGTGCAGGATCGGAACAGTTCCTTCGACACCTGCGAAGGCCAGGCACGCGCCCAGGGGCATGCACATCCGACAGGCGTTGGTCGTGGACACCGGCCGGCCGTCCTTGCCCGTTCCAGCTTTCTTGCCCGTTCCAGCCTTCTTGCCCCCAGCAGCGGTCCCGCCCGGGGCCCCGGTGTCGCCCCGGATGCCGTCGGACGGGGCCTGCCCCGGCAGCGCGGTCACGACCGCTTCCCGGAAAACGTGCTGGTGCCCCGGGCCTGTTCCTTGCGGGGCACGAACTGCCAGACCGGACTGGTGACGGAGGCGTGGATCTCGCGAGCGAAGTTGACCATGCCGACGAACCCTTCGAGGGGGATCTTGCGTTCGTGGTTGTGGTCGCAGAACGCGACCCCGAGCTTGTAGGCGATGGGGCGTTCCTTGACCCCACCGATGAACAGGTCCACGTCCTGTTCGACGAGGAAGGCCGCCAGTTCCCGCGGGTTGGAGTCGTCGACGATGACGGTTCCCGGATCGCACAGGACGGCCAGGTGCCGGTAGTCCTCGGCATTGCCCGTCTGGCTGCCCACGAGGACCGTGCGCATCCCCAGGGTCCGCAGGGCCTTGACCAGCGAGATCGCTTTGAAAGCCCCTCCGACGTAGATGGCGGCCCGTTTGCCCTCCAGGTCTGCTCGAAGGTCCTGCACGATCGGCAGGGCCGCCTGGATCTCCTCGATCACCAGTTCGCGGGTGCGTTCGGCCATGGTGGTGTCACGGAAGTGTTCGGCGACGCCGTACAGGGCCTCGGCCATGTCCTCGAACCCGAAGTAGGACACCCGGCGGAAGGGGGTTCCGTACTTCTCCTGCATCATCCGGGCCAGTTCGAGGGTGCTGCCCGAGCACTGCACCAGGTTGAGTCCTGCCCCGTGCGCCCGGCGGATGTCGGCGACGCGCCCGTCGCCGGTCAGGTTCGCTACCACCTCCACGCCCATCCGTTGCAGGTAGTCCCGGATGATCCAGATCTCCCCCGCGAGGTTGAAGTCGCCCAGCAGGTTGACGCTCGCGCGCGCGATCCCGTCGGTGGGGGCTGTTCCGATCAGCTGTTCCAGGGCACGGCAGGCGGCTGTGTAGCCGTCGCGTTTCGTACCTTTGAAGCCCTCGGAGGACACGGGGATCACGGGGATTCCCGTGCGTTCGGCGACGCTGCGGCAGACGGCCTCGACGTCGTCCCCGATGACTCCGACGATGCAGGTCGCGTACACGAAGGCCGCGGACGGCGAATGCTTGTCGATCAGTTCGAGCAGGCACTCCTCCAGTTGTCTTTCCCCGCCGAAGACGACATGCCGTTCGCGCAGATCTGTGGAGAAACTCAAACGGTGCAGTTGCGGTCCGCTCGAAACGGCCCCGCGGATGTCCCAGGTGTAGACGGCGCAGCCGACGGGTCCGTGCACCAGGTGGACGGCGTCGGCGATCGGGTAGAGCACGACCCGGGAGCCGCAGAAGGTGCAGGCCCGCTGGCTGACACTGCCAGCGGTGCTGCGCCGGTCGCACACCAGATCGGTGGGGGCGGGCCCGGTGCGCGTCACCTGCCCGCGCCGGGCCGCCAGGACCTCTGCCATGAACTCTCCTGTCTTCTGTCGGACCGAGCCCTCTTCCGGGTTCCTCAGAGGACGAGTTCGAACTCCTCGTCGGGGGCGTCGCGGTCCCGCCGTTCCAGGAGCGCGTCGAGGATCTTCTCGGCCAGGCGGATCGCCCCCATGTACCCGACGGTCGGGAAGTAGGTGTGTCCGAAACGGTCGAGGACCGGCCAGCCGAACCGCACGAACGGGGTGTCCTCGGCGCGCGCGATGAACTTGCCGTAGGTGTTCCCGACGATCAGGTCCACGGGCTCGTTCTTGAGCCACTGGTGCAGCAGGAACAGGTCGGCGGACGCCTTGACCTTGGCCCCGGGGACACGCTCGGCCAGGATCTGGGTGACGCGCTTCTCGAACGCCGCGCCCGGGGTACCGGTGATGACGTGCGTCGGGTGCATGGACAGGTCCGACAAGAATTCGGTCATGGCGATGACGTGGTCCGGGTCACCGAAGACCGCGACCTTCTTGCCGTGGAAGTGCTGCGCGGCGTCGCCCATGAGGTCGATCAGGCGTCCGCGCTCGTCGAGCAGGTCGGCCGGTGGCTCCTGGTGGGCCCGCCTGCGCAGGACGCCGACGAGGCGGTCGGTCGCCCCGAGCCCGATCGGCAGGTCGAGGATCTCGCGGGGCACCTGGCAGCGGTTCTCCGCGGCGACGGCGGCCGCGCGGGAGGCCCACCGTCCCAGGGCGACGGTCGCCACCGATCGGCCCAGGTTGCGCAGTTCCTCCAGGGTGACCCCGCCGGAGGGGTAGAAGTCGTGGGTGCCGGTCTGCGGTGCGTCCATGACCCCGGAGGTGTCGGGCAGGATCGTGGGTTCCAGGCCCATGAGCCGGGTCAGGCGACGGATCTCGCGCATGTCCGCGGGCTCCACGAACCCCGGGACCACGGTGATCTGCGGCGTGGACTCCCTGCGCCTGCTGCGGGGCACCTTCGTGGAAGGGGCCTGTGCGAAATTGTTGACCATCGCAGCGACCATGGCGGCGAAGCCGGTCACGTGGGAGCCGGCGTAGCTGGGGGTGCTGGCATGGAAGACGTGTTTGCCCTCGGGGACCAGGCCGTCCTCGCGGGCCTTGGAGACGATGGTGGGGATGTCGTCCCCGATCGTTTCGGACAGGCAGGTCGTATGGACGGCGATGATGTCCGGTGAGTAGGTCGTGAAGATCGTGTCGATGGCCTGCAGGAGGTTGGCCGACCCGCCGAACACCGAGGCGCCCTCGGTGAAGGAGCTGGTGGCGGCCATGACGGGTTCCTTGAAGTGCCGGGTGAGGTGGCTGCGGTGGTAGGAACAGCAGCCCTGGGACCCGTGGCTGTGGGGCAGGCAGCGGTGCAGTCCGAGCGCCGCGTACATGGCGCCCACGGGCTGGCAGGTCTTGGCGGGGTTGATCCGCAGGGCTTTGCGGTCCATGACCGCGGCGGGGGTGTGGTCGAGCACGGGCCCTTCCCTTTCCGAACGCGTTCTCGTCACGAGGGGCGCGTTCTCGTCCACGGCCCACGCACCAGCAGCGGTGCGCGGGCCGTCGTCGGAGGAGTGACCGGCCGCCCCGTCCACGGGACGGCCGAAGTCAGGTGTCTGGAACGCGGGTGTCTGGAACGCGGGTGTTCGAAACGCGTCAGCCGGGAACGTCCAGGGGCTCATCGACCCACGGTGGCCGGACGTACCGGTACACCTGCAGATCGAGCATGCGATCGATCTCCCGGTAGAAGGTGAGGGCCCCGCTGAACCCGGCGTAGGGACCGCCGTAGTCGTAGTTGTGCAGTTGTTTGCAGGGCACACCCATCTTTTCCACGACGTACTTGTCCTTGATCCCCGAACAGACGAGGGCCGGGGAGTACGCCTCGATGAGGGTCTGCAGCTCGTGGTGGCTGATGTCGTCGATGATGAGGGCCCCGGAGGCCATGTCCCGCATCATTCCGTCGTAGTCGTGCGTGGTCAGGCCCTTGGCGTGCAGGGCAGCCAGTTCCTGGGACGTACGGCGGGGCTGGTGGCGGACGGGGTCCGGCTCCACCGTGAGTTCCTCGATGTTGCGGGTGTCGGCATCGACGCGGATGCTCCCGATGACCTCGCGGCCCTCGTAGTCGTCACGGTGGGCGAACTCGTACCCGGCCGAAACGGCCGGCATCCCGATGTCGGCGAACAGCTGTTGGTAGTGATGAGCCCGGGAGCCGCCGACGTACAGCATGACCAGCTTGCCCTCGCAGCGGGAACGGATCTCCTCGCGCTCGGCGGCGATCATGGCCGTCTCCTGCGCGATGACCGCCTCGACCCGGGCGATGAGGTCGGCGTCACCGAAGAAGTGTGCGATACGGCGCAGGGACTTGGCCGTGGCCTCGGCCCCCAAGAAGTTGATCTTCAGCCAGGGGATCCCGTACTTCTCCTCCATCATCTCGGCCATGTAGTTGATGCTGCGGTGGCACATGACCACGTTGAGGTCGGCGGTGTGGGCCTGCGCGAGTTCGCCGTAGTTCGTGTTCCCGCTGAAGGTCGCCACGAGTTCGATCCCGCAGCGTTCCAGCAGGTCGTCGATGACGAAGGCGTCGCCGCCGATGTTGTACTCGCCCAGGACGTTGATACGGAACGGGTGTCCCGTGTAGGGGCCCTCGGGTTCCTCGGTCCCCACGACGTGGGTGAACAACCCGTTGTTGGCGATGTGGTGGCCGGCGCTCTGGCTGACGCCCTTGTAGCCCTCGCACGAGAAACCGAACACGTTGACGTCGAGTTCCTTGCGCATGGCCCGCGCGACGGCGTGCACGTCATCGCCGATGAGCCCGACAGGACACGTGCTGAACACCGCGATCGCCCGAGGATGGAACAGTTCGTAGGCCTCGCGGATGGCTGCGGCGAGCTTCTTCTCACCCCCGAAGATGATCTCTTCCTCGGTGAGGTCTGTCGTGAAACAGTAGGCGCCGTAGTTCGCGATGCCCTCCGCCGGGCGGTTCTGGTTCCGGCGGGTCAGCCAGCTGTAGTAGGAACAACCCACGGGTCCGTGGACGAGGTGGACGATGTCGGGAACCGGTCCCAGGACCACGCCCTTGCACCCGGCGTAGCAGCAGCCGCGCTGGGTGATGATCCCCGGAACCGTGCGGCTGTTCGCCTGGATCGGTGGGGGGCTCTCGGGATCGTTGGCCTTCAGGTGCTGCCGGCGTCTGCGAGCGACCTTGGACGGATAGGCCTGGAGCATCTTCTCCACCAGGGCCTCGGGGGCCGGCAGGTCCGCCGGCAGCGGCAGACCCGGATCGGAACCGCCCAGTTCCCCCGGCGGGCCCGGCGTCTCACCGGCGACCCCGGTCGGGGAGAGGGCCACGGGGTCGTCGGCGGTCGTGGCGGGGGAGCTCTCGTGAGGTGCTGTCATGTTTCCCTCCCTGCGGGACGGCTCTGGTCGAACGCGCTCAACCGAGAACGCCGTGCTCCAGCAGCAGACCTTCGAGCTCGTCGGTGTGAATGGGCGCGGGAACGACGAACATGTCGTTCCCGTCGATGGCATTGGCCAGATTCCGATAGTGGTCGGCCTGCCCGCAGGCCGGATCCCATTCGATGACGGTCTTTCTCTTGATCTCGGCCCGCTGGACGTTGTTGTCTCTCGGGACGAAATAAATCATCTGAGTGCCCAGGCGCTTGGCGAAATGCTCGATGAGCTCGTACTCGTTGTCGACGTTCCGGGAGTTGCAGATGATTCCCCCGAGACGGACGCCGCCCGAGTCCGCGAACTTCCGGATCCCCTTGCAAATGTTGTTGGCCGCGTACATCGCCATCATCTCCCCCGAGGCGACGATGTAGACCTCCTTGGCCTTCCCCTCGCGGATGGGCATCGCGAACCCGCCGCAGACGACATCGCCCAGGACGTCGTAGAAGACGTAGTCGAGGTTCTCCGACTCGTCGTACGCTCCGAGCTGTTCGAGCAGGTTGATCGAGGTGATGATGCCCCGGCCGGCACAGCCGACCCCGGGTTCGGGTCCGCCGGACTCCACGCACATCGTGTCGGCGAAGCCCGCGGAACGGACGTCCTCCAGTTCCACGTCCTCGCCGTCCGAGCGCAGGGTGTCCAGAACGCTGCGCTGGGCCAGACCGCCCAGCAGCAACCGGGTGGAGTCGGCCTTGGGGTCGCATCCGACGACCATGACCTTCTTCCCCATCTCGGACAGGCCCGCGACCGTGTTCTGGGTGGTGGTCGACTTACCGATCCCACCTTTTCCGTAGATCGCTACCTTGCGCATGACGTCCTCCACTGCTGAGTGTTCCCCAAGGGAATTTGCTTCATCGCGGGACCTCACGACCGAACAACAGATCGATCGGGTCTTTCCGAGCGAGAAGAACGGGACGATGCGGTCGTCGTCGGGTGAGCTTGCTGTCGTCGTGCTGGTCCCGTCCTCGATTGACAATGTGGCGGACAATTGTTTCAACCGGATTACGCCGTGGAACCTCGGATGTTTCTCCTGCCCCAGCACGACGTGACGCTCGACACAGCCCCTAGAGCACTGTGCTGGTCCGGGGACGGAGCCAGTGGTTGCGCAGCAGCAGCAGGGAGGTCAGGCAGGCACCGAGCAGGACGACGCTCAGGGCGACCGCGGCGTCCGGGTCGTTCTCCAGGGCCAGGTAGACGGACAGCGGCATGGTCTGGGTCGTGCCCGGAAAATTGCCTGCGAAGGTGATGGTGGCCCCGAACTCCCCCAACGCCCGGGTCCAGCACAGGATCCCGCCCGCCAACAGGCTCGGGGCGACCAGGGGGAGGGTGATCCGGCGCAGGACCGTCAGGCGTGAGGCCCCCAGGGTCGCCGCGGCCTCCTCGGCGCTGCGGTCCACCGACCGCAGCGCACCCTCGACCGTGACGACGAGGAAGGGCATCGCGACGAAGGTCTCGGCCAGGACGACGCCGGGTGTTGTGAACGGAAAGGTGATGTGGAACCAGGAGTCCAGGTGACGGCCGAGCAGACCGGTCCTTCCCAGGGCCATGAGCAGGGCGACTCCGCCGACCACCGGGGGCAGGACCAGGGGGAGGGTCACGAGGGCCCGCAGCAGGCCCGTGCCGCGCCTCGGGGAACGGGCCAGTACCCAGGCGAGGGGAACACCCAGCAGAACGGATGTCCCGGTGGCCGCTGTGGCCGTCAGGAAGGACAGCTGCAGGGCGTCGAGGGTCCCCGGCTCGGACAGAATCCGCGGCAGGTCCCCCCACGGCGCGTTCGTCAACAGGGCGATCAGCGGAAGGAGCAGAAAACCCACAGCGAGGCAGGCACACAGCGACAGAACGGCCGGGGTCTGTGCGGTCTGCGAACGGGGGGCGGAACGCCGTGTCCGCCCTCGGGCCCGTAGGGCTGCTCCCTGGCGTCGACGAGAGGGCAGCCCCGGGGCCCGACGGGGTGAGGAGGTCGTTCCTCTCCCGTTCGAGGGAACGTTCGTGGTGCCGGTGGTGGGGTCGCCGGAAGAGTTGTCCGGCGTGGGGCTCGCAGATCCGCTCCCCTCCGGCGGGGAGAATCCGGCCCTCGTCAGGACGGCTTTTCCCTCCTCGGACAGGACATGATCGACGAAAGCCTGTGCGAGACGGCTGTGGGAGGAACCTTCGATCACCCCGATCGGATAGGTGGTCGAGGCGTTGACCTTCTCGGGGATCGCGATCCCCTCCACCTTCCGCCCTGCGGCCTTGACGTCCGTGACGTAGACCAGTCCGGCGTCCACCTCCCCGAGGACGACCTTGTTCAGGGTGGCCTTGACGTCGACCTCCTGGGTGACCGGGGTGACGGCGATCCCGGCATTCTTGAACACTCGTGCGGCCAGACGTCCACAGGGAGCTTTCGGAACGCAGACAGCGACCGTCACCTTCGGGTCTGCCAGGTCTTCCAGGGAGGTGACGTGCGCGGGGTTCCCCGCGGGGACCGCGACAGTGAGCATGTTGCTCGCGAAGACCACGGACCGCCCGGCCTTCCCGGCCTCGACGACCGTGTCCATGTGGTTGACGGAGGCCGAGGCGAACACGTCGGCGGGCGCCCCCTGGACGATCTGGGTGGCCAGGGTCGATCCGGCGCCGAAACTGAACCGCACGTGGGCGGAGGGGTTCGCCGTTTCGAACTGTTCGCCGAGCTCGGTGAAGGTCTCTGTCAGGGAGGCCGAGGCCAGCACGGTCAGGTCGCCGCCGAGCGCCTCCGGGTCGTCCGAGCCTGTGGAGGAGCCGCAAGCTGCCGTCAGCAGCACGGCCACGACGCACGGGAAGAGCTTGGCGGGGTGGGGCAGGATTCGGGACACGGTGCTGTCGGGACCAGTGGGGACAAGGCGACGCATGGCGGCTCCTGGGGTGTGAGACGGGACACGGACGACGGACGGGCGCCACGACCCGCTCGCTCACGGTGAACGTTCCAGGACAGACCCCAGCGCTGCCGCCCAACCCCGAGAGGGACCGGCCGGGACGGATCGGCCACGAGGACACTGAACCGGCCGGTCCGGATCCCGGTCGGGGTCCGGACCGGTCGGGGTCCGGACCCAGGTCGGCCTCCTGGATCCGGACCCTCCTCGACCGCCGATTCCACCTCGGGCGCAGGAACCACCTCGGAAGGTCCTGACGACCGCCCGGGACGGGTCCGCAGTCCCAGTGTTCCGCGAAGCAGACGGGCTGCGGTTTCCTCCCTGTGAAATCGATGTTTCTCCCGAGTCGCCCCACCGTGATCGAGACCCCACAGGGTGATCGGGGCCACACAGGGTGATCGGGACCCCACCGGCTCGACCACGCTCGCCCGACGTCACCCCGGCAGAGGAAGCGCGACCACCACAGGGAATGCATGTCTGTTTTATTGCTTTTACTTCGGATACTGTTGGTTTCCTGCGGATCAGTGCGGGCCAGTGGTTCCAGTGGCGCTCGTCGAAGACACCGCGCCGCCCGGCACTCGACCGACGGCGAGGAAGGCGGCAGTCATGAGCGAACGACGGCGGTTCATCGGGCGGAGGGGAGTACTCCTCCTCACGACGGTGCTGGCCACCGCGAGTCCCGCTGCTGCCGTGGCCGCGCCCGCGCGTGTTCCCGCGCGTGTCTCGAACCCTGCCGCTGCCGCCCTCCCTGCGCCGGTTCCCTCCCCCGCCGCTGTTCCCTCCTCCCCCACCATGGGCATCGGCTATTCCCACGCCTGTTGGATCAAACTGGATGCGACCCTGTGGTGCTGGGGGTATGCCCTGTTCGGACGCACCGGGAACGGCGAACAGGCCGATCCGAACACCCCTGTGCTGGTGGGTTCACAGGAGGACCGGTGGATCGACGTCGGGGCGGGCCACCACCACACCTGCGGTGTTCGGGACAACGGCACGCTGTGGTGCTGGGGCAGCGACCTCAACGGCGAGATCGGCGACGGCCCGGGCCTCGGCGACGGGCTGATCCAGGTGGGGGCCGAAACGACCTGGGCTGCTGTGTCCGCAGGTTCGACCTTCACGTGTGGGCTGCGTCGCGACCGGAGCCTGTGGTGCTGGGGCAGCCATGCGGCGACGGCCCCCGGGGACGGGCCTTCGCGTCGGGACTCCCCCACCCAGGTCACCGGGCAGTGGACGGCTGTGGAGGCCGGTCCCGAGCACACCTGTGCGATCCGCGAGGGCGGAACGCTGTGGTGCTGGGGCAGCAACTTCTCCGGCCAGCTCGGAGACGGCACCCTCACGACACGCCGTTCCCCGGTCCAGGTCGGACGTTCCACCGACTGGACGGCGGTCTCCTCGGGAACCGAGTACACCTGTGGACTGCGGGGCTCGGCCAAGAGTGCAGGGACGCTGTGGTGCTGGGGCAGCAACACCGACGGCGGGCTCGGCAACGGAACCAGGATCCACCGCTATGTCCCGGGCCTGGTGGGCGATCGGCGGGACTGGGTCCAGGTGGCCGCAGGAGCACGGCACGTCTGCGGGCGCACGGCGGACGGGACCGTCTGGTGCTGGGGCGACAACCGTTACGGGCAGGTCGCCGACGGCAGCACGATCGACCGGTACCGGCCCACGCCGGTCCCGGGGGGCCGGACCTGGAGGGGGGTGTGGTCGGGCCCCTTCCTCACCTGTGGCACCCAGGTCGACGGCCACGTGCACTGCTGGGGCGAGGACGAGTACGGGCAGCTCTCGCTGGGCGATTCGAAGGTCATGCCGTCCCCTCACCGCCTGCCCGGCGGAGGGTGGGCCGAGCTCTCCTCCGGCGGTTACCACACCTGTGCGCTGCGCCGGGACACGACCGTGTGGTGCTGGGGGGAGAACTCCTACGGGCAGTTGGGGGACGGCCTGTCCAGTTCCACCAGTTCCGCCCCCGTCCGGGTCGGTGTTCCGGACGCCGAGGTGAGAGACACCTTCCGAACGCTCTCGGCCGGGGCCATGTACACGTGTGCGATTCGTTCGAACGGCACCCTGTGGTGCTGGGGACAGAACTGGGACGGGCAGTTGGGCAACGGAAGCGGCTTCAGCAGCCAGCCCACGCCCACCCAGGTTGCCCCAGGAACCGTTTGGCACGCCGTCTCCGCCGGGACGGGACACACGTGCGGGGTCCGTCGGGACCGTTCCCTGTGGTGCTGGGGCGACAACTCGCACGGCCAGCTGGGCGACGGGACCCACGACACTGCCCTGGCCCCGGTGCCGGTGCAGGCCGGCGGCCTGTGGAAAGCCGTCTCGGTCGGACGGGCGCACACCTGTGCCCTGCGTAGCGAGGGCTCGGTGTGGTGCTGGGGCGGTGACGAGAGCGGGCAGCTGGGGCTGGAGTCCTCCTCCCCGGCAGGTGCCCCCGCCTCGACAGGCACCGACGGGCCGACGGACGACACGGTGCGGGGCAGCGATCTCCCGGCCGTCCCGGCCCCGGGTCCCGACAGCGCCGTTCCCGATGTCCCGCTCCTCGACAGCCGGAGACCGCTGCCCGACGAGCAGGATCCGGATCTGCCGGATCTGCCGGATCCGTCGGATCCGGGGGTGGGCGGCTCGGGCGCCGACGTCCTCGCCCCGACGCGGACCGGGCAGGACGGCCCCTGGGCCCGGGTCGTGAGCGGCCAGGACTCCACCTGCGCGCTGCGACCCTGGGGGACCTTGAGCTGCTGGGGCGAGGACGATTTCGTCCTGGGTCGGCTCCCGGCGTCCGCCTGGACCTCCTTGGACGTGGACGACACCCTGTGCGCCGTCCGGAACACCGGGTCGCTGTGGTGCGAAGGCGAGAACGCGTGGGGACAACTCGGGGCGGGAACCCGCGCCCCCCTCGCCGACCCGGTCCCGGTCGGTCCCGGCGGGGGCTGGGCCCAGGTCGACAACGGCCTGTGGCACGCCTGCGGGCTGCGCTTCGACGGGTCCCTGTCGTGCTGGGGATCCAACAAGTACGGCCAGCTCGGTGTCCTCAACCCGACCATGGTCCGTGTCAGCGACCTGTGAGCCGATCTTCCGCCCCGGCGCGTACGAAACGCCTGCACGGTCGTCAGTAGGACCAGTGCACCACACGGGTCTCGGAACGACGCAGAACGGTGCGGTCGAAGGCGACGTGCCGGGCCTGGAACGAGCGGGGTCCGACGCGGGGGTCGAGGCTGACGAAGCACCAGCGCGCTTCGGGGCAGCTCATCCGCTCGATCCCCTTCGAGTCCGGCGGCCGCGGGCTGATCTCGACCACTTCCAGGGACGAGTGCGGGGGCAGGAGGCCCTCGGCCGTCACGACGGCGAACCCCGGGGTGTCCCAATACAGCACTTCCTCGCTGGTGCGGAAGGCCATCCGGTCGGGGGTCGTCCGGTGGCGCGGGAGGTCCGCCGTCAGGGACGCATCCTGGTGGTTCTTGCTGCCCCGGAACCGGACTTCCAGCAAGGTACCTGTCAGGGGCTGCTGGGACACCGTGAAGGTCGCCGTGTGCCGGCTGTCCAGGGACGCCGTTCCGATCGGCCTGCCGAAACGGCTCAAGGTCACCTGTCCCTCGGGCGAGCGGTACGGGCTCCGTAAACGCACCGTCACCCGATCGCTGAAGGTCCCGTTCGGAACGGCCCACAGGTCGATGAACGAGTACGCCCGAGAGATTCTGTCCCCGCCGCTGGCCTTGCAGGGGGCGTACCGGTCGGTACCGAGGTACTCGGCGTCGAAGGGGTACGACCCCACGGGCAGGCCGTGCACCGACGTGCCGACTCTGCCGTTCTCCAAGGTGAACAGCCCCAACTGCCGACCATCCAGGCGCAGGATCACCTGCCCGTCCGGCACTTGTCCACCGGGCCCCGCCACGGTGACGTGGATGAACAGTGACTCTCCCAGGTGGGTGCCCTCGATGTTCTCCAGCATCCAACAAGTGGTCGGTTCCCGATCCGTGTCAGCCAGGGCCGCGTCTGCCAGGGCTGCGTGTTGCGGGAGCACGGAGATGAACAGGGACGCCAGTGCCGCTGTCCCCAGGCCCAGCAGCGTCCGAACGCGAGAAACGCGCTGGCTCGCGCCACGTGCCCTGTTCCTGGAGCCTGTTGAGAGCATGATGCGACCTTCCGTCGGGAGACAGCGCCGACCGACCCCAATACCCACAGTAACCAGTCTTCTAGTGGTCCACAGTCGATCGGGCACCTTCGTTCCGAACATCTCGGGCACTCGCCTCCTCGCGGCAGCGGAACACGGATGATGGCGCACGATGGTGCCGTGCGTGTCCTACTGCTCGGCCCCCTGGTGGTCCTGGACGGCGACCGCCCGATCGATTTGTTCGGTCGGCGGAACCGCGCCCTGGTCGCCCGGCTCGCTCTCGACGCCGGACGCCCGCTGCGCGCCGCTCTCCTGGTCGAGGACCTGTGGGGAACGGACCTCCCCCAGGACCCCGTGAATGCTCTGCAGTCCGTCGTGTCTCGAACACGCCGCTGCCTACCCACCGAAACACTCGTCTCGACCCCGGCCGGGTATGTGCTGCGGGCACAGGTCGACCTGGCCGAGTTCCGCGCGCTCGTCGCGCAGGGCGAGGCCGCGCAGGCCCTGGCCCTCTGGCGGGGTGAGCCCCTGGCCGACCTGGGGGGATTCCCGTTCGTCACGGAACTGGCCGAGGAGCTGGCCGAGGTCCGTCTGGCCGCCGTCGAACAGGACCTGACCCGCCGGACGCCCGACGCCCGGATGGTTGAGGAGTTGGCTGTCCTGGTCCGCGATCACCCCTACCGGGAAGGTCTGTGGCTGGCCCGACTGCGAACTCTGGCGGCCTGCGGGCGGGCCGCCGAGGCCCTCGTCGCCTATGAGGACCTGCGGCGCAGGCTCGCCGAGGACCTGGGGACCGATCCTTCCCCCGCTCTGAGGGACCTGCACACCCGGATCCTGCGCGGGCAGGAGCCCGCCGAAGGTCCCCCCACCGGGAGCAAAGGGTTCCTCCCCGGCCCCTGGACCAGCTTCGTCGGCCGCGACGACGCCGTTCGAAACATGCTCGCCGCGCTGGACGAGCACCGGCTCGTGACCCTGCTCGGGCCGGGGGGAGCAGGCAAGTCACGACTGGCCGTTGAAACGGCCAGGGCCGGCGCGGACAGGTTCTCGGCGGTGCGTCTGATCGAACTGGCACCGGTGGCCGAGGGCGGCCTGCTCCCAGCCGTCCGCGCGGCCCTGGGGTCGGCAGGCCCCCGCTGGGACCCCCCGGGAGGTCTCTCCCCCCACGACCTCGAGACCAGACTGTTCGACACCCTCGCCGGCCTCGAGGGCCTCCTGATCCTCGACAACTGCGAACACCTGATCGACCCTGTCGCGGCCCTCGCCGAGAGGATCCTCTCGGTGAATCCGCGGGTACGGATCCTGGCCACCAGTCGGGAGGCGCTGAGGATCACCGGCGAGTGCACCTACCCCCTGGGGCCGCTGGAGGTCCCGGACGACACCGTGCCCGTGCAACGGGCGTACCAGGCCGGAGCGGTCCGGCTCTTCGCCGAACGGGCGAGGGCCGCGGATCGGGGTTTCCTCCTGGACGGGGACTCCCTGCCGGCGGTGAGGGAGATCTGCCGCAGCCTGGACGGCCAACCGCTGGCGATCGAGCTGGCGGCCGCACGCCTGAGGACGCTGACGCTCGAGGAGATCGCTGCGCGCCTGTCCGACCGGTTCGCACTGCTCACCCAGGGCAGCCGTACGGCGCCACCGCGGCACCGGACCCTGCGGGCCGTCGTCGGATGGAGTTGGGACCTGCTGGAGGAACACGAGCGGGACCTGGCCGAACGGATCGCGGTCTTCCCCGACGGGGTGACCCCGGCGGGGGCGGCCGCTGTCCTGCCCGCGAGCGCGGACTCCTCCGATCCGGGACAGACGGGTGCCGGATGGGCGAGTGTCGGGCAGACGGGTGTCGAACAGGCGGGTGTCGAACAGGTTTTGGCCTCTTTGGCGGACAAGTCCCTGCTCGTGTCGGTCCGGGGGACCCGACGGTTCCGAATGTTGGAGACCTTGCGTCAGTACGGGCTGGAGCGGCTCGCGGTCCGCGGGATCGACGCAGAGGTCCGTCGGGCCTACCGGAGGCACTACCTGGCGGTGGCCGAGGAGCTTGCCGGGTGGATCCGCATCGGGCGGCAGTTCGACGCCGTGGCTGTGGTGGAGGCCGAGCGGGGCAACCTGGTGGCTGCCCTGACCCAGGCGATCGAGGATGGGGATCGGAGTGCCTCGGCCCGTCTGGTGACCGCTTTGGTGTGGTTCTGGTCGATCCGCGACGAGCACGCCGAGTTCGACGTCTGGGTCGTGGCGGTGCTTCGGATGCCCGGGCCGATCTCACCTGCCCAGGAGATCCTGTGTTCGGCCACTGCTCTGGCAGGGACGTACCTCCTGTCGAGGGCCGGCAGCGACCGTGACCTGTTGGCCGACAGGATCCTGCGAGTGTGGGACCGACATCGTCCCGATGATCCATTCACCGTTCTGATCATGACGACTTTGAAGTACTTCGGGCTGACGGGCGATCGGGTGTTGCCTGAGCCACCGGATCTGTGGTGCCGGTCGATGATCGACCTCATGCGGTTGGTCATGGCGGAGAGCACCGGGACACTCGGGGCGAACCTGCGGGGGAGCCTGAGCAGGACCGAGGAGGGTTTCCGCCGGTGCGAGGACTCCTGGGGCCTGGCCATGTGTCTGAGCCTGCGGGGGACGTGCGAGTCGTACGAGGGTCGTTTCGACCGTTCTTTGGCCACGTGGCAGGAGGCTCGGGCACTGCTCGCCGGGCTCGGCGCCCAGGCCGATCTCGTCGTCTCACGGATCAGGATCGAAATGATCCGGATCGCGGCCGCGGACGAGGAACAGTTGGGCCGTCTGCGCGAGGAGTTCACCGAGGCGCTGCGGGACGCCGAGCGCCGAGGGGACGGCAGGGAGGCCGCCCTGGCCCACTTGGCCTCGGGGCATTTGGAGCACCGGGTCGGCGACGATCAGACAGCCCGCTCGCATCTGCTGGCCTACCTGAGCTACGCCGAGGAAAGGGCGACCTTCAGCGAGGAACATGTGCAGTCGATGGTCTTCGCAACATTGTCGATCGTGGAGATGCTCTGCGGACGAACTGAGGAGGCACGGACACGGCTGGCCGTCGCAGTGCGAAACGTGGGGGTCGTACGGGATCTGCTTCTGAGCGCCATCGTGGGGACCGCCACCGCGTTCCTCACCCACCTGTCGGGCGACGACCGGAGGGCAGCGTACGTGTTGGGTGCTGCGGTCGCCCTGCGCGGACAGGAGGACCTCACCGACCACGACGCCCGCAGGCTGTCCCGGGAGCTGAGAAGAGCCCTGGGGGACGACCTGTTCGCAAGGATCCATGCACGAGGAAGGTCTTTGCCGCCTCAGGAGGCGATGACGGTGGTGCTGGCCCCGCCACCGAGGGCGTAGAAACGATCGGACCGAGGTCCCGACGATCGGACCGAGGTCCCGGAGTCCGGTCCTCCGTCAGGTTCTGGTCCGGTAGGCCCGCACGGCCAGGGGCGCGAAAACCAGGAGGATCCCCCCGCCTGTTCCCAGGGCCAGGAGCGCGTCGTGCGCGACAGGGCCCCCGGTCAGGAGGTTCCGGACGGCGTCCGTCAGGGTGCTGACGGGGTTGATCTCGACCCAGGTCCGCAGCGGGCCGGGCATCGTGTCGGCGTCGGCGAACATGCTGGAGCCGAAGGTGAGCGGGATCAACGCCAGGAAGCCGAAGCTCTGCACCGATCCGGCTTGCCGGGACACCATGCCCAGCCAGATCGTGATCCAGCACAGACACCAGGCGAAGGCGAGCACGAGCAAGCACGCCGCCAGGAGGTTCACCGGTCCCGTGGTCGTGCGGTAGCCCATGGCCGCGCCCGTCAGGAGGGTGATCACGATCGTGAGGCCGTAACGGATCCCCTCGCAGAGCACGGCCCCCGTCAGGGGCGCGGAGCGGGAGATCGGCAGAGACTTCAGCCGGTCGAACATCCCCTCCTTGATGTCGGTGTTGAGGTTGACGCCGATACTCACGGTGCTGAGGAGAACCGTTTGGATCAGAACGCCGGGCAGGACGTACTGCAGGTAGTCATGGGTCGATCCCGACATGGCGCCGCCGAGCACGTACACGAAGACGACGAGGAACAGGACCGGCTGCACGATCGCGTCGAAGAACTGCTCGGGGTGTCGGAACATTTTTTTCACCGACCGCCCCGCCAGGATCCAGGTCTGACGGGCCCAGGCGAACGGAGAGGGGCCGCCGGGCAGGGAGACCGACGCAGTGCCCGTGCTGCCCGCAGCGTCCATCGTGCCGGTGGTGTCCACGGTGTCGGCCGTAATCCCAGGGGCTGGCCGACTCGTCACGTTGCTGTTCACGGGATCAGTTCCTCCCTCAGGGCCGATGTCGTACCGGCGCTCGCGGACTCCGGCGCTCGGGGCCGGCCCCTGCCGGTCAGGGTGAAGAACACCTCGTCGAGGTCCGGCAGGGTCAGGGCCAGCTCTGTCACGCGGATCCCGCGCCGGGCCAGGTCCGCGACGACGCCGGGCAGGACCGTGTCGTCCGCCGGCACACTGAGCAGACCGGACACAGGTTCGACCGAATGGCCTGTCGCCCGGGCGAGCACGGCGCGGACGTCGTCGAGGTCCCGCCGGTCGGCGGGCCGGACCCTCAGGGTGCGGTTCCCAACGATTTGTTTGAGCTCCGCAGGGGTGCCCTGCGCGATGACCCGCCCGGCGTCGATGACCGTGACGACGTCGGCGAGAGCCTCGGCCTCCTGGAGGTACTGGGTGGTCAACAGGATCGTCGTGCCCGATCGGGTCAGGCACCGGATCGTCTCCCACAGGTCGTCGCGCTTGCTGGGGTCCAATCCGGTCGTCGGCTCGTCCAGGAAGATCACTTCGGGGTGTCCGATGAGGCAGGCCGCCAGGTCCAGTCGCCGCCGCATGCCCCCCGAGTAGGTCCTGACCCCTCGGTCGGCGGCAGCGGAGAGCCCGAACTCCTCCAGCAGCTCGCACGTGCGTTTCGTCGCGGCTCGTGTCCCCAGTCCGAGCAGTCGGCCGAACAGCACGAGGTTCTCCCGACCGGTGAGGACCTCGTCGACCGAGGCGTACTGTCCGGTGAGCCCGATGACCCGGCGCACGGACACCGGATCGCGCAGGACGTCATGGCCCGCAACGCGGGCTCTGCCCGCGTCGGGACGCAGCAGCGTGGCAAGGATCCTCAGGGCTGTGGTTTTTCCCGCTCCGTTGGGGCCCAGGACACCCAGAACGGTCCCTGCGGGCACTGCAAGATCGACCCCGTCCAGGGCACAGGTGTCACCGAAGGACTTCTCGAGCCCCTCGGCCTCGATGGCGTAGGTCATGCAGGCATCGTCACGGCTGCCGCTGGCAACGGACTGTCACCCCCCTGTCCCGGACCGGTCCCTGCGACAGCCGCCTGACAGTCCCGGCCGCCCCGGCGTTGTCGAAACGACCGGTCGAAACCGCCCCCCTGCTGCCGTCCCGCTCTAGCCTGTTGCTCCATGGACGACATCCGGATCGGCCCAGAAGAAATCACCCCGGCCCTCGTGGGCGAGGTCCTCACTCTGCAGAGGGCCGCCTACGTGACCGAGGCACAGCTGTACGCCGATGCCTTTCTGCCACCGCTGCTGCAGACCTTCGAGGAGATCCGGGAGGAGCTGTCCGCAGGTCCCTCGCTCATGGCCCGCGCGGGCGAGCGTCTGATCGGGTCGGTCCGGGCGCGGCAGGACGGGCACCTGCTGCGGATCGGCAAACTCGTGGTCGCCCCGGACCGGCAGGGGCGGGGGGTCGGCACCCGCTTGCTCGCGGGGATCGAGGACCTCGCCCCCGAACAGACCAGGTGCTTCTTGCTTTTCACAGGCACGTTGAGCATGGCCAATCAGCGGTTGTACCGCCGTGCGGGGTACGTCGAGACCTGTTCGGAGCAGCTCCCGGGAGGGGTGGTCCTCGTCCACTGGGAGAAACCCGTCCGGTCCGGCGACGAAGACTGACGGACCGCTCAAGGACAACAGGCCGGTCGACAACGATTCCCGGCCGTTCGTCGTCGGAACGGGACGTCCCGGAATGGAAGCGGACGTCCGTGGGCGCGGTGGTTTTCTGACGCGATCCGAGAAAAATCTTCCCGAGAGCAATGTTGGTTTCTCGACCGCTTACCGGGGAGTTTTCCGTGACCGTCCTGGACGAATTGATCGTGGCAATGGGAAAGGCCCGGGACGACGTGGAGTCCCTGGAGAGTTCCGCGGGCACCGTGCTGGAAATGCTGGGAGACCGGGCGGATCTGGCCGCGCAGATCGGCGCGGAGAGCATGGCTGTCCGTCTGCGCAACGGACAGGAAGCCGCAGAGCGCACGTACCTGGCCCTCACTCAAACCGGTGACGTGACCGACGAGATGCTGTCGGCCGTACAGGACGTGTCGCTGCGCACGCTCTCCACCGAGGTGCTCGACGCCTTGAAGAGGGCCGGTGGCCTGCTCGACCGGATGGAGACGGACATCGGCACGGTCACGCAGTGCGTCCAGGAGGCACACGAGGCAGTCGAACAAGTGAATCTCGAGGAGCCTCTCGCCCTGGTTCAGGACCTCTCCGCGGCCGTGGGCTCGGCCTCGGAGGGGATCGAGGAGGTCAGGAAGCACTACGAGGCCACCCTGCACGCGGTCGAGGACCTCTGCCGGAAGGCTGCCACGGAAGGGCAGTCCGCCGGAGGCGCAGCCCCCGGAGCCGGGGATTCCCTGGGCGGTCCCACCGGGGACACCGCAGCCTGAGATCAGCAGAGCCCGGCCCGACCCACCCTCTGCACTGTGGGAGAGGAGAGGGACGGGCCGGGCTTCGCGGCGAACGGCGAACGGTCAGTCCTCCGGGGACAAATCAGTCCTCGGGGGAAGAATTTGCCCGTTCCAGGTCCGGGTCCTCGGTGTAGTTCGAAACGATCTCGGTCAGTCTGGTGTCCGGTCGGTGACGCGGATCGAGCCGGAGCAGGTCCCACTCGTTGATCCAGGCCCGCACGTACTGTCGCATCCGGTTGGCGCCGAGCCGCTCCAGGCCGACGACGTCCGGCGGCTCCCAGCCGAACACCTCGCCGTGAAGCTGTTTCAACCGGGTGTACACCTGATCGAGTTCCGTGTCGTCCGGTGGGGCGAGCAGGTGCATCTCGCGGTCGATCACCTGCATTCCCCGTTGGGCGAGCACCGCGAGTTCCGCGGCCTCTGCGGTCCCCTTGGCGTGCAGCTTCTCCGGCACCACGTCCCGGTCCCGGCGGCCGGTGATCACTGCGGCCTCGAAGTCGTCGGTCATGGCCAGCACCGCAGCCAGCGGCGTGCCCTGACCACCGTGTTGGCCCTTGGTCCACCGGGCGATCTCGGCGTAGGAACGGGCCCGCTGCAGAAGGGAGTACCGACCGATCAGTTCGACCTCGTCGAACAGGATCACCCATCCGCGGGAGCCGGCCGCCGCGAGCAACCGAGCTGCGAAACGCAGGCGCTGCACCGCCAGTTCCTTGGCCTTCACGGGCGACAGAACGGGCCGGGGCAGGCCGAGGTCCCTGACCCGACGACGCAGCTCCGGCATGGGCACCGGGTCCCCGGACCAGAACCTCACCAGGGTGTTCGCGTAGGTCGCGTCCCGGTGTCGCAGCCTCGCGAACAGGTCCAGGGTGACGGCGAACCGCTCGTTGAGCCCCGAGTCAGCCGACGAGGCCCAGCGTAGCAGCTCGAGGTACTCGCGCCCGTCGAGGTCGAGCGCTGCGGCGGCCTCCTCCAGGGCCGGACGCGGCCTGCCCTTCGTCACGGCGGAGGACAGCGCGGCCGCCAGCACCTTCGCCGGGTCGTGCAGCGGCGTCTCCTTGCTGATCACCACCCGGCTGACGGTGCAGCCCTGTTCCAAAGCAAGCACGGAGAGATGTTCGAGCAGATGGCTCTTGCCCGAGCCGAACCCTCCGCCGATCAACAGCCCGCCGGGGGTGCCGGCCGCGGTGCGCTCCATCAGACCGGCGAAACGATCCTCGATCGCGGACTGTCCGCTGCCGGTGATCGCAACAGCATCCCGGCTGGGCACCCCGGACCGCAGGGCCTCGACGGCGCGACGCAACTTGACGTCCTCGGCCAGGGAGCTCCCCCCGTCCGCGCTCGGGGTGTTCGGGGTGTTCGAAACACTGAGCGCCGTTCCCGCCGCGCAGGTTGTCCCCCCTGCCGGTTCGATGATCAGTTCACCTGTGGTTGTCGTCATGCCGCAGCCTCGTTCCGCCGCCCGATCCTGACCAAAGTGGAGTAGGGGTTGGGACGGGTGCGGTCGTGCACCTCGTCGACCACCCGCAGCCGCAGGGCCGTGTAGGCCGCCAGGCCGCGGGCTGCGTCGTTCACCAGGACCTGCGGCAACGACACCGTTGCGAGCAGACCCTCGAACTCGTCCGTGCCGTCGATGAGCTGACGCAGGACCTCGTAGGCGTCCAGGACGGCCGCCTTGGAGTAGTAGTGCCCGTCCCGCAGTCCCGCGGGCGGACGCCGGACCACGGCCAACCGTTCCAGGTCCAGGTGCAACACCAGTCCGTGCAGTCCTGCCACCCGCAGCCACCGGGTCAGCGACAGCAGCATCGCTCGCGCATTGTGCCGACCGATCTTCGCCTGCAGAGAGACCTTCCGCAGCTGCCCCACGGGTACCCGTTCGCAACACAACCAGCTGAGTACTGTTTCGCACTCCGCTTCGTCCACGTCGCCCCGGTCCAGTCTGCTCTGGCACAGGCGCAGCATCGCGACCCGGAACTCGTGGCTGAGGCCGGTGTCCTTCAGAACGAGCCGTTCGAGCGCCCGCCGTACGCTGCGGTACAGCTCGGCCTGGTCGACCTCGTGGTGCAGGGCGACCGCAGCGACCGCCAACTGCCCGCCCGGGGCCGGGGCGAAGCCCGCCTCGTGGAAGGCCCTGGTGACCACGCCCTGCGCCAGAGCCGTCCAGTCCATCTGACGCGCAACAGCCGCGAAGATCTGATCGATCATATGGATCCGGGTGTTCACGGCGTTCACCGCGGCGTGGGCGAACCCGTCACCCACGTGATCGAGCCCCGCGGAGAAGTCCTCAGCCGCCGTCGTGTCCTGTGGAACGACCAGTTTGACGGCCGCGCCACCGCGAGCCACATAGGCAGTGAGGTACTCCTGTTCGAGAAAAGCCAAATACGAATCGACGTCGAGCGACGTCGAAGGCCCTGGGAAATCCATCGGTCATCACGCTCCGTTCCCGGCCTCGGCCTCGATCGACGAGGTCTGGGGGAGTGTGAACGAAACCCCCCAGTAGTACTGACGCCGGCCGTCCCGCGCCACAGTGATCAGCACCCCGGAGTTCTTGGTCCCGGTGCTGGCCGAGAGCCGAAGTTCCCGCGGGCTGCGGGGAGTGCTGGTGACCCCGCTCTGATCCAGCAGGTACAGATCGCGGGCGAACTCCTGTTTGCTGTACTGACCGCGTTGTCCCGGCAACAAGGTGAGCGCGGCCCAGACCTCCACCAGCCGGACGACGCCGTCGGCCTTCGTGCCCTGCCCGGCGACCACCAATTCGTAGGCCGAGCGCAGACCGTCGAGGAACAGCTCGGCCTTGAACCGCGGTGCGCGCTGCTGTGTCCTGGCCAATTGCCCGACCAGCACGCGGGGACGCAGGCGACGTTCGCGACGCTTGTCCACTTCGACCACGGCGTCGGCGGGCAGCACCCGGACCAGCGAGGGGTAGCACAGCAGCCGATCGTCTTCCTCGAACATCTGCACGCCTCTGGCCTCGGCCTCGGCCAGGAGTTCCCGTACATAGGCGCCGCTGGCGAGGTACTCCTGCTCGTCGAGGTCGAAACCCGTGTGCAGGGCCTGTGCCCGACCGGCGAGGGACGACGCCGAGGAGGAGAGCGCCGCGAGCCCCTTGCGCAGTTCGCGCAGTTGCCCGTTGCGGGCTCCCGCCACCACGGAGCGAAGTTCGCGCGTGACCTGGGCTGCCTGTTTGAGGG
>JAUPKJ010000291.1 GCA_030837505.1 Actinomycetota bacterium
GCGCGGCCGGGGGTCGTGGGGGCGCAGCCGTGGGGTCGGCCCCGTGGGGTCACAGGGGCCGGGCCTGGTCGTCGGGCAGGTCCCGCAGGGCGTCGGCGGCGCGGCGGGCGCGGCGGCGGTCGATGACGCAGGCCACGCCCAGGGCGATGAAGTACAGGGCCACGATGGGCACCGCAAGGGCGATCATGGATCCGGCGTCCGGGGAGGGGGACGCGACGGCGGCGAACAGGAAGGCCAGGAACACGGCGACGCGCCAGCCCCTGGCCAGGGTCGCTGCGCTGACCAGGCCCACGGCGTTGACGGCCACGAGGAACAGGGGGACCACGAAGGCGACCCCGAAAGCCAGCATGATGCGGGTGACGAAGGTGAGGTAGGCGTCCGCGCTGACGATGTTGACGGCGCCGTCGGGGGTGAATTCCGTGAGGAAATGCACGGCGTTGGGCAGCACGAACCAGGCCAGGGTCAGGCCGGAGATGAACAGGGGGACGGCGGCGGCGACGAAGGCCAGGGCGTTGCGTTTTTCCTTGCCGGTCAGGCCCGGGACGATGAAGGCCCAGATCTGGTAGAGCCACACCGGGCAGGCGATGACGATCCCCAGGTACAGGGACAGTTTGAGTTTGAGGTTGAACGGGGAGGCTATGTCTCCGTAGTTCAGGGTGGCCAGGGACCCGCGTCGTTCGGAGACCTCGTCCAGGGGCTCTTTGAGGGCTTCGATCAGTGGTTCGTACAGGAACCAGCCCACGACGGCGCCCAGGAGGACGGCCACGGCCGAGAAGAAGACCCGGTTGCGCAGTTCCTGCAGGTGTTCGCGCAGGGGCATGCGCCCGTCGGGGTTGTCGCGGGTCTTCCGACGAGGGGAACGCAGGGCCACGGTCTGCTCAGACGTCTCGGTGGGGTCCTGGGGTCCGGTGCGTGGGGTCCTCCCGGTCCACGACCTTGCCGCCGAGGGGCTCGACGGTGGGGGCGTCGGCCTGTCGGGGGCTCTTGTCGTCCTCGCGCATCTGGTTGATCTCCGATTTGAAGATGCGCAGGGAGCGGCCCAGTCCTCGGGCGGCGTCCGGGAGGCGTTTGCTGCCGAAGAGCACGGCGACCACGACCAGCAGGACGAGCATGTGCCAGGGTTCGAAAGCGCGCATGGGGTCCTCTCCTCGAATGAGTCAGGTCATGGTACGTCCAGTGGTGTCCGGGCGCGCAGACCGGTCGCGTCCGGGTGTTCCTTTTCGGGGTTTCCCGCGGTGTTCGGGGAGAATCAGGTGTTGCGTCCGGTCCGGTTCCGCCCGGTGGCCGGCGGGGCGGAGGGCTCCGGGCCGACTGGGTGTTCCGGCCCGACAGGGTGTTCCGGGGCTGCCGGGGTTGCCGGGGCGGGCAGGGCGCCACCGAGGAGTTCTGCGGCCCGCAGGAGCTCTCGTCCCAGTGCTGCCGCGCGGCGAGCCAGCTGGACGGTCAGGGCCCCGAGCACGCCCAGGGCTCCGGAACACGCGACGGTCCACAACAGGAACCACGACCACCGGGGCACGGTTTCACCCTACAGCCGGGGGGCGCTCCCGACCGGCGGGGCCGTGCTCCTCCGGCACGGGCCCGCCGCAAGGACCACCGATCGCAAGGACCACCGATCACCGATCGCAGGGACCGCCGGTCAGGACGACAGGGTCACAGGGCGGATTCCGGCGCGGGCCGGTGGTGCAGGGGGCCTCCGGCCGCGGCAGCGGCCGCGACGGTTCCGGCCCCCGCGAGCCACAGTGCGAAGTCGAGCACGTCGTCGTAGTTCAGGGTGGGCCCGTCGTGTTCCTCGAGGGCCTCGGCGGGCACCTCCCAGGACTCCGCGACCACTCCCCCGGAGACCAGCAGGGCCACGATGTCCTTGCCGGCGGGTTTGCGGATCTCCTCGTGGCAGCAGGTGCAGGTGAAGGCGTAGTAGGACCAGGCGGGCGCGGAACAGACGACCAGCCGCACCTGCTGGGGGGTGAGTTCGACATCGCCGCAACTGGGGCACGAGGCCTTGATGGTCGTCACGTCGAGGCACCTCCCGTTACCCGGCTCGCTCATGGACGTAATCCAATTTTCGGTCACGCTGAGCGAATGCTTGAGGTCACAATGTAATGCCCGGGGGTGCCGGGCTGCCTCTTCCCGGGCTCGGGGACGGCAATCGTCACCCGACCGGCGGCATCGGTCCGGCCTGCGCGTCCGTTCCGGTCCCGGACGCCCCGAAAGGGGGTGTCGGTGGGGCTCAGACCTGTTCGACGCCGTGGGTTCCGTGGGGTGCGTAGGTTCCGTGGGGTCCGTGGTCGGCCGGGTCCTGCTCGCCGTAGGCCAGCAGGGCGCGGGCCGCCAGGTCACCGGCCCTTTCGGCCAGGTGCTCGGGGGCGAGGACGTGGGCCTGTCCGCCCAGGCGCAGGGCCAGCCGGGGCACCCAGTCCGGCCAGGAGGTCCTCAACCGGACCCGCAGCACCTCCCCCGGCAGCTCCTGGACCCCCTCCACCGGGTAGTACTCGGCCACCCAGTGCGCGCCGGGGGCCAGATCGAGGGTGACGACGGTGTCGTCCGGGGAGGGCACGAACAGGCCGTCGGCCGTGTCGCGTCGCACGGCCTCGCGAGGCGGGGTCCCGTCCTGGTCCAGCAGGTTCAGCTCGACCACGCGATCCAGGCGGAACAAACGCACGGCCTCGGCCTCGTGGCACCACCCCTCCAGGTACCAGCCGCCGTCGAAGCAGGCCAGACGTATGGGGGAGATGTCGCGTTCGGTGGTCTCGTCCCGGCTGGGCACCAGGTAGCGCAGGTGCAGACGGGTCCGGGTCCGCAGGGCCCCGCGGATCAGGGCCAGCGTGGACTCGCAGACCCCCGACGTCAGGTCGACCGCGAGGTTGTCGGCGGTCGCGCGGGCGTCCCCCGCCGCCGCCGAGATCTTCACCAGGGCCGATTCGACGGCTTCCCGGTCGTGCAGACCCGGGATCTCCGCCAGGGTCCGCAGCCCCACCAGGAGGGCGACGGCCTCGTCCACGCCCAGCCTCAGAGGACGCGACAGCCCGGGGGCGTTGCCCAGGAAGACGTACCCGGACTCCCAGTCGGCCTCGATGAGGTCGTCGGGCAGATGCCCGGGGGTCCCGCACACGAACAGCAGCTGCAGGTCCTTGACGAGCTGCTGCTCGGTGATCCCGAAATGGCCCGCGGCCTGGGCCAGGGGCACACCCTGCTGCCGCAGGAGCCAGGGGACCATGGCCAGCAGCCGGGACAGCCGTTGAGTCGCTCCGACGCCCATGTCCGGTCCCCTCGTTCTTCCTTCGTCTTTCCCCGCGTGCAGCCCCCGTCACGTCCGTGCGGTCAGGTTACCGGGTGCGGGTGGGCCCGTCGGACGGCCCACAGCCTTGCCACGACCTGCGAGCGCAGGTCCGGTGGGGTGAGCAGGACGGCGTCGGGGCCGGCCGAGACGATTTGTTCGGCGAGGATGTCGGGGTCGTGGATGGTGAGGTGGAGTTCCTGCCAGCCGTCGGGGTCGGTCGGGCCGACGGTGGTGGCGCGCAGTCGCAGGGCTGCGCAGCGGTCGTGGCGGATGCGCAGGGTGGCGGTGCGGGGGTCGGTGGGGTCGGGGCCGGCGATGATCTGGTGGAGGTCGAGTCCTTCGGGGATCCGGTAGGAGTCGGGTGGGGCTGTGCGTCGGACGGCGCCGTGGATGCGGGACAGGCGGAAGACGCGGGCGGCGTCGCGGTCGAGGTCGTGGCCCACGACGTACCACCAGCGACCGCGGTTGGCCAGTCCCCAGGGTTGCAGGTGGCGGGTGGTGGGGGTCTGGTCGCGGGGTTTGCGGTATTGGAAGGTGACGGGGGTTTTGTCGCGGGTGGCGGTGTAGAGGGGGGCGAAGGCGGGTTCGGCGGTGCGGATGCGTGGTTCGACGCCCACGAGGGTGTCGTCGTCGGTTTCCACGCCCAGGGCGCGCAGTTTGGTCATGGCGCGGGCGGCGGGGCCGGCCAGTCCTGCTTCTTGCCAGACTTTGCTGGCCAGGCCGAGGATGGCCATTTCGGGGGCTGTGAATTCGATTTCGGGCAGGGCGTAGGCGTCGCGGTCGATCCGGTAGCCGATCTCGTCGTCGAACCAGGTGCTGTCGGTGCCGGTGACCAGGGGGATGCCGAGTTCCCGGAGGTCTTCTTTGTCGCGTTCGAACATGCGGTCGAAGGCTTCGGGGGATTCGCTGGTGGTGTATTGGGGGACGGCGTGGCGCACCTGGTCCTTGGTGAGCCAGCGGCGGGTCGCCAGCAGGCAGATCACGAGGTTGAGGAGTCGTTCGGTACGGTTCGCGGACATCGGCGGACACGCTACCGGAGTGGTCCGTGGTCGTACGGGGAGGTTCGATGATCGTTCTGCGGGAGGGGCGGGTCGATGAGGTGGTGCGGGGGTGGCCGGGGGTGGTGGAGTTGTTGGTGTCGGTCACGGGTGCTGGGACGTGTCGGGCGTTGGCGTATCCGCCGATGGTGGGTGAGGTGGGGGTGGACGATCTGGTGTTGGTGAACACGACGGCGTTGGAGAAGGGGTTGGGGACGGGGGGGTATGCCCTGGTGGTGGCGGTTCCGTGGCGGCCGCCGGTGGATCCGCCGTTGCCGCAGGGGCATCTGGTCAAGGCTCGGTACACGCCGCAGCAGGTGATGGTGCAGGGGGTGGATGAGCAGGGGACGGCGTTCCACGAGGTGATGCGGCAGGCGGATGATCTGGCGGGGATGCCGGTGGTGGTGGCGGATCTGCATTCGAGTCTGCCGGCGGTTCTGGCGGGGGTGTTCGCCGAGGTGCCGGGGGTGTCGGTGGCGTATGTGATGAGTGATGGGGGGTGTTTGCCGGCGTGGTCCTCGCGGGCGGTGGCGGGTTTGCGGGAGGCCGGGTGGTTGGGGGCGTGTGTGA
>JAUPKJ010000034.1 GCA_030837505.1 Actinomycetota bacterium
GTCCAGACGGACAAGAACGCGATCGCGACCGAGACGAGCAGAGTCGTGCAGTCCCCGCACGATGGTGAGTTCTACCTCTGACGACGTCCGTGACCGCAACGTGCGGTCGGACGCTTCAGGCAGTCGGGCGCGTCAGGCAGTCGGGCGCGTCAGGCAGTCGGAGGTGCCAGGGGGCGCAGGGTCCGCCGTCACCGGCACTCCTCCCGTCACTGGAACTCCTCGGATTCATCGGCGGTGTGGAAAAGGAACAGGTCCTCGCCGCGCAGTTCCTGTGGATCGACGGTGAGCAGTCGTTGCTCCTGTCGCCCCCTGTCGCGGTCGGCCCGTTCCCGCATCTGGGCCAGCCGCTCGACCAGGCCGCGGCTTGCCAGCAGTTCTTTGCCCGCGGCGAACAGTTCGGGGTCCCCGTGGAGCAGACGACATTCGTCGAACACCTTGCAGGCCAGCATGTGCTGAAAGGTGTCGAAATCGGCCTGTTCCCGCAGTTTCCCGAACCTCTTGACGATGTAATCGATCTCCTCGCGGAAGGCCGGCTGTTTCAGGTATTGGTACTTCTTGCGGTAGATGGTCTCGTCGAGTTCCCGGACGAACTCGGAGGGGACGTCGTCCCTCATGATCACCACGATGTCCAGGTCGGAGCCCCGTACGAGGGTTCCGGTGCTGCGCTCGGGACGCGGCACGTCGTGCGCCATCTCGAACACGATGTCCCCGGCCAGGCCGACGCAGAACCTCTGTTCGATCCCGGCGTCGGCGGCCAGGGGCGCTACGACATCGGCGATCAGGCGTCGAGCCAGGTCGAGCTTTGCGGAACTCACCTCTTGGACATGTGTTTGCAGAGCCTGGACTCGAGCCCGCAGACGGTCCTGGTCACTGGCCATTCCCACGACCGAGTACGTGAGGAACTCCCGCAGGATGGACGGGGAGAGACGGGCATATCCGTCGATCCGCCGGTCCAGGCGCAGGTAACGCCGGCCCACCCTGTGGACGACCAGATCCTCGGAGAGCCGACAGGCCCTCCACAGTTCCAACCGGTCGCACCCCAGGTTGTGCGCAAGCTCGGCCCCGGTCATCGGACCGGAGCGGGAGATCAGGTCGACAACGTGTTCCCGCACCGCGTTCCCCTTGTCTCAGGTCAGGCGAGAGGTGTCCGGGTCTCTGCGGAAGGCCAGGTCGGACACTGACTCGCACGGCTGATCGCGCACATCGACGATCGAACACCCCCGAGCTTCGATCTCCTCCCTGCAGGCGGACACGAGGGCAGCAGCCGTCTCGTCCAGGACGTGGACAAGGTTGCCCCCCGACTGCACGAACCGCTGTCCGTAGGAAATGGGTACTTCGCAGGTCACATTTCCGAGTATCGAGTCGATGACCGTACCCGTCTTCCGTTTGCCGCAGGCCAGCAACATGACGGTCCTGGCACGGTAGACCAGTTCCGCCCCCATGGTGACCGCATACCGCGGGCTTCGGTCGACGGAGGCGAAGTGGCCGTCCGCGACGGCGTTCTCGATGGTGTTCTGGTCCAGTTCGACCAACATCATGGGACCGGCGTCGAAGGGGATGCCGCTCTCGTGGAAGGCCACGTGTCCTCGCTCGCCGACCCCGATCACATGCAGATCGATCCCCCCCGCGTCGACGATCTTCTTCTCGTAGGCGGTGAGGACCTCGTCCTCGACCATCCGAAGGATCCCCTCGGCGCCGTCGCCGATGGCGACGGCCCTGCCCGGACCACTCCCGAGGAGCCGGTGGTGTTCTGGCTGGGCAGCGAGGGCCCTCACCAGGTCGTCCTGGTCGATGAGGGTTCCCCAGGGCACGTTCGACTCCAGCAGCGGCCGACGCAGGAGACCGAACAGTTCCGAGACCATGAACCGGCTGAAGGACTCGGGGTGGAGAGTGCGCTGCTGGGCGTTCTCCCCGGGGAGCCCCACGTACTCGTCGAGGTTGAAGGTGCGGACCCGCCAGGGATCCATCCGCCCGGCGTTGAAGGCCTTCGCGAGGTGCTTGTAGAGCCCGGTGGGGGTGTTCCCCGTGGCCAGGCCGAGCACGTACTCGTCGCGTACCGCGAGTCTCGACCGGATGTCCGCCTCCACGAGATCTGCGGCCAGGGCGCTCATCTGGTCGAAGTCCCGGGTCAGGTAGATCGTGTTGGGCATCGTGGCGTTCCGTTCAGCTCAGGCAGATCTTCACGACGTCCGCGATTTTGGCCGCGCATCTCTGGGTCGTTTCGGAGGTCGGTCCTTCCACCATGACCCGACACATGTTCTGAGTGCCCGAGTAGCGGACCAGGACCCGGCCATTGGACTGCAGTTCCGCCTCGACCTCCGCGATGGCCTCGACGATCTCCGGAACTGTTTCGATCTCCGGCTTCCGGGCAACGTCCACATTGATCAACTTCTGCGGGAAGACGTCCATGAGACCGGCCAGCTCGGACAGGGGTTGACCCGAGGTGAGGACGGCGGCCACGAGCTGGAGCGCTGTGAGGATCCCGTCCCCGGTCGTGTGGTGCCGCAAGAAGATCATGTGGCCGGAGTCCTCACCACCGATGATCGCCTGGAACCTCTGCATGTCCTCCAGGACATGTCGGTCCCCCACCTTCGCGGCGTGGTGAGCGATACAGAGCTTGCGACAGGCGACCGACAGACCGAGATTGCTCATGACGGTGCTGACGATCAGGTCGTTCGCAAGCTTTCCCTCCTTCTTGAGCTGGTTCGCACACACCAGGAGGATCTGATCTCCCGTGATCTCCTTGCCCGTCTCGTCGACGGCGATGAGGCGGTCGCCGTCCCCGTCGAAGGCCAGCCCGATGAGGGAACCCGTCTCCAGGACCGTTTTGCGCAGGTCCTCGGTGTGCTGGGATCCGCAGGCGTCGTTGATGTTCTTGCCGTCCGGCTGGTTGTGGATGACGGTCAGGTCGGCCCCGAGCTCTCGGAACACAGCGGGGGCGACCTTGTAGGTCGCGCCGTTGCTGACGTCCATCGCGATCTTGATGCCTTCCAGGGAGATGCTGCGGGGGAAGGCGCTCTTGAGGAAAACGATGTAGCGGCCGATCGCGTCCGTCAGCCGTTCGGCCCGCCCCATCCGGCCGGGAGGGGCCACCATCTCGGGCAGACCTCCACCGAGGACGAGGTCCTCGATCTGGGACTCCTGTTCGTCGGACAGTTTGAAACCCGACCCGGAGAAGATCTTTATGCCGTTGTCCTGGTACGGGTTGTGCGAGGCCGAGACCATGAATCCTGCGTCGGCCCGCATGCTCTCGGTGATGTAGGCGACCCCCGGGGTCGGCAGGACCCCGACCATCTGCACCACGCCGCCCATGGAGGTGACTCCCGCCTCCAGGGCGCTCTCGAGCATGTACCCGGAGATCCTCGTGTCCTTGCCGATGATGACCTGGGTGGTGTGATTCTCTTTCTTCAGCACGTGGGTGACGGCCTGCCCCACGGCGAAGGCCATGTTCGCGTCCATGGGATGGCGGTTGGCCTCGCCCCGGATGCCGTCGGTCCCGAACAACTTTCCCATTGCTTCTCCCTGGTCGTTGGTCCCGGTCCTCAGGATCCCGGTCGTGCGTGGGTGGACGGCAGCGGCCGTCAGGTGTGAGTGGACGGCGTGGCCCGTCAGGTGCGAACGAAGAGTTTCATGGAGGGCACGAGGGCTGCAGTCTGCGCACACAGATCGTCGATCACCTTTTGGAGCCATCCCGTCCCGGCTTGTCTGGCAGCGGACGAAAGGTGCCGAACAGCGGTGAGGTAGTCGGTTGGTGCCTGATCGGCCGAAGCGCGCATCTCCTTGAGGAACTCGGTGGGAGGTTCCACGCCGGGAGGTGATTCGAACACGGCCAGGACCTCACCGATGCGCTCACGCAGCTGATCGCGGCCGCCGGTATCCCCGGTCCCTCCGGGCACCTTGGCGACCATGGCGGCCAGTCTCTTGGCCCGTTCCGACCGGCCCGCCGCGATGACCTCCAACGCCCCTTCGAAGACCAGCGGCCCCAGCTCCTGCGCGTCGAAGAAGGGCTTGCGCACGTGGAGATACCACTGTTCGAGAGCGACCAGACCCGCCAGGTACTGCAGGTTCTTGGTGACGGTTGGGGCGAGGTTCTTGTAGGACTGCGCTGCCACCGGACGCCGCAGCCCTGGCAGGGGTTTGGCCAGGACGAGGGTGTTGTCCTCCAGCACGTCGTTGCGCAGGATCGACCCGGCCGCCACGACCGTTCCGAACCCTGTGCGCACCGGTCCGACCGTCCCGCCCTGTCCTCCCAGAAAGATCGGTCGCTGGTCCAGCATCACGCCGCGAGGCACGTCGCCGAACAGGGAGGCCGTGGTTTTGTCGCCGTCGGGGGTGAAGTTGAAATGGATGTAGGAGGAGCCCACCTCGCCGTGGTCCTTGCGGCTCGTACCGCCCGACATCAGACAGTCACAGAAATTGATGAGACTTCCCAGCGTGACGAAGGGGAAGAGAATCGTCTGTTTCAGCCCGACACAGTGTGCCCCTCCGGCTTCCTCTTCCAGGAGAGTTCCCTCCCGGACCTGGGCCCCCGATCCCATGGACGATTTCTCCAGGAAGACCGACCTCGAGAAGAATCCGCCCTTGAGTTCCACGGACGGGCCCAGGCGGCAGTTGTCGAGCGTGACGGGAGCCTCTGCGCCGAGGGTCACCCCGGCAGAGATCACCGTTCCGGCTCCTCGGATCCGGCAACCGGGATGGATCGTGACGCCGTCGGCGCTGATCCGGTCGGGATCCACTTCCGGACCGATGTCCAGGGTCAGGGGATTGGGGAGGTCGACCCCTCTGCGCAGCAGCTCCTCGACGATCTCGTGTCCCCTTGGCCGTACCTGCATGCTCGAACTCCTTGTGGCTTCACCGATGGGAACGTCCCGCAGGGGAGAGTCGGGCGCGCTGTCGACGCCGATCTCGCCGGACCGGGAAGGGTTCGTCGTACCAGGCCCCGTGTGCAGCTGCTGGACCGCCGTGAATCGGGACGCCGCAGTGCGGGACTCCGCCAAGAAAGTGGACGGCGTCGGACGAGAAGGTGGCCGACCCGCGTGTCCTCGCCAGGAACCGGCCAGCACCGACACGCACTCCAGGACAGACGAGAATTCAATCAGGACAGAGGAAGGAGTGTACCTCTTGACCTCATGTGATGAACCGGTCACTCAATTGGAGCAGTCAGGGCTCGATCCCGGGTTCGGCCCCGGGTTCGGCCCCGGGTTCGGCCCCAGGTTCGGCCTGGGGTTCGGCCTGGGGTTCGGCTGTCCACTGCTCTCGCCCCGACTCCGAGGCGACCCCCCCGCGGCTCCGAAAGGTGCGCCGGTGTTCTGCCGTGTGACGTTGCCCGGCTTGCCCCTCCAC
>JAUPKJ010000292.1 GCA_030837505.1 Actinomycetota bacterium
TGCCTGTGCGACGGTCGCGGAGCTGTCCACCGGCCGGCGCTCGACGGTAGGTGGCCGCCTCTCCCGCCCGGGCATCGAACTGGTCGGGCCGCTCTTCCCGGAAAAGGGAGAGCGGCCCGACGGGTGCCGAAACTGGGCGCGGCTTCTTAGAGTGACCGGCAATAGGTGGCTTCGGCTCGCGACGACCGGGAGGCGCCCGGCGTCGTTGTCGTCGGCCGACGCCCAAACCAGGGCGCCGACCTCCTGCCGCCTTGCCGGCCACCACCCGGACGCCGCTCCCTGATCGAAGCCCCCTATTGCCGGTCACTCTTAGTCACATGGTGGATCGGGTGAGGGGACGGGGCTGTTTCAGGGGGTGGGGCCGCCCGCGGCGGTCACGGTTTTGGCCAGGGTGGCGCCGGAGGTGCTGCCCCCCTCGTACAGTCCGCCGATCGAAGTCCCGGAGACGGTGCCGCCGGTGTAGACCCTGTACTCCTGGCCGGGGACAATCTGCTTCGAGGCGTGGAGCAGCGATCGGAACGCTTTGGGCGCTTGGTAGGCCGCCACCACGGTGTCGGAGGAGTCCACGATCTGAACAGTGGTGCCCGCGGGTCGGGACGAGCTGAGGGAAAGGTTGAGATGGCCCTGGCTCCCCTGCCCGGGCGCCGGGATCGCGGACGTCGCATCGACGGCGAGAAGCGTGCCCGCGACGTCGATGAAGGTCCCCTTGACGGCCACGGCGCTGCTCGTGGTGACAGTGGGCCCGTTGACGACAACGGTGCCCCCAGTGATCTCCGTCGAGCCGTTGGAGTCCAGGGCGTCCCCTCCCGCGTCGAGCACGACAGTCCCACCCGAGATCGCCAGCCGGGCCGTAGTGGACACCTGATCGGGAGGAGTGGACCCGTCGGTGGCGTTGAGGGCATCGTCGATGGAGGTCACGGACAGGGAACCACCCTTGATGGTGATCTCAGTGCTCTCGGCCCCTTCGGAGGAGCGGGAGACCGTGGTCGTGCCTCCGGACAACGTCAGGGTTGCTTTGGCGTCCAGGGCCTTGCCGCCGCAGGACAGGTCCAGGGTGCCGGCTGTGATGCTCAGAGAGGTCGCCGCCTGCAGGCAGCGCTTCTCGACATTGATCTTCAGGGTTCCGCCACCGATACTCATCCGCCCGGACGAGGTGCTGGATTTGTCCGTGGTCTTCAGACCGTCCCCTCCTGCGGAGGTCGCCGTGATGGTGCCGGAGGAGACTGTCAGGGAGGTCTTGGCCCGGATGGCGTCATCGGCTGCAGTGACGGTGATGTTCGCGGAGGCGATGGTCAGGCCGGCGGTGCTGACCAGGCCGTCCGCGGCGTTCCCCCGGATCGTCAGGGATCCCGCCCCGCCGACGGTGAGGCTCGCGACGGTGTGGAAGGCCGCCTCGGGGGTGTCGGCGGGATAGACGTAGGCATCGCTCAACGCGTTCGAGGTCCCTTCGGGAAGGGTCAGGGACACCGAGGAGGCCTTCGTGATCCGAACAGCGGATCCGCTGTTGTTGATGATTTTCGCCCCGTCGAGGACGAGGGCCACCTCACCGCTGCCGGCAGAGTTCACCAGGACCCGCCCGTCCGTGAGGGTCCCGGTGAACCGGTACGTACCCGGTGCTGTGATCGTGACGGTGCCGCCGCTGATGGACACACCGCTGGTGGAGTCGGCCGTGGCGCTCGTGCCTCGGAGAGTGATGGTGACGGCATCGGCCGCGAGGGCGGGGGCGGCTGTGCCCCCGACACAGGCCGCGGCGAGGGCCAGGGCGAGGACCGCGCGCGGGGCTCTCCTCGGGCACAGAGAGATGGAGGGCGAACGGGTCGGGAGAAGGGATCTCATTCCGGGCTCCGCTTTCATCAGGACATAGGATGATCATCTAGTACATAAATTCGATATCTACGCAATGAACACTTCACCAGTGGGAAGGTGGATATCGTCGCTCTGATCGATCTTCCCTGTTCCGGACGCTGGAGACCGACGTGGCAGGGACTGCTGTTCGCAGGGAGACAAGGAAAGCTTCGAACTCGGAACCGCTCGGCGATGCACGCGTGAAGGCACGCATCACCTGCCCCGTGCGGAGCTCCGTGTCTACCGAACGAGTCGGGCGACCGCCCCCAGGGCCGGGACCCTGGCCTCTGCCCGGCGTTTGGTGACCGGGCGCCATTGGTCGATCTCCACGAGCCCCGGGGGTATCAGCTCCCAGTCCCCGAACAGTCGGCCGACCACCTTGCGGTTGCGGGGAATGAACGGAACCGCCCTCTCCTGGTACATCCGTACCGCTTGGCGCATTGCGGGAGCGTTGGCACCCGTGACCGGGGTGACATGGGACACGACCAGGAAACTGCCTGGGGCGAGGCGCTCCCGGAAGGAGTTCAGGATCCCGGCCGGGTCGTCGTCGTCGGACAAAAAATGCAGGACCGCGATGAACAGGAGGGCCACCGGGCGGGAGAGATCCAGCCCACCGTCCTGCGCTGCGCGTTCCAGGACGGCCCTCGGGTCACGGGCATCGCCCAGGATCGCGGTCACTTTCCCTTGACCGGCCAGGATCTCCTGGGCCTGGGAGACGACGTCCGGATCGTTGTCGACGTAGACGACCCGGACGTCCGGGAGAATGTCCTGGGCAACCTGGTGGACGTTCCGGGCCGTGGGCAGCCCCGTCCCGATGTCGAGGAACTGGTCCACTCCGACGCGGGCGAGGAATTCCACGGCCCGTTCGAGGAAAGCCCTGTTCGCCTTCACCCCGAGGGGAACCCAGGGAGCCCGCTCGGCGATCTCGGCCGCGAGGGCCCTGTCCACCGGCAGGTTCTCGCTCCCGCCCAACCAGGCGTCGTACACGCGTGCGGTGTTCGCCCGGGCGACGGACGACTCCTCCGGCCGGGAATCGGCCGACGGCGTTCCACTGTTCGAGGCGCCGCTGTCCGAGGCGCCACTGTCCGACAGCTCGGGTGGTTCGGAGTTCTCCGGAGGCTTCGGAGGAAGGGACGAGTCCCGGGCGGAGGAGGGCGTCCGGGCTGAGGAACGCATGTTCATGGGGGACAGCTTGCTGCATGTCCGGTCTGATGTGAAGTATTACTTTTTCGGCTCAAGCATGATACTTGACCCATTCGACGTGCATGACCACCTGGTCGGGGGTCTCCTCGTTCGCCGCGGGGACGGAATCGGAGGGCCCCGTTTCCAGCTGCATGTAGAAGAACATGGGAGTCGAGGGGATTTTTGGATCATTGGACATTTTTCGCGTGTCCAAGATCACCAGATCGTTGAGAGAGATCTTCAAGAAATCGGGTCGCCACTCGAGGGAGTAGGTGTTCCAACCCGTCAGATCGGCCTCCTGAGGATCGCTCCGATACTGTTCATCACCAGTGCTCCGAAAGAGAGCGTACCCCCCGCTTCTGTCGGGTTGCTCCACGAGTGCAAGGGTAATGTACTCCGAACCCAATTTTTTAGTTTCAGTGATCAGTCCGATGACGGGAGCGTAGCCGGACCCGGCATCGAATTTTGCCCGGACCTGCCATTCCCCGTACCGGGAGGGAACTGCGCTCTTCCGTCTGATCATGACGCCCCCAGCAGTATTCCCCGCCCCAGTGCTGTTCCTCCCTTTCCCGGTGATCTGCAATTCGTTGTCGCGTACGGTCACCGCACTCGGTGTCCACCGGGATCCGTTCGGAAAATCTTGGTCATACGATTTCCATATCTTCTGATCCAGTGGTTTTGTGAAATCTTCATGAAATGATGTTCCTATGGTCCGGGCCGTTTCATTGTCCCGCAGAAAAACAGCCCAGGTCCCCGAGAGAATCATGGTGAGGCACACGACGACCCCGAGGGCGTAGTGCCACCGCGGCCTTCGGGACGTGCTGCGGGCCGGTGGGAGCGATCCGGAATCCTTCGGGGCCGGGGAGGATCCGGGGAGGGCCGAGGGCCTGTGTGTGGTCCGACCGGCAGTTTCACTGTCGGCGGGCTCGTCGTGGGTCTCCCGCAGGATCCGCAGGTACACGGTTTGGAGGTCGTTGCCGGGGTCGACTCCGAGTTCCGTGGACAGACGTTCTCGGATGGCGGCGTGGACTTCCAGGGCCGCGGCCCGATCGCCGACGTCGCTCAGGGCGGTCATCAATCGGGCGTGCAGGCTCTCGTGGAGAGGGGAGACCTCTGTTGCCCTCCGGAGATACCCCAGGGCAGAGGCGTGCAGGCCCCGTGCACGGCACAGCACGGCGTACTCGATGACGGAATCGATCCACCGTTGGGTGAGGGCGGTGACCGCCGACATTTGCCGGATCTGCGGTTCGAGGTCTTCGAGTACTTCGCCCCTCCAGCATTCGAAAGCCTTCTCGTAATGGCCGAGGGCCTCCGGTTCCCGGCCTTCCCGTACGGCCCGGCGGGCCTTGCGGCTCAGCAGATCGAAACGAGTGGCGTCCACCGATTCGGGGTCCACGCGCAGACGGTACCCGGAGCCATCCCGGATGACGAGAGTCTCGTCCTCGTCCGTCGACGACGGGTCCTTCAACTGTGATCTGAGGCGGGAGACGTACCCGTGGACAAGGTTCCTGCTGGTCGAAGGCGGAGCGTCCCCCCAGAGAGCTTGGACGATCCTGTCTCTCGGAACAGGTTTGTCAACATTCAGCGCAAGGACGGCCAGTAGGTTACGAACCATCGCGGGGCCCACATCCAGGGGCGTGTCCCCTCGGAGGACCACCAGCGCGCCCAGGATATCTATGCGCAGCTGGGAAGGATTTCGATCGGCTTCGGAACGGTCGGAACGCAGGGTCTTCGGAGTTTCGCGGTTCATCGGCATTCCCCCGCAACGGAGTACATTCCACGGAACACTCCACCAGTAGAGCCTTCACGTGTTGTTTTGTCAAATTATGTCCCTATCGGTCCGCTATCTTACTCGGCACGTTGGACCTTGGCCTTTCCCGTCCATCGACTCCAGACCGAGGAGGGCTCCTCTCCGAGGATCGCCTGCCGACGGACCCGGTTGCGCCCACAGGGCACCGCCCGACCTTGTCCGTGGGGTCGGACGTCGGCGAACGCTGATCGGCGAGTAGGTGCCGGGGCCAGGGCCCCGACCACCCGGCGCAGGCCGTGGCCACCGAGGTACATGAAAGTTTCTGCCCTCGGAAGGGTCCTCCCACAGCTGATCATTGAACCGACCATGCAGAACACGGGGATTCGATCGCCAGGGTCACATTTTTCGATAGTTTCGCCACCCATGGGGGCATAAGTCTGTACACTCATGCCCGATTCCGAGGTCAAAAGCTGTTCGATAGTTTCGCCCGTGACCGACCGAACACCGATAGGCTTGTTCGGTTGGTCCCCACGCACTGCACCGGGAAGTATTAAATGATCATCTTTGATCCCACCGAGTTCATGCAGAGCGGTGCGGGAAGAGCCGTGGCTTCCCGGGCGACCAGGTTGTACGGACGAATGGTGTCGCTTCTCCGGACTGGTCTGCGCCGGAATCGGAGCGGCCGCCGGGCTGCTGCGGACGACGGGCGCTCGGCCCGGCGGCGGCCGTTCCCCGTCCCCGGGCCGAGAACCGACCGCTCCAACGGCGGCAGGGCCGGAAATAATCCTGGCGAACAGACACCGACACGTTCCTGAGCTTCTCCCCCGGAGGTCACACCTCGGGAGCCGCTTCGCGACCCGTGGTATCCGGTGGTGGCTCTCGATCTCCTGTCCGGTGAAGAGTGGTGCGAGCGGACAGAGTTCTGTCCGACGACGCTATGAGGTGAGGTCATGTCCACGACCGGGAACGCACAGGGCTTCGACGAACGGAAACAGTTCGACACAGCCCGGCGAGCAGTAGGAAGAAGATCTTTCTGCGTTTTGGCGACGTCGTCGGCCGCGAACCGGCCCCACGCCGTGGGGATCCTGTATGCACCGATCGGCATGACACTGTACCTGTTGGTGAGCGAAGACTCGATCAAGACCCGGAACATTCGGGAGAACCCGAACGTCGCTGTCAGCATCCCCGTGCGCAAGTTCCCCCTGGGGCCTCCGTTGGCGGTGCAGTTCCAGGGCACGGCCGAGGTCCTGCCCGTGGACGACCCGCACATCATGCAGCTACGGAGCGCCAAACGGCTCAAGAAGATCATGACGGTCGACCCGACGACCGTCCGGGGGGCGTGCGTCCTGAGAATCGCTCCCCGAAGAAGGATCTCCACGTACGGATTGGGGGTACCCCTGCGCAAGCTCCTGCGCGATCCCAGCTGCGGGCACCGCAGCGTTCGGGTTCCCGACGACCAGACCGCCTAAGAGTGACCGGCAAGAGGTGGCTTCGATCAGGGAGCGGCGTCCGGGTGGTGGCCGGCAAGGCGGCAGGAGGTCGGCGCCCTGGTTTGGGCGTCGGCCGACGACAGGTGTGTTTCGTACTATAGGTCTATGAGTACATACGGGGATATTGTCCAGGTCGGTCCGGTTCCGGAGGGGGCGGAGGCGCGTCGGACGGCGCGGGTCGCGCGGTTGCGGGAGGCGTCCGGGGTCGCGCAGGGGGCGAGGTCGCGGGAGGGGTGGGCGGGGCAGGATGCGGCGGTGTATTGCCGGATCTCGCACGCGAGGGACGAGGATCAGACGGGGGTGGAGCGGCAGGAGCGGATCTGTCGGGAGATCGCCGAGCGGTACGGGTTGGTGATCCGGCCGGGGCACGTGTTCGTGGACAACAACCGGTCCGCGTGGCAACGGAACCGCAAGCGTAAGGATTGGGATCGGATGTTGGAGGCTGCCCGGTCGGGGGAGGTCCGGCATGTGATCTGTTACCACCCGGACCGGTTGATGCGTCAGCCCGCGGACCTGGAGGAGTTGTTGATGATCTCGGAGGAGTGCGGGATCACGTTGCACGGTCAGGCGAACCGCCGGGATCTTTCGGATCCGGATGACCGGTTCCTGTTGCGGATCGAGGTCGCGCACGCCTGTCGGTCCAGTGATGACACGTCTCGGCGGTTGCGGGATTTCATGGTGGAGCGGGCGCGGGAGGGCCTGTTTCACGGGGCGAGGGGGTACGGGTACGCGATCGCGGGCAAGGGGCGGTTGGTGATCGTGGAGGACGAGGCGAAGATCGTGCGGGAGGTGTTCGCGCGGTTCCTGGACGGGCAGACGCCCCGGGGGATCGCTCAGGTGCTGGTCGGGCGGGGGGTTCCCACGTCCCGGGGGACGACGTGGCGGACCGATGCCGTCCGGCGCCTGTTGAGGGCCCCGCACGTGGTCGGGATCCGGATGTTCCGGGGCGAGGCGATCGGCCGGGGCGAGTGGGAGGCGATCATCGATGAGGGGACGTTCCGGGAGGTCCAGGAACGACTCGCGTACCGGGGCGCGGTGTACGCCGAGAAGAACGCGCGCAAGCGGTTCTACCGGTTGCGGGGACTGGTGATGTGCGGGAAGTGCGGGACGATGATGTCCGGGACGAACGACCGTTACACGTGCGTGCGGACCAGCCGGTTGGACGACGCGGTGTGCCGCCGGTCGATCGCCCGAGGGACCCTGGACGCGTTCGTCACGCAGGCAGCGATCCGGCAGCTGCAGGCCCTGGAAGCCCCCGGGGACCCCGTGTCCACGGTCCTGCCCGAACACACCCGCGCCCAGCTCGCCGCCGAACAGGGCGAACTCGTCGAGCTCAAGGAGATGTGGGACGCCCGGGAGATCACCGCCCGGGAGTACCGACAGATGCGCCGCACCGTCGAGCAGCGCCTGCGGGCACTGCAGACCCGCACCGTGGTCCGCCCCGCAGCGGCCATGCTCAAGGGCCTGACCGGCCCCGACGCCCCGGAAGCGTGGCAGCGTCTGGAGGACGCCGGAGACGAGGACCGGATGAACGCGACCATCCGGTTCCTGTTCGCGTCGGTCACGATCGCCGAGAACACCGGCAAGGGCCCGCGCGTCCAGTTGGAGCGGATCACGATCGAACCCAACCCCCTGTGACCTGAACCGTGCGTGGGGCGCTCCTGCGGGTCTGGCAGGAGCGCCCCACCTTCAGACCCGCCCCACCGGCACCCCTGGAAGGGCGAAGGGCGGGTCAGGTCCCGGTCTGCCGGTAGTCGGTCCCGGGATCCAGCAGACGCGCCAGGCGACGCGCCCCCTCCGGGCTGATCCGGGTCGGTAGACCCGCGCACACCCGCCGCAGATGCTCCTCCCACTCCACCGACCCCGGACCCGCCCCAGACCCTGATACCCGTACCGGTACCGGTGTGCCACCGTCCCGGGGAACCGGTCCGGGGGACTGAGAGCACCGGTCGGGTTCCGGCCCGGTCACCGTCCCGCCCCCGAACCACGGAAGGAGGAACAGGAAGGGGCGGACCGGGCGCCGCTCACTTCCGCCTGCCCCCTCACCGCGCGCAGGCCCACCCTCCCGCCCGGGGGCGCGGCGCCCGCTCCGCCCCCGGCGTCGCGGGCCGCCGCGCGATTGATCACCGCGTCTCGTGCGACCTCGGCTGCGATGAGAGCTTGTCCGGGGGACCAACCATGACCCACGAGCCGCCAGGCCGAAGAACGCCGGACCCCCGGACCCGGGTCCGGGCCGGTGCGGTGCCGTGCGCGTGCCTGCCGCAGGGCCGTGAGGGTGGTGGAGTAGGCGCGGGACTTGGAGGTGACGTGTCCGGGGTAGCCCAGGGTCCGGGCGTGCCTACCGATCCTGCCCAGGCCCGGCAGGGCGGACAGGTCCCGGGCCGTAGCCGCCATCCGGGCCAGATGCGCCCCCCGAGGAGTACCGGGATCCTGCCCGGCAAGGTCCGGATCCGTCACGTCCTTCGTGGCGTATTTCGCGAGGTACCGGGCCGCCCGCTCCCCCTCGCTACTCCCGGGTTCCTCGGTCGCCGGGATCGTGGTGACATCGACCTGCCCGCCCCACCGCAGGACCCGCCCCCCGTGAGAGCCGGCCTCCACGACCACCCGGACCGCGTCCACGGCCTCCCGCACCGCCCGCCCCAGGGCCTCGGGCGTCACCCACCCGGGCGCCGGACCAGGACCCCCACCCGGGGCCTCCAGGTCCGGAGCCCGGTCCGCGCGGACGACCGCGTGAACGTGCGCCAGGCCCCGCGCCTGCCACTCCACCACCTTCACGTACGACAACCGGACCGCAGCCCGTAATGCTGCGTGCGTCCGACCGGTCGCCCTGGCCAGAGCCCGAGGCAGATAGGTCACGAACCGGTGCCACAGTTTCCCCAGGTACGCGTTCCACAGAACCGCCCCGACATAGTCGAAACACTCCCGACACACCGGGGCCCCGACCTGCGGATCCCCCGGATCGTGGACCTCCCAACACCCCAGGGACCGCCCGTGCGGACACCTCGCCCCAGCCCGGCGGGGGCGACACGCCACCGGGCGACCACCCGCGGACCGGGCCGCGTGGACCGGGCCGAACGACGGCGCCGTCAACGTCACGAACACCCGCGCATGCGAGGCCACCGTGTCCGGGACGCCTTTCCCGCCGGTCAGGCCAGCGCGGACCAGGTGATACACGTCCCCCCGATACACCCGGGAACAGGAAGGGCACCGGGACGCCCGCCGGTTCTGACACGGCGCCAGAAGCACACCCCCCGGCAGGCTGCCACTGGTGAACTCCCGCACCACCCGCCCGGCCCCATCGACCCACCGCGTCGAACCCCGGAACTTCCGCGGATGCGAACACCCCCCGATCCGCTCGACCTCACCACGCCACGCCCCATACCCCCGCGCGGACACCACCCGCACCAAATCCCCCAACACACCACCACCCAGAACCCCACCAGGACCCCCAGGGGCACCGGAACCACTGGGACCATCAGAACCATCGGGAACCCCGAGCGCCCCGGACGCCCCGGGTGCGACAGATTGAGTAACGGACACGCGTACCACCCCCGAACAGAAGACCGGCCCGTAGCCGGACGGTTGACGTGGACCGGAAGGCCGGGAACGGCGTACTCACGTCCCCGGCCCCCCTCTCGACCAGCTGAATCACGCTGAACTGAGCTGAGCTGCGCTGGGATCGGTTCACGTCACAAGGGGGAAAGAACGCCCCGGAACACGGGCAGAACTCACGCACCGGGAAAGAAGCGAGAATGAATGTGCTGGAGTAGGCGAATGGCTGCGCTGGAATAAGCTCGGAAATGTTGTTTCGCTGCGTGGTGATGGCTTGTTCGTGCTGGTCTTCGCTGTCCGCTGCTTCGTGTCGTGTTTCCGGTCAGGGGCGGGTCAGAA
>JAUPKJ010000293.1 GCA_030837505.1 Actinomycetota bacterium
CGACCCGTCCCGTCCCCTCCGCTGGGACGACCTGGAGTCCTCCCCGTTCCTGTCGGTCGCCGACCCGCCGCGCAGCGGAAGCGTCGGCACCGTCGAGGGCAAGTACAGGTGGACGGGCACCTTGCCGGCGGGCAAGTCCGGCGAGCACGTCGTCTACACGGTGTGGAGCCGCAGCGACAGCACCGAGACCTTCTACAGCTGCTCGGACGTCGTCTTCGACGGCGGCAACGGCCAGGTGACAGGGATGGGGTCATCCGGAACGACACCGACCGGAACGACGCCAGCCGGGACGACGCCAGCCGGCGGTGTCCCTGCCTGTTCGGCGGAGTACCGCACCACTGGCTCGTGGCGGGACGGGTACCAGGGCGAGATCGTCGTGACAAACACCGGACCTGTCCCGCTGAACAGCTGGATGGTGCACTTCGCGTTGCCGGCCGGGCAGTCCGTCGGTAGCGCCTGGAACGCCACGGTCGCCCCGGACGGCCAGTCCTACACCGCCTCGGCACTCGGCTGGAACGAACGGCTCGCGACGAAGGCCTCCACCGCGTTCGGGTTCACGGCCTCCGGCGGAGAGGCCCCTGCCGCTCCCCCGTCGCTGCACTGTATGCCGTCCTGATCGAGAGTTGGTGCTCGCTGTGGCGCTGCTCGCCACGTCTCCACGACACGCGGGCCGCGCCGCTCATTGCCAGGCGCCGATGACGTCGGCTGGCCCCCACCAGGCAGTCACCGAGGCAGGGTCCACGTCCCGTGTCCGGCCGGACAGGGACACCATCAGCGTGGGGACGTCCGGTGGCGCACCCGGCACGGCTCCGGCGGCACGCCGCAGTGCGGTGACGTCGTGCGTGTCAACAGGTGAGTCGTGCCACTTCACCGACCCGGCGAACACGATCCGCTCCGCGACCGGCCCCCGGTCCGCGCCGACGAGGTCGACCTCGGTGGAGAAGGTCCGGTTCCACCAGCCGCCGACGAATCCTGGTTCGGCCCCGGCCGCTACCGGCAACGCCCCGGACAGCCACGCCTCTTCCAGCGCGGTGCGCACCACCGGTTCGACCGCCCGGCCCCGCCAGGAGGACCAGCGACGCTCGACCAGGGCGTAGGCCGCGTCCGGACGGCCCCGCCGGGACAGCTCGTGGGCCTGCCGGATCGCCAGGTAGAGCCGCAGGTTGGGGTCGGCGACCCGGTACATAGCGGGCCGCCCTGGTTTGGTGGACAGCGGGGGCTCCAGGGCCAGGACACGCTTCTCCTCCACCAGACGGCGCAGGATCGGGCTCAAGGTGCCGGACGGGACCGCACCCGCCCGGCTGCCGGCTGCCTCGGCGATGCGTGCCTGAGTGCGCTCCCCCGCACCGACAGCGAGCAGGACCTGGCTGGTCACGTCCGGGGACGGGAACTCCGCCTGGAGAGCGGACTCGGGCACGGAGAACACCGGGGACGCCGGGTCGTCGCAGACCTCACGCAGGAATGCCTCCGGCTGGTCCCCCGGCCGCCAGGACCGGACGATGCCGGGCAGCCCACCGGTGATCAGGTAGGCGTCGATGGCCTCGGCTGGTCCCAGTTCCAGGGCGGTACCCACCTGGGGTGGGGTCAGCGGGCCGAGGACCATGGTGTCCGCCCGGCCGTAGAACGGCTGGTCGTAGGCCGACATGCGCTCCATCATGTGCACGTCGCTGCCGAGCAGGAGCAGCAGCACCGGCCGGGGGGACAGCAGGCGGTCCCAGGCGGTCTGCAGGGCGCCGTAGAAGGTGTCGTCACGGTCAGCGAGCCACGGGACCTCGTCCAGGACGATCACGCAGGGCCGGTCCGGGACAGCGGCGGCCAGGACCCGCAAAACGGCCAGCCACGCCATCGGGGTATTGACCAGGATCGTCTCCGGGTCCGTGGGCAGGGTCGAACCGGCGAGGGTGTCCAGCAGAGCCTGGACCGACTCGATCGGGGACGCTCCCTTGGAGGCGGTGAAGTAGGCGTAGCATTCCGCTACCTAGATGGGAGCACAGGCGGGCGCCCCTCTGCGGGACTCCACTCAAGGCCGCATCCCGTCGACAAGAACGAGCAGACGTTCAGTAGTGGTATCTCACCTGGATGATCGTGACCGTCTCGTCGCCAACGAGATAGACCAACCGATTCTGCTCATCGATGCGCCGCGACCAGATGTCGGCGCCCAGATGCTTCAGCGCCTCCGGCTTGCCGATCCCCTCGAACGGTGAGCGCAGGACATCGTCGATGAGCCGGTTGATCCGCCGGAGAGTGGCACGATCCTGGCCCTGCCAGTACAGGTACTGCTCCCACGCGCGGGGAATGAAGGCCAGCTTCACGACGCGACTTCGTCAGGTGTGTTGATCAGATCGTGGGGCACGCCGAGGCCTTCGCGAGCCTCCATGATCCCCTGGAACAGCTGCGCGGCGTTGGCCGGGCTGGCTACCAGGTGTGCCAGTTCACGCAGGGAGCGGTACTCCTGGTCGGGTACGAGGTGGGCCTTAGCCCCTCTGCGATTGATGATCTCAACGGACTCGGCGTCGTCGTTGACCTGCTCCAGCAGGCCGAAGAGGCTGCGACGCGCCTCGCTCGCGGTGATCGCCATGGCTCCTCCTCCGTGAAACGTACCTGAGTACGGTACCACTCACCCTGCCGAGAGCACTCACGCTGGCCCCGGCGCTGCGCAGTCGGCTGGTTTTCGCACTACGCCGCCACGGCGTCACGAAGTCGCGTCCCGATGATCCTTGCCGACATCCCTGGTGCGGACTTTGTTAGTTAGCTATGGAGGTGGACGGTGAGTGAGCCAGCGGCGAGCTACAACATCCATGAGACCAAGACGCAGCTGTCGCGGATAGTGGAGCGGGTGGAACGGGGGGAAGAAGTCATCATCTGCCGGGCCGGGACACCGGTGGCCAGGGTTGTGCCTCTGGCGGGGACCATCCGCCGTCGAGGGCGGGGAGTCCTGCGCGACCAGCTCCACCTGGCCGAGGACTGGGACTCCCCCAGCGTCAACGACGCCATCGCCGACGACTTCGGAGCAGGTTCGTGAGACTCCTGCTCGACACGCATGTCGTTCTGTGGTGGCTGATGGATGACGCGAAGCCTCCTGACCCTTGACCCGGGCCGGGTCAGGGGTCAGGAGGCGCGTCAGGACTGGAGAGCGGCCTCGGCGCGCAGGCGTGTCAGCAGGTCGAAGGCCCCGGGGTGCCCGGCGGCGGCCAGCCCGAAGAGGACTCCGGTGTTCCGCTCGTCCGCGGCGCGACGGAACATCTCCGCGATGTCGTCGTCCGCTCCCCCGACGTCGCCACGCTGTCCGGCTCCGTGACCGTTCGCTGATCCTCCGAGTCCTGCCGGGTGGCTCGCCCAGAGGCGGGCCAGCCCTGACAGCGCGACGAGGTCACCTTCGTGCGCCGCCCTCTCGTACAGCCGGACGGCGCCGGCGGGATTGCCCGCCCGTTCCAGGTCGAGCGCCTGCAGCCGGACCTCCTCCGGCGTCGGCCGTGACTGGCCCTCCCCCGGCAGCGCCGCCGGCACCCAACGCGGCACTCCTTCACGGACTGCCGTCCCCATCATCACCACGGTGTTCTCCCCGAGCAGTTCTCGATCACTTTCTGGTTCGTCCCCGTCCCGCGCCCGGCTCCCGCCGGACCCCGGCAGGACCGTCTCCGGCAGGTCGCCCCCCACCTGATCGCTCCCCGGCCAGCCGGCATCGGGCGGGACCGCGACAGACAGGACGGCACCAGACGGGACAGGTTCGGATTCCGGCAGCTCAGCCGTCCGCGAGGCGCCGGGGCGTCCCGCGCCCGGGCGGCTCGGCACGTCCATGATCAGGACGGCGGCCTCCCGCAGGAGCGCTCGCGCCTGGGCCCACCGGTCGTGGCCACCGGAGGCGGGAGGCTCGGTCAGCAGCCGCCACCCCTCACGGTCGACGGGCATCGTCGCCGCGACGAGGAGGGGACGGTCCGCGGGACGCCGCAGCACCCCGCGCAGGGTCGAGGCGACCTCGGCCCCGAGCACGGCGTCGACCGGCATCAGGACCGCGCGGAGGTCGCTGATCCTCACGACGGTCCACGGCGCGACGGGCACGGAGGCCCGCAGCCCGGCGAGGAGGTCACCGGCGTCCCGGGGACACCAGCTCCGGCGCCAGAGTCCGGACGGGGACAGGCCGGACGGCGACGGTCCGGACGGCGGGCGAAGGACGGCGTCCCAGGCTTCCGCCGCGGGGCCGTGCTCCCCGATCAGGACCACGAGACCGGAGGTCGCGGTCGCGGCCTCGTGCACGGCCTGGGTCATCCGCTCCCGGAGCTCCGGTCGCACGGACCCGTGGGACGTGGCCTCCTCGGCCACCACTCACCTCCACCGCAGATCTCCGGCCCGGCCAGCTCGACGGAACCGGAGCGGTGCGACCGGACCGCCGAGAACCACCCGTGGGGATCCTTGACAAGGACCAATGCTGTCGGGGCGGAGCCTACGGGATCGAGGAGGACCATGGCGCGATGATCGGCTGGCTCGCGGGGCCCGTTCCGCTGAACCCCCGCACCGGGTGCCCGGAAAACACTCCTTCTGCCGATGTGTGCAGCGAACCAAGCGTCCGGTCTGCGATCCTCTGCCCAGGATCGTGGACTTGGTCCGGAGAGCGAGCGTCGGGAGAAGGCTGTGTCCGTTCACGCACCCATGTCCGGGGAGGGGACCGGTCCGGACGAGATCGGCCACCAGGGAGGACGGCACCGCCTCGCGCCCGGGCCCGGCGTCCCCGGCGTCCCCGGCGGAGGTGAACGGCCCGCGTTCGCGCCCGGCGCCGTACCCGAGCTGCTCGTCGGTGCCACCGCCGCCGCGGTGTACGGGTGGGGGGTGTGGGCCCCCAGCCCCTGGCGCGACGAGGCCGCGACGATGGCGATCTGCCGCCGCTCCCTCGACCAGATCCTCGCGGTCACGGAGAACGTGGACCTGGTCCATCTGGCGTTCTACCTCCTCGCCCACGTGGCGGTCACCGTCCACGACTCGGTGACGAGCGTCCGGCTGATCTCGGTGGTCTCGATGGCGCTCGCCGCCGCCGTCGTCGTCCGCGTCGGACGCCGGGCCGGGGACACGGGTACGGGGGCCCTGGCCGGCTGCCTGGTCGCCGTGAGCCCGCTCGCGTCGCGCTGGGCCCAGGACGCCCGGCCGTTCGCCCTGGTCACCCTCGTGGCGGTGCTCTCGACGCTCGCGCTGCTCCGGGCCGTCGAGCGTCCGTCGTTCCCCCGGTGGATCGTCTACGGGCTCGGTCTCGTCCTGCTGTGCCTGCTCAACGTGCTGGGGCTCCTCCTGGTGAGCGGCCATGGCACCTATCTGCTGCTCGCCCGCCGCCGGGCCCTCCTGCCCTGGGCGGGGGCCGTCGTCGCGGTCGCCGGTGTCTCGGCCCCCTTCCTCTCCCCGGCGTTCGCCCAGCGGGGGCAGGTCTCCTGGATCGCGCCGCCGACGCCGTCCGACCTCGCCTCCTTGTTCATCCTCACCTTCGGGACCCCGGCGGGACTCGCCGCCGTCGGCGCGGCGGGGCTGGTGCTTCTCGGGGGCCTCGTCGTGGGACGGCTGCGTCTGCCGGACGGTCCCCGCTGGTCCCTCCTCGCCCTCGGCTGCGCCTGGGGGGTCGTCCCCGCGTCCGTGCTGTGGGGGGTGTCGCTCGTCAAGCCGCTGTGGGACCTCCACTACGTGATCTTCTCCCTGCCGGGTGTCGCGCTGGCCGCCGCCGCCGCGGTCCGGCTCGCCACCGGAGTCGTCTCCGGGCGTCCGATCCCGGACGGTGTCTCCGGTGACGTCGTCCACCGCCTGCGCGTGTCCACGGCCGTCGTGCTCGCCGCCGTCCCGGTGGCGGCGACCGCCGCCGTCTCCCTCCCCACCCACCTCGCCCACCGCGACCCGGAGAGCGGACAC